>JAZNRW010000001.1:0-10843 GCA_045590835.1 Faecousia sp.
GAACAAGCGCTTGGCAGATCGGGCCAATGGTCCTGCTCATAAAGGCGGAGGCTGCACCGTGATAGGAGGACGAACCCACTGCCTCGCTGTCGAACACGCACAGAAGCGGTATGTTATCAGTCATCTCTGCTGCCAGGAAGCCCCGGGTACAGCCCCAGGCGCATTCCAGATCATCCAGCGCCGGAGAGGAGATAAATTCCTCCTCCATACCCCAGACCGCAGCCTTCTGCCGCACATACAGATACAGGTCATGACCCAGCACCTTGCCTCCGGCCAATTCCTCCAAAGCTGCGGCAAACTTGCCGGCAGATGCCTTTCCTCCCAGCAGGGGCAGCAGGTCTACCGCGGGATTCCACTTATAGCCGTCGTTGGCAGACCGGTTCATGTGGATGGCCACATTGGGGATCAGCAGCAGATCCCGGTCGAAATCCACCAGCCGGGTCTGCACGCCGTCTTCTGTCTCTACGGTCACCCGACCGGCAACGGACAAGGGCCGGTCCAGCCAGGGCGCCATGAGCATACCGCCGTAGCGCTCCACCGCCAGACGGGTGTAGGTGCCGGTGAGCTCAGCATTTTCCTTAATTTTAAAGCAGGGACGGTCTGCATGGCTGGCGCTGATCAAAAAGCCCTTGGGCGTTCCCTCCGGAACCCGGAAGGCAACCACAGCGCTGCCGCCCCGGGTCAGGTAATACTTACCGCCGGGAGTCAACTCCCACGCCCCGGCTTCCGTCAGCCGGGTATAGCCTGCCTGCTCCAGCATCCGGCGCAGAGCTTCCACCCCATGGTAGACGCTGTGGGCGCTGTCCAAAAATGCACATAAATTCCGAATGGTCTCGTTCATCTCATTCACCTACCAGCTGGCAGAACAGATCGATCTGGTCTGCAATGGTCTGCAAAGCGCTGCGCCAGAAAGCTTCATCGGTCAGGTCAATGCCTGCCACCTTGGCGGTATCCTCGGCAGATGCCACGGTGGTGGTGTAGAGCAGTTTCTTGTACTTGGGCACAAAGGCTGCGCCCTCCTTCTCATACTGGGCATACAGACCCCGGGCGAACAGGCCGCCGAAGGCGTAGGGGAAGTTATAGAAGGTAGGACCATAGTAGTGGCTCTTGCAGATCCACATAAAGGGGTGCTGGCAAGCAGGATCCAGACCGTCGCCGTAGGACTGTCTCTGGGCCTCGGTCATAAAGCCGCACAGGGTATCGGCATCCATAAACTTCTCTTCCCGGTTGGCAAAAACCATTGCCTCGAAGCGGAAGCGGGAATAAATGTCGCAGATGATCTGGGTGGCGTCCTGCAGCTGGGACTCGATGAGGGCCAGCTTTTCTGCCTTGTCGGCAGCCTTGCTGATGGCAGATGCCATCACCACGCACTCGTTGAAGGTGGAGGCAGTCTCCGCCACGGGCATGGAGTAGTCCTTATTTAAGGAGCGCTGCTCCTTGATGCACTGGTTGTGGAAGGCATGTCCCAGCTCATGGGCCAGGGTCACCACATCGGTGAACATGCCGTCAAAGTTGGTGAGGATCCGGCTCTCGCCCAGGCTCTCCACGCCGGCGCAGAATGCGCCGCCCCGCTTGCCGTCTCTGGGGTAGAAATCGATCCAGGCATCATCGAATGCGGTGGCCACCATGTCAGCCAGTTCTTTGTCGAACTCAGAGAACAGACCCACCAGATAGTTCCGGGCGTCCTCTGCGGTAAACTTGGTGGAGGCATTGCCCATAGGGGCGAACAGATCGTACCAAGGCAGACCGTTCTCATGACCCAGCGCCTTGCCCTTGGCCTTCAGGTACTGCCAGAACTTGGGCAGGTATGCATCCATAGCAGAAAGCATAGCATCCAGAGTCTTCTGCTCCACGTGGGAACGCTTCAGCGTCCGCTCCAGAGGAGATGCGTAGCCACGGAGCTTGCAATCGGTGATGGTCTCCAGCTTAATAGAGTTCAGGGCAAAGGCCACGGAATCCTTGATCCGGTCGTAGCAGGCGATCTCCGCCTCATAGGCATCCTTACGAACCTTCGGATCGGCGTCATAAGCAAGATTCCGGATAGAGGACAGGTTTGTAGTACTGCCCCGGTAGGAAACCGGCACAACACTGGTCAGATAGGACTGCAGGTCGCTCCAGGCAGAGCCGCCGGACATCTCCATCCGGGCCATGATCTCCTCACCCAGGCCGGGCAGCAGATACCGGCTGTCCTCCCGGATGTTTTGGAACAGCCAGGTGTAGTCCTTCAGGTTCTCGTCGCCCTCTACCAGCTCCATCAGATTGGGCAGCTTACTTGCCCAGGCATTGAAGGCAGCCAGAGGGCCTGCGGTGCCGGAGAGCAAGGACATAATCTGCCCCATCCGGGAGCCGGCCTCACTGTCCCGGGTATTGGCGGACTGCCGCAGGCTGGCATACAGCGCCAGCTTGTTGGCAAGATCGTTGATCTTCTCCTGCAGGGCAATGCCGTCGGTAAGGCCCTGCAAAGGATCGATGTTCTCCAGTTTTGCGACAAATTCCGGCAGCTGACCCACGACCTTTTCCAGTTCCTGCATATCCTGGGCAAAGGCCGGCGCATCAAAGCCCGGGTAGATCCGTTCCAGATTCCATACGTCATTCATAGTGTATTCCTCCTGCTTAAATTCATTTGCATTTATTTTACATGAAAACCCACCCTGCGTCAACGGCTGCCGGAAATTTATCCACAGGTCGAATTGTGTCGAAATGTTTCATAATTTCTGATTTTTGTGATTTTTTGGCGTTTTTTGTCGAGCAATTGTTTTTATTTTCCCTTGCAAAAAGCGTTTTATTATGCTAAATTATATTTGTCGCAAAGCGGTAGGCAGCCTACCACAATTTTTTAGGGGAATCATCTTCAAAAGTCAGGAGAGGAACTTATGGATCATCACACCACTGTTATCATTGCGGACAATTCGGAAGAATTCTGCAACAGTCTTGCCGCCATCTTACATCAGGCTGACCGCTTTCAGGTGCTGGACACCGCCAACGATGGCGACAAAGCCATCGCTCTGGTTGCCGACCGGCAACCGGACATTCTGGTATTGGATATGATGCTGGCCAAGAAGGACGGCATCAGCGTTCTCAAAGCGATCAATACCCTGGAGCGCAAGCCCACCGTGCTTGCCACCTCCGGGTTCGTCACCGATTATGTGGCATCCACCGCCGCCAATCTGGGGGTGCGGTATTTGATGCTGAAGCCCTGCGACATGGATGCCCTTGTGGAGCGGCTGGAGGAGATCCGGGGTGGGGAGAGCCTGCGGATGCCCGCCAGATGTAATCCGGGCAAACAAAATATTGAAACCATGGTCACCGGGATCATCCACGAGATCGGCGTGCCCGCCCACATCAAAGGCTACCAGTATCTGCGGGAGGCCATCATCATTGCCGTGGAAGATATGGATGTGATCAACGCCATCACCAAGGTCCTCTACCCCCAGGTGGCAAAGACCTTCCAAACCACCCCCAGCCGGGTGGAGCGTGCCATCCGCCATGCTATTGAGGTGGCTTGGGACAGAGGGGATCTGGATACCCTGCAACGGTTCTTTGGATATACTGTTTCAAACACGAAAGGCAAACCAACGAACTCTGAATTTATCGCCCTGATCGCGGACAAGCTGCAGCTGCAGATGAAATCCGCCGGGGTGGCGTTCTGAAACACAAGCAGGAGGCAACACGCCTCCTGCTTTTTTGTGGATTGTAATTTGGGTGATTCCTTTTGCATAACTTGTTGTTTTGTCCGTTTCAATTGACAGGTTCCCGTTTTCTACTTATAATGTTAGTCAGAAAAATGCGGAAAACCCACCGATTTTTTAATCTTTGGAGGACAATATGAACGAATTGCAGAAACGAATCAGCGAAATTGGCGTTGTGCCTGTTATTAAGCTCTCTAACCCCCAGCGGGATGCCAAGCCTCTGGCGGACGCCCTGTGCGCCGGCGGCATGCCTGTGGCAGAGGTCACCTTCCGGGCAGCCGGTGCTGCCGATGCCATCCGCATTATGACCGAGTCTCATCCGGAGATGATCGTAGGCGCCGGTACGGTAATGACCACCCAGCAGGTGGACGAAACCATCGCCGCCGGCGGCAAGTTTGTGGTCACCCCTGGTCTGGATATCGAGATCGTCAAGTACTGCCAGGAGAAGGGCATCACCGTCTTCCCCGGCTGCACCACCCCCACCGACTACCATGCAGCCTTTAAGCTGGGTCTGGAGGTGCTGAAGTTCTTCCCTGCCGAGCAGTCCGGCGGTCTTGCCAAAATCAAGGCCATGGCCGCTCCCTTCCCCATGTTCAAGGTCATGCCCACCGGCGGCATCAGCCTGAAAAACCTCAGCGAGTACGCTTCCTGCCCTGTGATCTGCGCCTGCGGCGGCAGCTATATGGTTACCGCTGACCTGATCGAGAACGGCAAGTGGGAAGAGATCACCGAACTGTGCCGCAAGTCCGTAGAAATTGACAAGGAGGCAAGAAAGTAATGGCAAAAATCATCACCTTCGGCGAGCTGGTGCTCCGCCTGCAGCCCTATAACTACGAGCGCTTTGTCCAGTGTGACCATGTGGAGTTCACCTTTGGTGGCGGCGAGGCCAATGTGGCCGTGTCTCTGGCCAACTACGGTCTGGACGCTGCTTTCGTCACCAAGCTGCCTGCCCACGCCATCGGTCAAGCTGCCGTCAACTCCCTGCGCCGCTATGGCGTTGACACCACCAAGATCGTCCGGGGCGGCGACCGTGTGGGTATCTACTTCAACGAAAAGGGCGCTTCTCAGCGGGGCTCCGTGTGCATCTACGACCGGGCCCACTCCGCAATTCAGGAATCCTCCCCTGCAGACTTTGATTGGGATGCGATTTTCGAGGACGCCCAATGGTTCCACTTCACCGGCATCACCCCGGCACTGGGCGAGAATCTGGTGGAGATCTGCAAGCAGGCCTGCCAGGCTGCCAAGGCCCGGGGCATCAAGATCTCCTGCGACTTAAACTACCGGGGCAAGCTCTGGACCCGTGACCAGGCAAGAAAGGCCATGACCGAGCTGTGCCAGTACGTAGATGTATGTATCTCCAACGAGGAGGATGCCAAGGACGTATTCGGCATTGAGGCCGAGGCCACCGATATCTACGGCGGCAGCCTGAACCACGAGGGCTACAAGTCCGTTGCCAAGCAGCTGGCCGATAAGTTCGGCTTCGAAATGGTTGCCATTACCCTGCGGGAAAGCCACTCTGCCTTCGACAACGGCTGGAGCGCCATGCTGTACAACGTTGCCGATAACGAGTACTGCTTCTCCAAAAAGTACGACCTGCATATCATCGACCGGGTGGGCGGCGGCGACTCCTTCGGCGGCGGTCTGATCTACAGCCTGCTCACCGGAAAGTCCACCCAGGCTGCGGTGGAGTTTGCTGTGGCAGCCTCTGCCCTGAAGCATTCCATTGAGGGCGACTACAATATGGTCACCGTGGCAGAAGTAGAAAAGCTGGCCGGCGGCGACGGCTCCGGCCGGATCCAGAGATAAGGAGGAAACAATCATGGCAAACGAAGAGATCCTGCAGGAGGAAGAGTCCTCCATTCTGACCCTCACCGACGAGCACGGCGAGGACATCAATTTTGAGTATCTGGATTGCATCGAATACGAAGGCACTGAGTACTTGATCCTGATGCCCGAGGAATCCAACGAGATCGTGATCCTGGAAGTCCAGCCTGTGGACGAGGAGAACGAGAACTATGTGGCCGTGGAGAGCGAGCAGACACTGGACGCTGTGTACGCCATCTTCAAGGAACGCTACAAGGACATTCTCCAGTTTGAGGACTAAAAACTATTCCCACCCTTAGACGGGCGTCCGTAAAACAGTTAAATCCTCCCTATGAAGATTTGTCATAGGGAGGATTTTTGCTTATTGTTTCGATACCGCAGCATCCAAGGCTCCCTCTGACGAGGGAGCTGTCAGCGAAGCTGACTGAGGGAGAGAATTCTGCACCAAACGATCAACATACTCACATATACCGCAGAAATTTCGGTCAATATCCAAATTGCAAATCCTTACTACCGTTAGATTCATGGCGTTCAAATCATTGATCCGCTGTTCATCTTTTCTTGCCTGCTCCGGCGTATAGTGCCCTCCACCGTCAAGCTCGAGGACCAACCTCACCTTGGCACAATAAAAGTCTGCGATATAGTTTCCAATTGCTTTTTGCCTTTGAAAACGCACCGGATAGTTTCGCAAAAAATCATACCATAATTTCCGTTCCCACGGGGTCATATTTTTCCGCAATGCCTTAGCCAAAGGGATGTTCTCTTGGTTGTAGTCTTTCATATTCTCTCCCTCCGTCAAAAATCAAAGATTTTTGCCACCTCCCTCATCAGAGGGAGGCTTTGGTACGGTGCAAAACCGCAGATTGCGCAATACACCAAACAGTGTATAGACGTGCGCCATTTTATCTGTTTGATAAAGCGGATTTATCTGTCTGTCGTTTGCTCAATAATCCTATATACTTTTTCAGACCAATCCCATATATCTTTACAATTGTTTTCAATGTAGATAATTCTGTCAATCAAATTTGCAGGCACATATGGTTCAAGAACTGTCTTTAATCTGGTTGGTATCACAATTTTATAAACCCAGTCGTTGAGGAGTATTTCATCCTTGACCTTCATAGGCAGAACGCCATCAAATACGGTATTGGGATGTGATATTATCTGTTCATACTTAAAATAGAAACGTATGCCTGGAATAAAATCGATGCTTAAATCATTATTATTGGGGAACCGTCCTAAGTTGCGCTCCATTATCAATCTATCTCCCGCTTGACAGTTGCCCCAAGCAAGCATGATATATTCAAAGTAATCCGCTGGATCATTTGCTGCATTTCGCTTCTCGTTCATCAGAATCTCAACGGGGACTTGCCGTGCATTTAGGGCAGATAACAACTTGCCGCACTCAAAAATCTTGATTGCATTATCAGCGGATGTTGTGTGGCATACAAAATCTGTAACACAACCTTTTCTGTATGGACAGGCGGTGCACTCCGTCAGCAGTTTGGGGCGAGGTGTAGAAAGATAGGTTTCTTTTTGCTTAATGCCATCTAAAACTGTCTGCAATGTACTTTCGTTGTCACATTCGATGTCGCAGGTTCTGCCGTGTTTCTTTTCATATTCTATGAACTCAATAATGGTTCTGATTTCCCAATCAGATACGTTTGGGTAATTGGATAGTTTTTTATAAAAAACACCGTCCCAAACTTCTGAAAATTCAAAATCACCTATTTTTATCAACATATCCTCACCCCCCCAATTTAAGCTTGTCTGCTTGTTTGGTTTATTTTAACACAAAACTGTAATCTATACAAGAACACTCCCGGTAGATAATACCGGGAGTGCAACTGTTTTACGGACACCCACCCTTTCGGGTGGGAATTTTTTATAGGTACAAATGCCGGTCCAGCTTTCTGGCGCGGATGATATAGTAGAGCGCCGAACCCAATGTCAGCAGCACCGCTGCTTCTCCGATGGCCACGTACAGGGCATTGAGCCAGAAGCCGCCGCCAATATACACGCTCAGCTCCCAACCTACCAGCAGCGCATTGGTCAAAGCCGGCAGCAGGATAGAAAGCAGCGGATACCCTTTCACCGTGACCCGCCGCCCCAGCCACATGCCGGCGGTGGCGGTGAGGGTCGCCAATGTACCCACCAGAAAATCCAGGGGCAAGGAGGCGGCATAGCTTACATTATATATGAGGCATCCCACACTCAAGCCCCCGATGGCCGCCGGGGTGAATAAGGCCAGCACACACAGGGCCTCCGATACCCGGAACTGAATGGCCATGGAGGTGGAATTGGGGACTAAAAAATTTTGCAAATAGGTCAATGCCACATACATAGCTGCAATCAGCGCCCCGCGGGCAAGAAACCGGGCCTTTTTATTCATCAGCTTTCCTCCAATAAAAAATGGGCACAGCCGTGCCCATAAACAAAATGAGCACATAAAACGCCCATCTTACTCCCTAGTTTTGTTTACCGACAGGATGGTCACGAACTGTCCTATATCATTATTTGTAGTATAACGCAAAACATATTGGCTGTCAACCGGCGGGTTTTTTGAAAATTTCGTAAACTTTCCGGGGAAACCGCAAAAAGTCCGCTTCTTTCCCTTGCGCTTTTTTTCACAGGTGATATAATAATTATTAAACAATCGTAACATTCAGGTGAGTCTATGAAAAAACTGTTGTTTATTCTCAACCCCTGCGCAGGCACCCGGAAGGCCAACAAGATCCTGCCGGAGATCCTCTCTGTGTTCAATCGGGCGGGTTTTCATGTGCAGGTATATATTACCGGCTGTCAGGGAGATGCCACCCGGGCAGTGCAGGAACTGGCGTCCGATATGGATCTTGTGGTCTGCTGCGGCGGAGACGGCACTTTTAACGAGACCGTCACAGGCCTTCTGGAGTCTGGGTTGGATCTGCCCATCGGCTATATCCCCGCAGGCTCTACCAATGACTTTGCTTCCTCCTTACATCTGCCCTCCGATCCCGTGGCTGCGGCCCAGGCCATTGTCAGCGGCAAGCCGGAGCGCTATGACGTGGGGCAGTTCGGCACCCGGTATTTTTCCTATGTGGCCTCCTTTGGCGCGTTCACCAAGGCCAGCTATTCCACCCCCCAGAATGTGAAAAACGCCCTGGGGCATACCGCTTATCTGCTGGAGGGCATTTATGAGCTTTCCCAGATCCGCAAGGAGCATGTGCGGATGGAGCTGGATGGGGAAGTATTGGAAGACGATTACCTGTTCGGCGCTATCTGCAACTCCACCAGCATTGGCGGGATCCTCACCCTGGACCCCAATCAGGTGGATATGGGTGACGGTTTGTTTGAGATCCTGCTGGTGCGGACACCTCAGAGCATGGCAGAACTGACCGAGTGTATTCTGGCAGTGAAAAATCAGCAGTATAACTGCAAAATGATGACCTTCCGCAGCGCAAAGCAGGTGGTCATCCATGCCGGCGCCCACATGAGCTGGACCTTAGACGGAGAAAAGGAAGAAGGTCACGAGACCGTCACCGCCACCAACCTGTATCACGCCATCCAGCTGGTGAAATAGAAAGGAACACACGCTATGATCAACTCCACCCTTTGCTATATCACCCGGGGAAACGATGTGCTGATGCTCCATCGCACAAAAAAGAAAAACGATGTGAACCAGGACAAATGGATCGGCATAGGCGGCAAATTTGAAGGGGACGAGACCCCCGACGAATGTCTGCTGCGGGAGGCTTATGAGGAGACCGGGCTGACCCTGACAAGCTGGAAATGCCGGGGCGTGGTTACTTTTCTCACCAACGGTCCCTGGGATGGGGAGTATATGTACCTGTTCACCGCCGCCGGCTTTACCGGCGAATTAAAGGAATGTGACGAAGGGGAGCTGCGTTGGGTCAGCCGGGAGTTTGTCAGCCAGCTTCCCACCTGGGAGGGCGATCGGATCTTTCTGGATCTAATATGGCAGGACGCCCCCTTCTTTCTGCTGAAGCTGCGCTACGACGGGGATACCCTGGTAGAGGCGGTTCTGGACGGCAAAAAGCTGAAATAATCTCATACCTCTGCAGGAAGTCTGCAGAGGTTTTTTCTTTGGGCAGAATTTTTAACAAATGTTTGCCAAACCGGACAGGCTATGCTATAATGCAATGAATGATATTTTTGCAAGGAGGTGGATGCCTTGATATTCGGAAAGCATATTAACCGTTATTACCTGAAATATATCTATTTGCTGCTGCCGGGTCTGCTGACGCTGATCGCCATTGACTATCTGCAGCTGATGATCCCCAATTTGTATCAGCTGGTAGTCAACGGTATCAACGACGGATTTGTGATCCAAAACGGTGTGCAGGTAGCCTTTGACATGGACTTTCTGCTGGATAGTATCTGTATGCCCCTGGTTGTGATCATTCTGCTGATGGTGCTGGGTCGGTTTTTGTGGCGAATCTGCTTTTTCGGCGCTGGCATCCGGGTGGAAAGCGATCTGCGGAACCGGATGTTCAGCCACTGCAAGGACTTAAGCCGGGAGTACTATCAGGTCAATAAGGTAGGCAACCTGATGAGCCTGTTCACCAATGATTTGGACACCATTCAAGAGTCCTTCAGCTGGGGTCTGCTCATGCTGTGTGACGCGGTGTTCCTGGGCGTTTTGGCCGTTATCAAAATGTGGCGCATGGATCATCTGCTCACCGTTCTTTCCATGATCCCCATGGCCCTGCTGTTAGCCTGCTCCATTGTGGTGGGCAACCACCTGACCAAGAAGTGGGACGCCCGGCAGGAGGCCTTTTCTAACCTCTCCGATTTCTCCCAGGAGAGCTTCTCCGGCATTGCGGTGATCAAGGCCTTTGTGAAAGAAGCCAAGGAACTGCTGTTCTTTAAGAAGCTGAATAAGGAAAACGAGGAAGCCAACATCGCCTTCACCAAGGCCGCCACCACCTTCCGGATCATGGTGATGCTGTTCGTGGAAAGCGTGATCTGCGTGATTTTGGGCTACGGCGGATATCTGGTCCACGAGGGCCGGTTTAATGCCGGTCAGCTGGTGGAGTTCATCGGCTACTTCAACTCTATCATCTGGCCCATTATGGCGGTGTCCGAGCTGATCGACATCACCTCCCGGGGCAAGGCCTCCATCAAGCGGATCGCCGAGCTTCTGGATGCCAAGCAGGATGTGATCGATCAGCCCGGCGTGGCGGATCTGCCTGATATTCAGGGCAAGATCGAATTCCGGAACCTCTCCTTCCGGTACCCCGATGGGGAGTTTGACTGTCTGGAAAACATCTCCTTTGTAATCAACCAAGTCGGAGGCCAAGCGGTCTTAGGAAGACAAATTGGCAACTCAA
>JAZNRW010000002.1:0-11906 GCA_045590835.1 Faecousia sp.
AGCAGCCGGAAAATGCGCCGCGCTGCTGGAAGAGGCCGCCGGAGGTAAGATTCTGGGCAGTGACCTGTATCTGACGCTGCGGCAGCGCGCAACGGTATGGGGCATGGAGGACGAATACATCTCCTCCGCCGCTCTGGATGACCTGGAATGCGCCTGGGGCTGCACCCGGGGATTTTTGGCAGCAGAAGCTACTGACAATATCCCCCTGCTGTGCGTGTTCGACAGCGAGGAAGTGGGATCGTCTTCCTATCAGGGCGCTGCCTCTGACTTTATGCGCAGTGCCATCCACCGGATCTGCGTCGGCTTAGGCCTGGATGAACACCGGCAGATGTCCCGTTCTTTCCTTGTGTCTGCCGACAATGCCCACGCGGTCCATCCCAACCATCCGGAGCTGGCAGATGCAGCCAACGCGCCGGTGATCAACGGGGGCGTGGTACTGAAGTTCAATGCCAACCAGCGCTATACCACCGATGGGGTATCTGCTGCCATCTTCCGGAAAGTTTGCGCAGGCGCCAACGTGCCGGTGCAGACCTACTGCAATCGGGCAGACATTGCCGGCGGCTCTACCTTAGGCAATATCTCCCTGTCTCAGGTGGCAGTACCCAGCGTGGATATCGGCCTGCCCCAACTGGCCATGCACTCTCCGGTGGAAACCGCCGGCGTGCAGGATGCCCTGTACCTGGCCCAGGCGATGACAGCATTTTATAGCTGCAGCCTGGATGTACAAAGCGACGGCTGCTACAGTTTAAAATAATCACAAAAATCCCCGGTTCGCCGGGGATTTCTCGTTTTGTATGAATTTTTGGGAAATTGCAGGAATATTTTGGGAAAAACGGGGAAAAGCGCGATAACTGCGTGGTTTTTCTTGACAAATCCCAGAAATAAGGTATACTCTTTTAGAGTGTGGACAATGGGAAAACTATGCCCAAAAGGGTATGGTTTCGGTAGCTGACGGCTATACTTTCCGGACGGGTAGGAACCCAGAGGAAGAAATTGCCATACACTGTTTTACTAGGCTGAGAGGAATCTTATTTATGCGCGGAAGCGGTATTTTGATGCATATTACCTCCCTGCCCGGCCCCTACGGCGTAGGTACCATGGGCAAGGAGTCTTATAAATTTATAGACTTTTTGAAGAAAGCCGGACAGAAGTATTGGCAGATCCTGCCCCTGACGCCTACCGGCTACGGCGACTCCCCCTATCAGTCCTGCTCTACCTTTGCGGGCAATCACTACCTGATCGATCTGGATCTGCTGGTGGAGGAGGGCCTGCTGCAACGGCAGGAGATTGAAAAATGTTCCTGGGGCGAGGACCCCAGCCGTGTAGACTTTGGTCTGCTGTATCAGCACCGTCTGGAAGTTCTGTGTTTGGCTTACAGCCGATTCCGGGATGACCGGGCATTGGATGCTTTCTGCAGGGAAAACGGCAGCTGGCTGCCGGATTATGCCCTGTATATGGCTCTAAAGGCCCGATTTGCCGGTCAGCCTTGGTACAACTGGGAGGACGGTCTTAAGTTCCGGGACCCGGAGGCCATCTGGCAGGCCAGAAAGGAACTGGGGGAGCAAATCCGGTTCTACTGCTTTGTGCAGTACCTGTTTGACGCCCAGTGGCAGCGCTTGCACCGGTATGCCAATGATTCCGGCGTGCAGATCATCGGCGATGTGCCTATTTATGTGCCTTATGATTCCGTGGATGTGTGGAGCAATCCGGAACTGTTCCTGCTGGATAAAAATTACGATCCTATTGCGGTGGCAGGCTGTCCGCCGGACTATTTCAGTGAAGACGGCCAGCTGTGGGGAAATCCCCTGTACCGCTGGGAGCTGCATAAAAAAGAAGACTACAGCTGGTGGATCCACCGGATGCAGGGCGCAGCCGCCCGCTACGATGTGATCCGTATCGACCACTTCCGGGCCTTTGCCGGCTACTGGGCAGTGCCCTATGGGGACACCACCGCCCGGAACGGCCAATGGCTGCCCGGCCCGGGTTTGGACTTTATGAATACCCTGCGTACCCGGTTGCCCAAGGTAAAGATGATCGCAGAGGATTTGGGTTTGCTGACCCAGGATGTCCACGACCTGCGGGACGCATCCGGCTACCCCGGCATGAAGGTGCTGGAGTTTGCCTTTGACAGTGATGAAAACTGCTTGTACCTACCCCATACATACTGCCGAAACACCGTTTGCTACACCGGCACCCATGACAATATGCCGCTAAAGCAGTGGCTTTCGGAGGGAGATCCCAAGAGCGTGGCTTATGCCCTAAGCTATGCCGGTGGGGAGAAGGATCCGGTATGGAGTCTGATCCGCCTGTGCCTTGCCAGCGTGTCTGATCTGGCAGTGGTGCAGGTGCAGGATTATCTGGAACTGGGCGCAGAAGCCCGCATGAATTTTCCCGGCACCCGGACCGGTGACAACTGGACCTGGCGGGCAGGGAAGGATTTTGCCGGCGATGACCTGGCGCAGCGGATCCTGAAGTTGACCAAAACCTACGGTCGGTTGTAAAAAAGAGAAAAACAGCGGTAATGACCAAACTGTCTGTTGGAAATGGAGCATATTTATGAGCTATAATTGTTTGAATATCCTAAAGTGGACAGAAGCCAAGCTGAAGTACACCTATGACGTGTCTTTGCGGGAGGCCAGCGCCCAGGAGCTGCACGAGGCCTTGGGTGAAGCGGTGATGATGGCGATTTCCGATAACTGGAATCACGCCAAGCATACCCGTATGCACACCCGCAAGGCCTACTACATCTCTGCCGAGTATCTGATCGGCCGTCTGGTGTACTCCAACCTGTATAATTTGGGAATCCTGGATGAGATGAAGCAGCTGTTTGCTGAGCAGGGGGTGGATCTTGCTATCCTGGAGGACATCGAAGATGCCGCTTTGGGTAACGGCGGTTTGGGCAGACTGGCTGCCTGCTTCTTAGACTCTGCCGCCAGCACCGATATCCCTCTGTCCGGTTACGGCCTGCGGTATAAGTTCGGCCTGTTTAAGCAGAGCTTTGACGCAAACGGCAGCCAGAAGGAGAATGCGGACGACTGGTCCAAATTCGGTGATCCCTGGTCCTACCGCCGGTATAACCATACTGTGAAGGTGCACTTCCCGGACCATACGGTTCTGGCAGTGCCTTACGATGTGCCTGTCATCGGCTACGGCACAAAGAATATCAACACCCTGCGTCTGTGGCAGTGCGAGGCAGAGGAGGAGCTGGATTTTAACGCCTTCAACGACCAGGACTATCTGCGGGCCTTGACCCAGAAGAACAAGGCTGAGGATATTACTCGCGTGCTGTACCCCAACGATTCCACTTGGGAGGGTAAGCGCCTGCGGATCAAGCAGCAGTATGTGCTGTCCTCTGCATCCCTGCAGGATATGCTGCGGGTGTATAAGTCCGCCCACGGCAGCGATCTGAGCCATTTTGCGGAGTTTTACGCCGTCCAGCTGAACGATACCCACCCGGCCATGTCTATCCCGGAGCTGATCCGTCTGCTGATGGCAGAGGGTATGGACTTTGAGCAGAGCTTCCAGATCGCCCAGAAGACCTTCTCCTACACCAATCACACGGTCATGGGCGAGGCGCTGGAGAAGTGGAATCTGGATTTGCTGCGCTCCGTTGTGCCGGAGATCGTGGATATTATTTGCCGGATCGATGCCAAGCTGCGCTCTGAGCATCCCGGTCTGTATATTGTGCAGGATAACACCGCCTACATGGCAAACCTCAGCGTATATGTGGGCAGCTATGTGAACGGCGTGGCGGAGATCCACTCCCAGATTTTGAAGGACGATGTGTTCCACGCCTGGTATGAGGCATTCCCGGAGAGATTCCAAAACAAGACCAACGGCGTAACACCTCGCCGCTGGATGGGTCTGTGCAATCCCGAGCTGACCCAGCTGATCAAATACCGCATCGGCGGCGACTTCTTGAAGGATCTGGATAAGCTGGCGAAGCTCAAGCCCATGATCGATGACGATCTGGTCCGCCAGTTCAACGGGGTCAAGCGCCAGAAGAAGGAGCAATTGTGCGAGGTGATCTACAAGCGGGAGGGCATTCGCCTGAACCCCGATTTTGTCTTTGATGTTCAGGTCAAGCGGCTGCATGAATATAAGCGGCAGCTGATGAACGCCCTGTCTATTGTGGATATTTATTTCCGCTTGAAGGACGGCAGCCTCACCGACTTCCAGCCGACTGTTTATCTGTTCGGCGCTAAGTCCGCCCCCGGCTATGCCCGGGCCAAAGCGGTGATCCGCTATATTAACCGGATCTCCCGGATGATCAACAACGATCCGGATGTGGCCGACAAGCTAAAGGTGGTCTTTGTCCAGAACTACAATTGCTCCTACGCCGAGTCCATCATTCCCGCAGCGGATATCTCCGAGCAGATCTCTCCTGCAGGCACCGAGGCCTCCGGCACCGGCAACATGAAGCTGATGCTGAACGGCGCGGTGACTTTGGGCACTCTGGACGGCGCTAAAGTGGAGATCGTCAAGGAAGCCGGTATGGAGAACAACTATATCTTCGGTCATACCGTAGAGCAGATCAATGCCGCCCGGGATACCTACTACGCCCGGGGGATTTACGATGTGAACGACCGGCTCCGCCGGGCCATCGATACCCTGGTGGACGGCACTGTGCCCACCGATGACGACCAGAGAGAGCTGTACCACGCCCTGCTGGACGGCACCCATTGGCACAAGGCCGACCACTACTTCCTGCTGCTGGACTACGCATCCTATCTGGATGCTAAGCTGCAGGCCAACCGGGACTATGCAGACCGGCTGAGCTTCGGCCGGAAGTGTCTGATGAATGTGGCCAGCGGCGCCAAGTTCTCTTCCGACCGTACCATCCGCCAGTACGCAGAGGAAATCTGGCATATCGAGCCCACCCAGTACTAAGAAAAAACCGCCTGCTGTAATGGCGAGTGCTCGTAAAACAGTTTCAGTCCCGGCAGCATGCACTGCCGGGACTGTTTCTTGTATACGCTACAGCTATGTGTTAGAATAAACAAAACAGTTAGACCAACTTGAATTTGTCTAACAGTTACGCACCGCACCAAAGGCCCCCTCTGACGAGGGGGCTGTCACCGAAGGTGACTGGGGGAGAGAAAATGAAAGAGTACAATAAAGAGAATATCCCCTTTGCCAAAATGTTTAGAAGAAATATGACGCCATGGGAACGAAAACTATGGTATGAATTTCTAAGAAGTTACCCAATAAGGTTTCAACGGCAAAAGGCAATTGGGAATTACATCGTTGATTTTTATTGTGCGAAGATTGGATTGGTTGTTGAACTGGATGGCGGCGGACACTATACAACTGAGCAGGAAGAAAAAGACAATCTTCGTACAAAAGATTTGGAGAGCATGAAACTGACAGTGATCAGAATCTGTAATTTAGATATAGACCGCAACTTTCGTGGTGTATGCGAATACATAGATTTGACTGTTAATAATCTCTCCCTCAGTCAGCTTCGCTGACAGCTCCCTCATCAGAGGGAGCCTTGGGCGCTGCCGCGCCAGAGCAAAAACTCAAATCATACGGAGGTATCATAATGAGATGTGTCTGGGAACATAATGGCAACGATACGCTATTATATTCAGTTGATTGCGTTGGTGCTTATACGAGGGGAAGTAGTCTTGAAGTCGCAATGGCAAAAATGAGTGCAGAAATAGAAGCATATTCTTTGTGGCTTGGTCAAGAATGCAAACACGATACTGATATTGAAATCGTCCAAGAAAAAGATTGCGATTTGCAAATAGCAGATGCAGATTCTGATATTCTGTTTGATACCGAGAAAGCACCACTCTCACGGGAGGAATATGAAGAACTAAAGGTACTTGTTTTGAAATCGGCAAGGGATTTCCATGCTCTGTATTCCTCTATCTCTAATAAGAACGAGAGTTGTCTGCCTCAAAGACGGACATTTTACGGAGCTGTGCCACGAACTGCACAGGAGATGTACGAACACACAAAGAATGTGAACTCCTATTACTTTGCGGAAATCGATATTGATGTTGATAACGAAGGCACAATATACGATTGCAGAAAAAGGGGTTTTGCGCGTTTAGAGCAAAGACCAAACTTCTTGGACAATGCAGTCATTGAGGGAAGCTATGATGAGCTTTGGTCACTCCGTAAAGTGATGCGCCGCTTTTTGTGGCACGATAGAATCCATGCAAAGGCTATGTATCGTATGGTCGTTAAGACATTCGGTACATTTGGGGTGGACAATACATTTAAGTTCGGCATCGATTAAGCCAATTCCAATTTGTCGAATAGTTTAAGGGCGCACTTCTATACACCCTTAGGTGTCGTGCATTATGTGTGATTCTGCATCGTGCCAAAACCTCCCCTGTGTAAAGGGAGCCTTTTCGAATCTGGTACATAATGTAAAAACCGACCTATGATCGTAACCATAGGTCGGTTTAACTGTTTTATGAGTACCCACCGAATGCAGGCGGTTTTGTTTGTTATGAGGCGTTATTCGGCGTAGCGACCGATGGTATAGCCCCGGCCATTCACATTGGTCACGTCGTTGGCGATCACAAAGGCGTGGGGGTCGATCTTCAGCGCCGCATCCCGGATCTGGGGATATTTGCGGGCGTATACCACGCTCAAAATGGCTTTTTGCGGTTTGCCTTCGTAGCCGGTTTCAATATCCAGCAGGGTCAGACCGCAGTCCATAGTGCTCAGGATCTCCTGGCGGATCTGCGGATATTGGGGAGAGATAATGGTGATCTGCACCTTTTTCTCACCGGACACCAGAGTGCGGTTGATGGCAAAGGAGGTCACCATAATCACCAGAATACTCAGCAGGACACCGTCAAGCCCCCGGAAGGCCACCTGCATCAGCACGATGGCAGTGTCCATAAACAGTAGGCTGGTACCCACAGGAATGCCGAAATACTTCTGCAAAATACAAGGCGGGATGTCCATACCACCGGTGGAGCCGCCGGAGCGGATCACAAGACCGATTCCCAGACCGATGAGGATACCGCAAAACAGGCCTGCCACCAGAACCTCCTCCCGGAACAAGGTAGCCACAGGAAGTGTTTCGCAAATTGCCAGCTCGATAGGATAGATAAAGGTTGACAGCAGGCTGGTGGCGGCAAATTTCTTGCCCAGAAATACCCAACCCAGCATAAACAGCAAAATATTCGTTACAGCAGTAATCACCGACAGGCGCAGTTGGGGGAAAAAGTGCTGCAGCGTCAATGCAACGCCGGAGCTGCCTCCCAGCATAATGCCGTAGGGCACCACAAAGGCGCACACGGCAAAGGCCAGCATACCGTTGCCCAAGATGATCAAAGGCAGTATTTTCAGTTGTGCTTTCATGGGATCAACCCTCTTCTACCACGATTTCCTTTACCGTCAGACCGGGATTGCGCTTGCAGGTAAAGTCGATGGCCCAGTAGCTACTGAACACCAGCAGATTGTGACCGCGATAGTCTTCCAGCAGCTCCGCATCTGAGCCCAGATTCAAATCGGACAGGTCGCCGGGGTAGCTGTCGATCAGGCGAATCTCCTCGTAAGGCAGCATATCCATCCGCAGATCCACGCCGTACTCATTTTTCATCCGGTACTGGAACACATCGAACTGCAGTGTGCCCACAACGCCCACGATCACCTCTTCCATACCGGAGTTGGGGACCTTGAAGATCTGGATAGCGCCCTCCTGGGCGATCTGCTCCGTGCCCTTGACGAACTGCTTCCGCTTCATGGAGTCCTTGGCGGACACCCGGCAGAAATGCTCCGGCGCGAAGGTGGGAATGCCGGAGTAGAGGAACTTCTTGGAGGGAACGGTGATGGTGTCGCCGATGGAGAAGATGCCCGGGTCGAACACGCCGATCACGTCACCTGCGTAGGCCTCCTCCACGATCTCACGCTCCGCAGCCATCAGCTGCTGGGGCTGGGAAAGGCGCATTTTTTTGCCGCCCTGCATGTGATAATATTCGGTATCTCTCTGGAACTTGCCGGAGCAGATCCGCATAAAGGCCAGCCGGTCCCGGTGGGCCTTATTCATATTGGCCTGGATCTTAAAAACGAAGGCGGAGAAGTCGGGACTGAAGGTGTCAATCTCACCGCAGTCTGCCACACGGGGCAGAGGGGGCGGGGTCAGCTTCAGGAAGTTCTCCAAAAACGGCTCGATGCCGAAATTGGTCAGCGCAGAGCCGAAGAACACAGGAGACAGCTGGCCGCTGCGCACGGCCTCCAGATCCATCTCCCGACCGGCAGAAAGCAGCTCTACATCGTCGATCAGCTGCTGATGCTTGGTTTCGGAATCCAGAAGGGTAGCCACTTGGCTGTCGTACAGGTCTACTTCCTGCTTCTCAGCCTTAGCCTTGCCGTTAAGACCCGAGAAGAACAGCAGCTGGCTCTTTTCTCGGTCGTAAACACCCTGGAAGTCCTTGCCGGAGCCGATGGGCCAGTTCATAGCATAGGTCTCGATCCCCAGCTCCCGCTCTACTTCGTCCAGCAGATCAAAGGGATCCTTGGTCTCCCGGTCCATCTTGTTGACGAAGGTGAAGATGGGGATGTGCCGCATGGCGCAGACCTTAAAGAGCTTCCGGGTCTGGGGCTCTACGCCCTTGGCGCCGTCAATGACCATGACGGCGGCATCGGCGGCCATCAGTGTCCGGTAGGTATCCTCGGAGAAGTCCTGGTGACCGGGGGTGTCCAGAATGTTGATGCAGAAGCCGCCGTACTGGAACTGCATCACAGAGGAGGTGACGGAAATGCCGCGCTGCTTTTCAATCTCCATCCAGTCGGAGGTGGCAGCACGGGAATTTTTCTTACCCTTGACAACGCCTGCCTGAGCAATGGCGCCGCCGTAGAGCAGAAATTTTTCTGTCAGGGTGGTTTTACCGGCGTCCGGGTGAGAGATGATGGCAAAGGTTCTGCGCCGGCTGATTTCTTCGATTAAAGTTGACATAACATTTCCTCCAAATTGTTTTTTGTTGTTTGGGGAAGAATTGCTATGGGAATGTATACCATTTCATTTTTATTGCCTCCAGGCTGTAAAATCAATTTAGTTTACCACATTTTGTAAGGATTTACAAGTACCGGGGCGTTTTTCTCCCAAACAAAAGCAGGCTCCTTTCAGGAGCCTGCGGATTCGGTATGGACTTTATCCTTTCCTTTGAGAAACCGGACAGAACCGGGGATGTCGCACAAAAAGCTCAGTACCGCCAGCACCAGCATAGCGAACACCGACAGGGTGATCCACTGGGGTACGCCGGGGATTACGAAGGGCATACCACTGCGGAAGAACATATAGTCTCCGGTGAAGCCCAGCAGCCGGTCAATGCCCTCACAGTTGAGCAGGTGAATAAAGCAGCCGGCAATAACCCAGCCGTAATCTTTCAATGTAGGTCGGTATGTATCGCTGATCAGTTCAATAGCAGGAATCAGCAAAAGCCCCGTATGCTGCAAGATGCTCTTGAGAATGGGGAACACCAGCACATCGCTGGAAAAGATCCCTTCCGGCAGAGCGAAGGTCAAAACACCTCCCACAAAGCCAAACAGGTAGAACGGCTTCTTGAGCTTGCGCAGATTCAGCAAGGCTGCCAGCGGGATCAAAATGCCGCCCAGATTGCAGGGATACATAGGCCACCAGCACAAAACGGAATCTCCTTTGATAAACAGGTAAACAAGCCGCCAAAGAATCTCAAAGGACAGTTGAAAGATGCTCACCGCAATCAAAAACTTCCGGCAGCGCCCGGCGTTTTGCCGATTGCAAAGGCAGAAAATCACTGCAGCAAAGAAAACCAGAACCACAGCGGCAAGGGAGTACCAGTGAATGGAAGTGTACATATACTCTCCCGGTGTTCCCATATCGCCGATGAGCCAGCGTATCACGAGGATCGCCTCCTGAAAAGGATTTTTCTCCATCATACTGCTGCTTGCCTGCAAAGTCAACCGATGATAGAAAAACCTCCCGAAAAACGGGAGGTTTTTTGCAGGTTAAGATGTAAATCAGGCCTTGCCGGCGCAGCCTCTGGTTTGGTTTAGCCGTTTGTGGCAACAAAGATGATCTTGTCGTTATCCAGAATATCAGGGGTGTAGTGAACTTCCAATTCCTTCCAATCGGAGGGGAGCTCATAACCGATAACACCTTTCATCTTCTTGCCCGCGGCAACACTTCCGTCCAGCTGGTCTTTGTCACCCTTTGCCATCAGCGCGCTTAAGCTGTATTCGCAGGTGTAATCATCACAGTACGCCTCGAAGCTCAGCATGGAGGAAACAGCCAGCTCCTTATCGGAATTGTTGGTGATTTCAAATTCGCAAAGCACAAAGATATTGCCCTCTGCGGGCTCAAGGAATTGTTCGCCGGTGCTTTCGGTTACATCCAAAAAGCTGACAACGACGTCGTCCAGTTCTACGGAGTCACCAAGCTTGAATACCTTGCTGTCAGCGGTGGGTGCATCAGTGGCGGGGGGCTCGGTATTCGCTGCGTCAGTGTCAGGTAATTCAGTGGAAGCGTTATCACCAGTGGGCGCTGTGCCCACCAGTGAAGGTTCACTGCTGCAAGCGCATAAACCAAGCAGAAGAATACAAGCCATAATCAGGGAAACGATTTTTTTCATAATGGTACCTCTTTTCTTTTTTATCAGACAAAAACATTGTCACAATTTAGTATAGACATTTTACATCTAAAAGTCAATAGAAGTTTTGTGTCTAGGTTAGAATATACCCGAGGTGATGGAATTGGCACTGTCGTTAGGGGAGAAGATCCGAAACCTCCGGGAGGACCGGGATTTGAACCAGACCCAGCTTGGATGGGCGGTGAATATGACCCAACGTAAGATCTCTTACATCGAGTGCGGTAAATTTGAACCCAGTGTAGAGGATATTGTTGCCTTTTGCCATTTCTTTGGGGTGTCGGCGGATTATCTGCTGGGAATTCCGGAAGCCTACAGAAGAAAATAATACACCCGCAAATATCATGACAGCAATGGCGCGCGTTTGACTGATAGAAAAAATGGACTCCCTCGGGTGAGGGAGTCCATTTTTGTTAAGTAGGAATTGCTTATGCCTTGCCGGCGCAGCCCAGAACGTTCACCAGCTTGTGGCGGACGATCTCCTTGATGTTGGCGCGGGCGGGCTTCAGGTATTGGCGGGGGTCGAAGTGATCGGGATGCTCGTTGAAGTACTTACGAACAGTACCGGTCAGAGCCAGACGCAGGTCGGAGTCGATGTTGATCTTGCACACGGACAGAGCGGCAGCCTTCCGCAGCTGCTCCTCGGGAACACCGATGGCGTTGGGCATCTTGCCGCCGTTGGCGTTAACCATGGCAACATATTCCTGGGGAACGGAGGAAGAACCGTGCAGCACGATGGGGAAGCCGGGCAGGCGGCGGGTTACCTCTTCCAGAACGTCGAAACGCAGAGCGGGAGGAACCAGAATGCCCTGCTCGTTGACAGTGCACTGCTCGGGGGTGAACTTGTAAGCGCCGTGGGAAGTGCCGATGGCGATGGCCAGGGAGTCACAACCGGTGCGGGTCACAAATTCCTCAACCTCTTCAGGACGGGTGTAGGAAGCAGCCTCAGCAGCCACCTTCACATCGTCCTCGATGCCGGCCAGGGAGCCCAGCTCAGCCTCGACCACAACACCGTGATCGTGTGCGTACTCAACCACCTTCTTGGTGATCTCGATGTTCTCCTCGAAGGACTTGGAAGAAGCGTCGATCATAACGGAAGTGAAGCCGCCGTCGATGCAGGACTTGCAGGTCTCGAAGCTGTCACCGTGGTCCAGGTGCAGAGCGATGGGAATGTTGGGGCACTCGATCACAGCAGCCTCAACCAGCTTCACCAGATAGGTGGGGTTTGCATAAGCGCGGGCGCCCTTGGACACCTGCAGGATCACAGGTGCGTTCTCCTCAGCACAAGCCTCGGTAATGCCCTGGATGATC
>JAZNRW010000003.1:0-2442 GCA_045590835.1 Faecousia sp.
GTCCAATCAAGAGTCAAAATAATGCAATTATGAGAAGATTATAAAGCAAGGAATTATATTTTTTTATAAAAAACAGCCCCCACCAAACGAGTGAACTGCCCCAGTATGTGCGGACAGCACAAAAAGGCCCCTATGTAGGAATATAAATTTTTAAGCGGAGTGGCGCAGCGTTAGCGGCGCCACTCCGGTTTTGTTCTGGATGCGCTCGTGGTTATAGAAATGAATGTATCTGTCAATCAGATTATTTGCCTCTTTGAGTGTCTTCGGCTTATGCCGGTAGATACACTCTGTTTTCAAAATGGAGAAGAAATTTTCTGCCATTGCATTGTCATACGGGTTTCCCTTACTTGACATTGACGGCATTATCCCATAAGATTGAGTTAGGTTAAAATATGCTTGCGAGGTGTATTGAAACCCTTGGTCGCTGTGGAGCTGCAACTCTGCAGCGACTCTCTTTTTCTCCTTCTTCATTGCCAGCCGTATTGTATCCAAAACAAGATTGACCGTTTGCCTAGATGCTGTCTTATAAGCCACGATGCTGTTGTCATACAAATCCCGGATCATGGACAGATACAGCACACCTTCTTTGGTATGGATATAGGAAATATCCGTAACCCACTTCATATTTGGCTTTTCAGCCCAGAACTGACGGTTTAGATGATTTTTGTATTTATGTACCTGCTGTCCAAGGTTTACCCACTGGCGACGACGGCGGATCTCTGACAACAAGCCGTACTTTTTCATTACTTTAAGTACGGTTTTCGGATTTCTCTTGATGTTTCTGTCTTGAAGCCACTTCCAGACCCGTCTGTAACCGTAAGTCGTATCTGTCTTCTTCTGACATTCTTCTATTCTCGCAGCCAGTTCTGCATCGCGTTCGGGCCGTCCAAGCCGTTTTACAAAGTCATAGTATCCGCTTCGGGATACTCCAAAGAATTTGCACATGATTGATACCGAATACTCGCTCCGGTGGCGATAGATGATTGCATACTTTGCTTTCGGCCTCACATCCTTTCTGTGGATCGCAGAAAATCCCGCAACAACTTGTTTTCCATTTGTAAACGCGCAATCTCTTTTTCATATGCCTCGGTTGTCGTCAAAGGATGTTTTCTTGGCCGTCCTTTTGGCCTGGGTGGCATACCATTGGCGATTCTCTGCTTGGCCCTATTCTGCTGGTTAACCCAATTCTTAATTTGAAATTTCTTTAATCCAAGTGCATCTGCTATCTCTTGCCTGGTACAACCTGCTTCCCTCATCTGTGCAATTACATCGCTATACTTTGAAATATCTGTCCAACTTCGTTTTGTCATAGCAATACCCCCTGATGTAGTTATTATCCTACATCAGGGGGCTGTTTGTCTATTGTCTGTTTTTACTGGTTCTGTTCAACCTCCGGGGCTGTAATGCATTTTCTTCTATTCTTTTGTTCCCACAAAAAGCAAATGGTTGCTCATGCCCAGGAATTCAGGTTTCTCACAGATGTAAAAGTGATAACGAAGGTACTGCTGATAAGACGCTTCATCCAAGCCGTTAACGAGATCCTGCAATAGTTCGCTGGCACCATCGGATGCAACCTCATGGATAATCTGAATACCAGCTTTGCCAAGAAGCTCTCTGCAATGGTCAGGGGTATGGAACACAAAGGGGAAATCATCCAGCCGGAAGGATTCCTTGTTGTAATCCCCGTTCATGAGGTAATCATCCTGGCACTGCTGCATGGTCAGGATTACTATGTCATTTGAGATGAACGCAAAGAATATCTTTCCGTCCGGTTTGCATACACGCTTTGCTTCCTCAATGCAACGCAGCTTGTCCGCTTCCTCATGCAGATGATACAGCGGACCAAACAGAAGCACGACATTAAAGGAGCCGCTGTCATATCTGCTTAAATCCAAAGCATTGCCCTGAACCAAGTCAATCTGATCCGCATCGGTCATCTTTGCCCGGAAGGCTGCAATGTTTGCATCCGCAAGCTCCAAAGCAGAAACCTGGTAGCCTTTGCGAGCAAAATACAGACTGTACTCTCCTGCACCGGCACCAACATCCAGGATCTTCGCACCGGGAGATAAATACTTCTCGATATATCGAACTGTGGTTAAGAACTCCACTCTGGCCGCGTTGGATTTATTCAGACGGCTATCCTCGTTATAGCGGCGGTAGACCTCCTGCACAAGTTCAGCATCATCCGAAAAGGAGATACCCTCCGCAAAATGTCTGGGCTTTTTCCATTCACTGCGCAGGATCGCATACTGAGCTGCATCACAGATACCTTGATTGTTGCGGTCACAGGCCCGGTGTGTGCCTTCGTACTTCAAACCGCACTTTCTCATAACACCACCAGAATGAGGGTTATTGGGGTCATGTCTGGCGGCCACACGGTTCATACCGACTTCTGTAAAGAGATACTCGATCACAGCAGTCAGTGCCTCGGTCGTAATACCC
>JAZNRW010000004.1:0-6546 GCA_045590835.1 Faecousia sp.
CGGTCCCCAAGATGAAGGAGCTGAGCAAAGCTGACCTTCTTTCCATGGAAAAGGAAACCACGGGCATTTACATTTCCGGACATCCTATGGATGATTACCGTCACCTGCTGAAGGGCAGCCATGTGGTTCCTATCGGCAGCCTGATGGACGAGGAGAATCCCTATCAGGATGACCAGATCGTCAGTGTGGCAGGTGTGGTGCAGACCATAAAGATGAAGACCACCCGAAACAACTCCATGATGGCCTATGTGACGCTGGAGGACGATACTGCGTCTGTGGAGATGCTTGCTTTCTCCAATGTGCTGAGCCAATATGGCGGATATCTGAAAGAAAATCAGCCTGTGGTGATCGTGGGACGACTTTCCCTGCGGGATGATAAAGAGCCGCAGATCGTGATCAACCGGGCGCGTCCTATGTCTGACTTTGCCAAAGAGGAGAGTGTACCGGAGTATGCGCCGGCAGAGATTGCTGCTCCGCAGATCCAGCAGGGAATCTTGTATTTGCGGCTTCCCACGGAAGAAGGTCCGCTGTTTGGAAAGGTCAAAGCCATTATCAATATGTTCCCCGGTGATAGCCAGGCGGTGGTCTACTTTGCCGATACTAAGGTGCGTCGTGGCACGGCCTGCAGCCTGGACAGCAGAATGCTTGGGGAACTGAAAAACCTGCTGGGGCAGGAGAATGTTGTTGTAAAATAGCTTTTCATTTTCCACCAAATATGTTATACTATTTTGAAGGGGGTGTTGCCGTGAGAAAGCGAATCAATGGGATATGGCTGCTGCTTGCGGCAATACTGCTGCTGACCGGCTGCAGTATGCGTACTGTGGAGCAGATGTATCAGTTGCCCAAGCGGTCAGAAGACTATAGCAACCTGCAGACCGCCATCGATGCTGCCATGACAGGTCTTGAGTACTGCGCGCCTTTGTCCGGTGAAAATCGGCAAATCGTGCAGATGGCAGACTTAAATGGGGACGCAGATCAGGAGTACCTGGTATTTACCAAGGGAAATTCAGAATTACCCCTGAAAATTCTGGTATTCGACAGGGTGGATGGAACATTCTGCCATGTAGACACCATCCACAGTAACGGCTTTGCTTTCGAGCAGGTGGAGTATGTGCAGATGGATAACCGCCCCGGTGTGGAGGTGGTGGTAGGCTGCCAGATCAGCGACCAGCTGCTGCGTTCTGTGTCTGTTTACTGCTTCACCGATGGAGTCTCCGAACAGATGGTATCTGCAAACTATAGTAAGTTTGTCACCGCAGACCTGGATCAGGATATGATGAGCGAGTTGTTCGTTCTCCGCCCCGGTCAGTCGGAGACCGATAAAGGAATTGCCGAAGTGTATTCCATGGCTACCGGTGTGATGGAGCGCTCCAATGAAGTGAATATGTCTGAGCCGGTGAGCAACCTGAAGCGAATTTTTATCGGTAAGCTCCACGGTGGAGAAAGCGCCGTGTTTGTAGGATCTTCTGTGGAAGATACAGCATTAATTACGGACATTTATACCATAGCGGATGGGAAGTTGACCAATGTGAGTGTATCCAATGAATCCGGCACCAGCATTAAAACTATGCGTAACTACTATGTGTACTCGGACGATATTGATAATGATGGGGTGCTGGAACTGCCCCAGCTGATCACCATGATCCCGCTCAAGTCTGGCGCCGATACCCAGCAGCAAGGACTGATCCGCTGGTACGCCATGAAGCTGGATGGCTCTGAAGTCACCAAGATGTTTACCTATCATAATTTTGTAGGCGGCTGGTATCTGGAACTGGACGAACCCATTGCTCCCCGGATCACTGTACAGCACGAGGGTAATGAAAGCGCCTTCTACCTCTGGGATGAGACCTATTCCGATAGCCAGAAACTGATGACCATATATTCCCTGTCCGGTCAGAATCGTGAGGCCCTTGAAGAGGGAAAAATCATACTACTGAAGACAGATGCTGTGGTCTACGCCGCAACCTTGGAGGATATTTCTGCCAGCTATGGCATTACACAGGAGAGTCTGTTGCGAGATTTCCACCTGATCCGTCAGGCGTGGAAGACAGGCGAAACATAAAGAGAGGTTTATGATGAAGAAAGTATTGATTCTGGAAGATGAAGTGAATATCCGCAGCTTCGTGGTGATCAACCTGAAGCGGGCAGGGTATGATGTTGTTGAGGCAGGAACGGGTATGGAGGCGCTGGAAATGCTGCGCCGGTATCCGGATATTGGCGTGGCGATTTTGGATGTAATGCTGCCGGATATTGACGGCTTTGAGGTCTGCCGCCGGATTCGCGCAACCAGCAAGCAGATTGGTATCATTATGCTGACCGCTCGGACGCAAGAGATGGACAAGGTCACGGGTCTGATGACCGGCGCTGATGACTATGTTACAAAACCCTTCTCGCCTGCAGAACTGACCGCTCGTATCGATGCTTTGTATCGCCGGATCGGTGGGGACAGGGGAGAGAATGCGGAGCTGCTCATTCAGGGACCCTTTGTGATGAATACCCGCAACCACACCTTGGAAAAATCCGGAAACCGGATTCGCCTGACCCAGGTGGAGCACGCGATTTTGAAGCTGTTTATGCAGAACCCCGGAAGGGCTTTGTCCCGTGAGGATATCCTGTCCGCCGTTTGGGGTCGGGAGTATGAGGGCGAGCTGAAGATCGTGGATGTGAATATCCGCCGTCTGCGAATCAAAATCGAAGATGATACCGCAAATCCCACTTACATTACCACTGTATGGGGATTCGGTTATAAATGGGGCGCATGAAACAAAAGAATTTTAGAGGGCACCTTCTGAATCCAAAGGGCCTGCGCAGACGGTGGCTGATCAACAGCGTGCTGGTGGTTTTGACCCTGGGACTTGTGTGCGTTTTGACCGTTACAACGGTATTTGCAGCCAATTACTATTCCGTTATGGAATCGGATATGCGCTACCGCGCCAAGACTACAACAGAGTTCTTTGCTGACTATTTGAATCAGAATTACAAGGAATTCTACCAGTCCTGTATTACCTATGCGCAAACATTTGAAGAAAAAAATAACATAGAACTGCAGTTTATCAATACCCAGGGCCGGATGGTGGCTTCCTCCTACGGTAGCTGGGCAGGCAGCGCTCCCAGCACACCGGAGATCGCAGAGGCTATGGAAACTATGCAGATCCAGACATACTTCGGAAAGAACCCCCAGACAGGGGAGCGTATTATGGCGGTATCCAGCCCAATGATCTACAGCAACGGCGAAGTGATCGGCGTGCTGCGGTATGTGACCTCCACCCAGGTTATGGATCGGCAGATCGCCCTGATCGGCCTTACCAGCATTGGCGCGCTGGGAGTGGTCCTTTTGGTGGTGGTGCTCAGTAGTAACTACTATATTCGTTCCATTCTGCTGCCTCTGGATGAGATCATTGAAAAGGCGCAGAAAATTGCAAACGGAAGCTATGGCATCCAGATCCAGACCCAGTATGACGATGAGATCGGCCAGCTGGCAGGCGTGATCAACGAGATGTCTCTGAAGATCAACGAAAACGAGAAGCTGCAGCATGAATTTATCTCATCTCTGTCTCACGAGCTGCGCACACCGCTGACAGCCATCACCGGCTGGAGTGAAACCCTTCTGGGTTCTGATAAGCTGGATCAGGATACCCGCCGGGGTGTCCGGATCATCCACCGGGAGGCTGACCGGCTGACCAGTATGGTGGTGGACCTGCTGGACTTTACCAGGATTCAGGACGGCCGTATGACTCTGAATATGGAAATGGTGGATATTCGCAGCGAGTTTGAGGACACGGTTTTTATGTACGGCAGCCGGCTGGCTCAGGAGGGTATCAGCTTAAAGTATGCCGACAGCGATGATGAGATCCCGGAGATATCCTGTGACCCCCAGCGCCTGCGGCAGGTATTCTTGAATATTCTCAACAATGCCGTCAAGCATGGCGGAGAAGGTAAGCTGATCGATGCCAGCATTGTGTATGAAGACAACCATGTCGTTGTACGCATCCGGGACTACGGTCCTGGCATCCCGGAGGATGAGCTGGCGCTGGTGAAGAAGAAATTCTATAAAGGAAGCTCCAAAGCAAGAGGCTCCGGTATCGGACTGGCTGTTAGCGACGAGATCGTACAGATGCACGGCGGCGAGTTAAGGCTTGAAAATGCCCTCAGCGGCGGAACACTGGTGACAGTCCGGCTTCCGGCTGCCCAGTAAGAAAGGAACACTATGGCAAATCAAGAACAATTCAAAACCTCCATCGGTGGACAGGCGCTGATTGAAGGCATTATGATGCGCGGTCCGGAAAAAGATGCCATCGTTATCCGTGGCAAGGATGGTCTGACAACAGAATTGGCGGATCGAAAGGTCTGGGCCAAAAACTCACCGTTGCGTTGGCCGCTGATTCGCGGCGTGGTGAACTTTTTTGACGCTCAGGTCTGCGGCGTGAAAGCGCTGATGCGGTCTGTGGATCTGTCACCGGAAGAAATCCAGGAGGAACACTCTAAGCTGGATCTGTGGCTGGAGAAGAAATTGGGGGATAAGAAATTTCAAAATCTGATCGTAAGCTTTGCGGTCTTTATGGGTTTGGGACTCTCTATCCTGCTGTTTTTCCTGCTTCCTATGGTGATTGGCAGCTTCTTTGATCGCTGGGTCAACAATATGCTGGTGCTGAATTTGATTGAGGGCCTGATCCGTATTGTCATCTTTGGAGGATACATGGTTTTGGTGTCCAGAATGGAGGATATGAAACGGGTCTTCGCCTACCATGGCGCAGAACATAAAACCATCCGCTGCTATGAGGCAGGCCTGCCGTTGACGGTTGAAAATGTCCGCAAGCAAACCCGTTTGCATCCCCGCTGCGGTACAAGTTTTCTGTTGGTGGTCATGGTGATTTCCATTTTGCTGTTCTCAGTGGCCTCCACCTTGCTAGTAACGATATTCCCGGCACTGAGCGCTATGCACGGCAGTTTTCTGTACCGGCTGATTATGATTGTATTTAAGCTGCTTCTGCTGCCAGTGGTGGTGGCAATCAGCTACGAGATTAACCGCTATGTGGGTCGCCATGACAATGGCGTCTGCAGAATGCTTACCGGTCCCGGTATGTGGATGCAGAATCTGACTACCAATGAACCGGATGACAGCATGATCGAAGTGGGCATCGCTGCCCTGGAAGCGGTACTCCCCAAAGAGGAGGGGACGGACCGTTGGTGAAGACAACCGGTGAACTGTATCTGGAAATCAGACGGTGGCTGATGACCAAGGAGGATGCGCAAAGCGCCGGTCTGATTGCCCGAAATCTCATCTGTCACGTCACCGGAAAGTCTCAGGAGAAGATGATTGCTGACAGGGATCTGTATGTGCAGGAGGATATCCGGATGAAGGTCACCCAGTTGGCCAGCCGGATCTTAGCGGGCGAACCCCTGGCCTATGTACTGGGTCAGTGGGAGTTCTACGGTATGAATCTGGTAGTAAATCCCCATGTACTGATCCCCAGGGATGATACCTGCGCCGTGACAGAACTGGCAATTCGGCAATCGCTGTTTCTGAACAGCAATCCCAGAATTTTGGATCTGTGCACCGGCTCCGGCTGCATCGGTCTGGCCATTGCCGGCCGGGTGAAGGATGCCAAGGTAACCTTGGCGGATATCTCCCGGGAGGCTATACAGGTGGCACGACAGAATATTACCTTACAAAAACTCTCCGGAAGGGTGTCTTGCATTCAGGCAGATGCACTGAAACCGCCGGCGCCGTTCCTTGGTAAGTTTGACTTGATCGTGTCCAATCCACCCTACATCACAACCGGGGAAATGCAGGAACTACCCAAAAGCGTCCGTGAATTTGAACCGCATCTTGCCCTCCACGGGGGAGACGACGGCTTGCAGTTCTACCGGTCTATTGCAGAAAACTACAGTGCAGCGCTGAAACCCGGTGGATTCCTGTGCTTCGAATTTGGCATGGGGCAAGGGGACGCAGTCTGCGAGATTTTAAATGAGAATGGATTTACAGTGCTGGAACGCACTCGAGATTATAACGACAGAGAACGGGCTGTTTTGGCCCGGTACGACAGGAAGGATGCGTAATTATGGCTACGAGAAAGACAGTTTATGAAGCCCCCACTCCCGCAAATGACAAGAAAAAAGCACTGCAGACCGCGATTTCCCAGATTGAAAAGAATTTTGGTAAGGGTACGGTGATGCGTCTGGGCGATCGGCCCGATATGAATATCGATGCCATTCCCACCGGTTCTCTGGCGTTGGATGCTGCGCTGGGTATCGGTGGTGTTCCCAAGGGTCGTATTATTGAGATCTACGGACCGGAATCCTCCGGTAAGACCACCCTGGCTCTGCACATTCTGGCTGAGGCCCAGAAGCAGGGCGGCGAAGTAGCCTTTGTGGACGCCGAGCACGCGCTGGATCCTGTGTATGCAGCAGCCTTGGGCGTGGATACCGATAATATGCTGGTCTCCCAGCCGGATACCGGTGAGCAGGCTTTGGAAATTACTGACGCCCTGGTTCGCAGCGGCGCTGTGGATGCCGTGGTTGTAGACTCTGTTGCTGCCCTGGTCC
>JAZNRW010000005.1:0-6132 GCA_045590835.1 Faecousia sp.
TGGCTGCAGGCCCGGGAAATCAAATTTTCCCAGGGCTTTACCTCCCCGGGCCCCCGGGATTATGTGGGCCGTGCGCCACTCAATCAGCTGGAGACCCGAGCTCTGGCAGGCTACACAGAGGTACTGGACCCGGCGCTGGTGATCGCTTTTCATTCCCAGGGCAAAGAGATCTACTGGAGCTTCCAGGACTATGAAGTGCCCGGTGCCCGGGAGCTGGGAGAGACCTTTGCCCGGGCCAGCGGATATACTCTCACAGAGCCTGCCTTCAACTCCAGCTTTGCTGGCTATAAGGACTGGTTCATCCAAAATTTCCGCAAACCGGGCTACACCATCGAGGTAGGCCAAGGTGTCAATCCCCTGCCGCTGGAACAATTTGACGAGATCTACCGGGATAATTTGGGCATTTTAGTGCTGGGTGTAACAGAAGATACCTAATTTCTATTGAAAAGCACCGCATTCTCCAAATATTTCCCTTTTCTCTTGCCGCTCTTGCAAAGGATGGAAGTTTTTGGTACAATACCCATAAGAAATACAAAGGAGCTTCCCGATGAAAAAGAATTTCTTCTTGCGAAATCTTCTGCATCTGATCCAGGGTGCCATTGTGGGCGTAGGAGCTATTCTGCCCGGCGTCAGCGGTGGTGTGTTGGCAGTTGCCTTCGGTGTTTATGAGCCGCTGATGGAGATTCTCACCTCCCCGATCCAATCAATCAAAAAGCATTATAAGCTGTTCATCCCCTTTGGAATCGGGTGGGTTGCTGGCTTTATCCTGCTGGCACGGGTCGTGGAGTGGTTTTTCTCCGTTGCCCCCGGTGCAGCGCTGATGCTGTTTTTCGGTCTGATCTGCGGCACTTTGCCCCAGCTTTTCAAAACCTCCGAGCGCAGCGATCCCAAAAGAGGCTGGACACCTCTGATTCTGAGTTTAAGCCTTGCGTATCTGTTTTTGCATTTGCTGGAAAACGGAACGGCTATCTCCATTGAGCCATCGTTCTGGATCTACCTGGTGTGCGGCGGCATCTGGGGTTTGAGTATGATCATCCCCGGTCTTTCTTCCTCATCCATTTTGATTTATTTAGGACTATATGAGCCTATGACCGCTGCTCTAGGCGCATTGGAATTTTCCGCCCTTCTGCCTATGTTTGCAGGCATCCTCATATCCGCAGCGGCATTTGCCCGCCTCGTCAACCGGCTTTACAAAAAGCATTATGCGCTGATGTCCCGGATCGTTTTGGGTTTTGTCATCGCATCCTCTTTGAAGATCCTTCCCAGCAGCTTCTCCAATGTTTGGGAAATGATAGTCTCCCTGGTTTGCTTTGGTGCAGGCTTTGCTGTGGCTCTGTTTATGGATAACGCCCAGGTCAAGCAGGAAGCTTCTGTATAACAAATTCATATAACCCCCGGCCTGGTTACAAGGCCGGGGGTTTTGCATTATGATATGTAGTTCTTCGCTGCCAGATGGTAATTGTACATCTTCAGCAGCAGATTTTGCAATTCTGTGCTGCCGTTGGCAGACATATTGACAATGTAGTTCATCGGCCCATAGGCAACAGTCATAGCGCCCCCCTGGGAATCTGTAACCGTCAATGTGATCTGCTGATCCAGATCCTGGGGCAAAATATCCCCGATCTCCACATAGTACAGTTCGCCCTTGCGCTTGACTTCCAAGGCTTCCCCATTGACCGTAAAGAGCAAATCATCAGCCGCTCCTGTGAAGTAGAATCGAGCAGCTACATTGGAACGGAACAGCAGCGTTGCGCCATAGTAGGCCGCGCCGTTCACAGCCCCGGCCACCTTGGCCTTTTCGACTGATGCGGGAATGGAGGTAAATTCCGTTTGTTCATAGCCGGCATCTGCCAGCGCTCCCACATTGCTGCCAAAGTAGCGCTGCGCCTGCGCGCCGTAGCTGAGCATAGCCTTCACCAGCGCCAAAGTTTCCGCAGAATATGCCCCGCTGGTATCGCCCAGTATATATTGCGCGTACTGACGGACGGTATAGCTTCCGCTTCCCACGACTTCGCCGCCGTTCAAAACTTCAACGGTGATCTCCTCCGTCATCTGTGCGGCGGAAACATCTACGCCAAACACATATTTGCCATCCCGAATCTGGGCATCCCCAGCATTCATTGTAGTGCTGTGGCCATTGAGGGTAAAGCGCACCTGGGTATTGGCGGCATCTTCTTCCGTCAAAACCAGATAGAAATTCACGCCGATACGATCGCCCAGAATCAGATTCCAGCTGTCAATATAATCCTTCGTTTGTCCACAGACGGTGCACAGACCGTTTTCATAGCTGTGATCCGTTTTGGGAAGAATCTGCTGGGAGGTTACTTCACCGCAGTCGTCGCAATATGTGGTTTGCGTGCCTTCTTTTGTGCAGGTGGCAGCCACAGTTTCTGTACAAGTATTTTGGTGGTCGCAGAGGAACGTGGTATAGTCCGTGGTGTAGTAGATTTCAACGCTTTTTGCATCTTTTCTGTACAGAGCAACGGGCTCCTGATTGGTATAGGAGGTAGATTTATAATAACGGAAACGGCTGTTGTCAATATTATATCGCATATGCGAGGTATTGCTGACGATATCTCCATTTCCGTCGGCATCGATACTCAGAGAGTTGGCAGCGGCAGATGTGCCGGCATTGAGCTTATTGCTGCCCGAAGTGCCGCTGATGTACTTGTTATTTGCTCCCAAAATGGAGTATCCCCCGCTAAGCGCGGCAACAGTAAACTTATAGGGGTCGCCTTCTTCAGAGGAAATGGTGCCGTCTGTGATCGTGACAGATCGGTAATTATACTGCGCATCTATGGATGCAAGGGAGCTGTCCAGAATCACCCCGCCATCTTCATAGACGATGAGATACTCTCCCGACCAGTCCGTCTGATTCGTTGTGACCTTCACATAATCGCCGGGGCCACTGACTTCCATCTCATAGCTATATAAGGCATACAGCGTGGTATTTTCGGTGGGAACAAAGGAATCGGTATAACAGTCGGGTTTTTCATTGGTTTCCCTCTGCAAAGTGCTATCCATCCAGCCTACAAACTGATATTCATCGATATCCTTAGCAACAGGCAGCGTCATCTCGTCACCGGAATAGCCGGTCTTGCTTGCTGCATCCGCTCCCACAAAGTTTACGGTAATGGGCGTTTTGGCTGCGAAATTGATCTGCACCGTGCAGTCTGTTTCCGCCAGCACCGTAAAGGTATTGCCGTTTTGCGTAACTGTAGCTGTACCGTCAGTGACCGTTGCGCTCTGGGCATAATACCCTTCGGCAGGGGTAGCGGTGATCGTATTGCCGTTGACCGTCACACTGCCCCAGGCAGAGTTGTTTGTGGTCGCCTCCACAGCGTACTGTTTATAGAGAGTATATGTAGATTTTACCGTCTGCAGCGAGCAGGCACCGTAGTTTGTGCCGGTACCCCTTTGTCCCGGGTGGGTATCTTCATCGGATACCACCACCGGGAAAGCAGATCGGTATTTCCGTGCTTCGGACAGGGTATAGCCGCTGCCGCTGTAACCGTAGGAGGCAGCAATTTCTTCAGACCAGTCCCAGTTGCCCCATTTGGACTTCATAGCGGAGACGGACTCCGCAACCGTCTTGCCTGCGATCATATTGTCCCAGAAGGTTTCTTCGAAGCAGTAGTCACCGGCGAAGGTAACCGACTGCGAATAGCCGTAAACCACTTCTACGCCTTTTGCCCGCATAGGCTGGCATATGGTATCCGTAGCCATGCCCAGGCATATCGCCATCCATAAAAGTCCTGCCGGAGAATCCTTGTCCATATGATTGGCGATGACCTGACCGTTGACGCAAGCGCACATAAGGCCCTCAGAATCCGTAAAATATGTTGCGCCATCGTTGTAGTCCTCTGTGGTCAGACCAGCCTTGCTGGTCAGACACAAATAAGAATAATTTGCTTTCGAGACATAGTCATACACTTCGTATCCATCGGGGTCGTCACAAACATAGCTGCCGTCATAGTCGGTAGTGCCGTGGGAGTCAAAAATGACCACCGCGCCGTTTTCCACCGCATCGGCGACCTTATCCACGGTAACTGCTTTACCGGAATATAAGGTGTATCCGTCGGTATCGCCGATCGCCGCAGCAATCGATGCAGCCTCATTTTTATACTGGTCAGTAAAACTATCATCCAGTCCATAGTAAGGACCGATCAGATAAACCTGCTTGGATGTAGGCCCGATACCTCTGGTTGCTTTAGGCTCATTGTAAACACCGGAGGATGCTCCATCCACAGGCGCTTCCATAGCTTCATATTTTTCCCGCATACGGGGGCTGTAGATACAGCGGATGCCTTCGTCCGTCCACCAGGTAAAGGCGTTGCCATTGCGCTCCAGAGAGCCTTCCACATAGTTTTCCGATGCCATAACAATTTGCATTGCCGCATCGGTTTTCTGCGTTTGGGTGGTGTTTTTCTTTGCCGGAGCATCCTCCATAGCATCAATTTGCGCAAATACTTCATTGACGATGGCATAATCCGCATCCGTCAATTCGATTGGTTCATCAGTTTCTTGTGCGTAGGTAACAGGGACAATGCTAAATGCCAGGACAAAAGCCAAAAACAGGGCAAACAATCGTTTCATCATACGCGTCACCGGTTCCTCTCCATCTCTATTTTGGGGACGATATTATTATAAATCACTGCCGATATCATTGCAAGGGCAGACAAAAATTTCTTCGTCTTTAATCTATAAATAAAATTTATATATAATACTTTTTAAATTATGGATAAAGTGCTGCAATCATATTGCGAAAAGAGAAAGATTATGCTATAATACCCTGTGGAAAATTGGAAACAGAGGAGATTTCAGACTATGTCTTTTACATACAAGGGTCTGACCGCAGAAATGACCCGGCATATCGTGACTGACGAAGAAACTGAGCGCCAGCTACAGCGTCTTTTGCAGCAGAATCCCCGGGTGGCAGAGATCACCGACCGTCCCACCGAAAACGGCGACGAAGTGGTTCTGGACTATGCCGGTTTTTGTGACGGCGTGCAGTTCCCCGGCGGCACCGCAGAGAATCAATCTTTGGTGCTGGGCAGCGGCAGATTTATCCCCGGCTTTGAAGAACAGCTGTTAGACAAGGTAATCGGTGAAGATGTCGAAGTCAAGGTCACCTTCCCCACCGAATACCACGCCCCGGAGCTTGCCGGCAAGGATGCTGTTTTCCACTGCAAGCTGCATAAGATCCTGGTCAAGACGCCTTACGAGCTGGACGATGTTTTTGCCAAGGAAATCGGTGGCTGCGACACTTTGGAGCAGATGCGTGAGGCTATGAAAGCCAGCATGCAAAGCTATACCGACGAGCGGGGAGAAATGGATCTGCAGGATCGGCTGCTGCAAATGGCGGCAGATACCCTGGATTTCACCTGCGACCAGGATGCTCTGGACGAAGCGGTAAACGAGCAGATGAAATCCTTTGAAGCCCAGCTGAATCGGCAGGGCCTCACCCTGGAAATGTACTGCTCCTTTATGAGCAAAACCGAAAAGGAACTTCTGGAAGAGATGATCCCCACTGCCGAAGCCGCCTTGCGGAACCAGGCTGCCATCGACAAAATCGTGGCGCTGGAAGGCATTACTGCCACCGACGAAGAAATCGGCCAGGCTATTGCCCTGGTTGCCCGGCAGAACAATATGACCGTGGAGCAGCTCAAGCCCTATATGAACGAAGAGTTCCACGAGGCGATTATTCACAGTGTACAAACCGGCAAGGTGATGTCTCTGATTCGGGAGAACGCCACCGTGACGGTCGTATAAATCAAGTTAACAATGTGCCAGAGGGCACCGAGCACCCCACAATTAATAAGGAGGAACATACACCATGGCAATCATTTTCGACGAAAATGGCAAGTACGTTGACGAGAAAGGTCACGTAAAACTCGACCCCACCAAGTTTGCTGACTGGCAGATCGCTGAGGAAGCAGAGAAGTCTCTGCCCTCCGTAGATTTCTTCCGCCAGAAGCTGGGCCTGCTGGAAGACGAAATCATCCCCTACGGCAAGACCCCCAAGATCGACTTCATTAAGGTTATGAACCGTCTGCAAGACAAGCCCGACGGCAAATTCATCGAAGTCACCGCTGTTACCCCCACTCCCTTCGGCGAAGGCAAGTCCACCGT
>JAZNRW010000006.1:0-8322 GCA_045590835.1 Faecousia sp.
GCATGAAAAAAGATAGAAAATGCGCGCCACTGCCAGCGGCGCGCATTTTAGTGCATAGTTTCGCAACCAACCTGTCACTGGCAGGTTGGTTGAAAATGGTTCGAAGCTCCTAATAATAAAAACAGATAGATACCAAAAGGTATCTATCTGTTTTTGGTGATCCGCCGGAGATTCGAACTCCGGACCCACTGCTTAAAAGGCAGTTGCTCTACCGACTGAGCTAGCGGATCAAGTGGCTGGGATGGCAGGATTTGAACCTACGAATGCCAGAGTCAAAGTCTGGTGCCTTACCGCTTGGCGACATCCCAATGTAGGTTGTCCGGCGCCGGACACACGGGGTATTATAGCATGGAGATTTTTATTTTGCAACTACTTTTTCTCGAAATAGGGAAAATATACAAAAAGGCGGAGAAAAACAGGAGGTTCTCAGCAGGAAAGGCGATTTTTCCGTTGATTTCCCTGGGGAAATGTGGTAGGATTTTTACAGAAACCAGCTGTTGTCCTATGCGCACGGGCGGAAACAGCGCAGGAAGAGGTGCATTTCATGGATGATCGCAAAGAGGTTTTGAAAAACCTGAAAAAGGAAAGAAAAATGGCAAAACGGGAACATTTCACCCGCTGGAAGGTGCTGGCAGTTTTGGTGCTGGTGATCGCGCTGCTGTGCGCTGTGACGGTGGCCGTGGAAAAGCTGCAGGATAAGGAGCCAATTGCCGATGCGACAGAGCAGATCCGTGATCTGGTCCGGGAGGCAGAAACACACCTTGGACTGGATTTGTCCGGGGTAAGACTCTGGTGGCAGGATGGCCGTCTGGCAATTCTGTGCAACCTGGTAGCATTGACCAGCTTGGTACTGTTTGCGGTATTTGCGGCGCTGTGGGGTCGGGGCAAACGGAAGTGGAAGCGCTCCGATGCCTATTTGGACTACAAAACTATGAAAGTGACCTTGAAAGCGGAAAAACTGGCAGCAAAAGGAAAATGAAAAAACGCCATCCAACAGGATGGCGTTTTTGGCGTTTTAGTTCAGCAGAAAAACACCCAAATTCAAATACCCGGCAAAGGTTACCCACAATAGGTACGGCAGCAGAAGATCCCCTGCCCGCTCCTTGATCCGGGAAAATAACAGCATCGTGATGAGAATTGCAACCCAAAGCGCCAGTAGCAGGAAAAAGGCCGTCAGATACAGCTGACCACGGAAAAACAGCAGCGGCCAGATGAAATTTAAGGCAAGCTGTACTGCGTAGGCGATCAGGGCTGTCCGGATTTTTGCAGGATCCTTGCCGGAGGTGAGGACTTGATAGGAGGCCTCGCCCATCAATAGATATAGGATCGTCCACACGATAGGGAATACCCAGCCCGGCGGTGACAGAGGCGGCTTGTTCATGACAGAATAGCTGTCCATACCGCCGGACAGCAGGGCAGCCAGTCCACCCACAGCCAGGGGAATGGCCCAACAGATCAGTCTGGTTTTCCAAGATTTGTTCATAAGTATCCCTCCTGGGTATACTATAGAAGACGCCGGGCGCATACTCCATCGAAATAACAGTTGCGTGGGAGAAAAAGTTGCGATACAATGGAAGTATCATTTATGAAGGAGGACGCTTGTATGGGTGCAACCGTATATTTCTGCAAGACCATCACACCGGAGAGTGTGCTGAGAATGTACCGCCATCTGGGAAAGGAACTGACCGGCAATATTGCCATTAAGGTTCACTCCGGTGAGGAGGGAAATCAGAATTTCCTGCGGCCCGCTTTTTGGAAACCGGTGGTGGAGGCGGTGGGCGGTACTATCGTGGAGTGCAACACTGCCTATGAGGGTGCGCGCAACACCACCCAGCGGCACATGGCACTGTTCAAAAAGCACGGCTGGAGCGATCTATACCCCATTGACCTACTGGATGCCCAAGGGCCGGATATGGTGCTGGAGATCCCGGAAGGACAGAGAATTCAGCAGAATTTTGTGGGCAAAGATCTGCAAAACTATGATGCGGCATTGGTTTTGTCCCACTTCAAGGGTCACCCTATGGGCGGCTTTGGCGGCGCGTTGAAGCAGCTGTCCATCGGCTTTGCCTCCTCCTACGGCAAGGCCTATATCCACGGCGTAGGCGATCCGGCGCATTTCTGGGATCGGGATCAAGATCAGTTCCTGGAGGCTATGGCCGATGCGGCTTCTTCTGTTGCTAAGTACTTCGCCGGCAATGCGGTTTATATCAATGTGATGAAGAATCTGAGTGTGGACTGCGACTGCTGCGATGTGGCAGAAGACCCCTGCATGGCGGACGTGGGCGTGCTGATCAGCCTGGACCCGGTGGCCATTGACCAGGCTTGCGTGGATCTGGTGTATGCATCGGAAGACCCGGGCAAGGCGGATATGATTGAACGGATCGAGAGCCGCCACGGTATCCACACTTTGGAGGCAGCTGAGAAGCTGGGCATCGGCACCCGGGAATACGAGCTGGTGGCAATTTAACAAAAAAAGCTGTGGCTGCACAAGCAGCCACAGTATTTTCGGAGGAACCCATATGCACAATTGTAACGGCTGCGGTGGCAGCTGCGGCGGCTGCGCCAAGGAGCTGGTACTCACTGACGGAGAGGTGACCATACTCCGCGCGCTGGGCCAGTATTCTTTTTTGCCGGTGGCCCGGAAGGCAGAGGATATGACCCCGGTGTATCTGGAGGAGCGTGACTATACCAAAGAGGAGTATAGCCTGATCCTACAGGTTTTGGAGAAAAAGAACCTGATTTCCATTGACTACACCCCCTTGCCCGGCGCGGATATGTCGGCCTATACCGGCTACCCTGTCCACGGCAGTATGGCGCTGACCCAGCGGGGACAACAGGTACTGGAGCTGTTGGAATTACAGGGAGCGAAAGAGGAATAAGATGAAGATAGAGAACAAGACCTATGACCAGGAGCGGGCACTTTACAACCTGCAGGATGCAACCGTTGCAGACTGCAGGTTCGAAGGCCCTGCCGACGGCGAGTCCGCCCTGAAAGAGGCGCGCAATGTGAAGCTGGAACACTGCCGGTTTTTGCTGCGGTATCCCCTGTGGCATACCGCAGGCTTTACCATGGACAATTGCACTATGACGGATACCTGCCGGGCAGCCATTTGGTATGCAGAGGGGGGCAGCATCAGCGGCAGCCGGCTGGACGGAATCAAGTGCCTGCGGGAATGTCGGGATGTGGCGCTGACCGACACGGAGGTAACATCCCAGGAATTCGGCTGGAAATGCCGGGACATCCGGGTGACAGATTGCGATATCACCTCCGAGTACATATTCCTGGATAGCAAAGATCTGCAGCTGGATCGGCTGCAGATGAAGGGAAAGTACTCCTTCCAGTACACAGAAAATGTGACCATCACCAATTCCCGACTGGATACCAAGGACGCTTTCTGGCACGCCAAAAATGTCACTGTGAAAGATAGCTGGGTGAAGGGAGAGTACCTAGGCTGGTATTCTGATGGATTGACCCTGATAAATTGCCACATCATCGGCACCCAGCCTCTGTGCTACTGCAAGAATCTGACCCTGATCGATTGCACCATGGAGGGTACGGATCTGTCTTTCGAGTATTCCGATGTGGAGGCGACCGTGCTTGGTCACATCGACTCAGTGAAAAACCCCGCCTCCGGCCATATTCTGGCGGACAGCATCGGCCAGGTGATCCTGGAAGACGCGGTGGTGGAGACCACCTGCCAGATCGCATTGCGATAAGAAAAAGCGGTTGCAAAGCAACCGCTTTTTTAGCGCAGATCCAGAGGAACAAATGCCTGAGATTCTTTTACGCCGATGTAAGCAGGGCGGATGATCTTGCCCGCGTTTTGGATCTCTTCGATCCGGTGGGCGCTCCAACCGGCGACCCGGGACACGGCGAAGATGGGAGTAAACAGCTCATAGGGAAGACCCAGCATTCGGTAGACAAGACCGGAGTAGAAGTCCACATTGGCGCTGACGCCCTTGTAGATCTTCCGTTTGTCAGCAATGATCTCCGGCGCCATTTTGGCCACTTTCCGGCACAGAGCATAATCCTCCTGACAGCCTTTTTCCTGCGCCAAGGATTTGGCGCAGTCCCGGAGGATATCGGCTCTGGGATCAGACAAGGAGTACACTGCATGACCCATGCCGTAGATGAGACCGGACCGGTCAAAGGCCTGTCCGTCCAGCAGCTTCACCAGATAATCCCGGATCGCTCCGTCGTCGTTTACATCCACATGGGCCTTCAGATCATCAAACATCTGCACCACCTTCACATTGGCACCGCCGTGGCGGGGACCTTTCAAAGAACCCAGTGCCGCAGAGATGGCCGAGTAGGTGTCCGTGCCGGAGGAGGATACCACATGGGTGGTGAAGGTGGAGTTGTTACCACCGCCGTGCTCAGCGTGGAGCACCAGTGCCAGATCCAGAATTTTACTTTCCAGACGGGTGAACTGTCCGTCCTCCCGCAGCAGGTGCAGCAGATTTTCTGCGGTGGAATACTCCGGCTTGGGGTTATGGATAAACAGGCTCTTGCCCTGATGGTAATGCAGGAAGGATTGGTAACTGTAGATCGCCAGCATGGGGAAGGTGGCAATCAGCTGCAGACATTGCCGCAGCACATTGGCAATGGAGATGTCGTCGGGATTCTCATCATAGGCGTACAGCACCAGCACGCAACGGGAGAGGATATTCATCATATCCTTGCCGGGGCTTTTCAGGATCATATCCCGCACGAAGGAGGGGGGCAGACTCCGCAGCTCTGCCAGCTCTTCATGAAAGCGGCTTAGCTGCTCCCGGTTGGGCAGCTGGGAGAACAGCAACAGATACACCGTTTCCTCAAAACCGAAATGGTCCGTTGTCATAAAGTCATTGACCAGATCCCGGATATCGATGCCCCGGTACTGAAGACGGCCCTGACAGGGGATGGGGTTACCTTGCGCATCCACGTCCTTGGACTTGATGTGGGAGATTTCCGTCAGGCCAGTGACGACACCGTTACCGTTAAAGTCACGCAAGCCCCGAAAGACATGGTGCTGGGCATACATATCTGGAACGATGTGATTATTCCGACAGGAAATTTCGGAAAGAGACTGGATGTACGGGGTGATTTCAGAATACGACTGGCGCATGCGGATACCTCCTTTGAAAGTATTGGAAATTATTTTACACCATTTCAAAGAGAATGGGTGAAGAAATTGTAAATCTTATCAAAACCTACGGGCGTAGCCGCATTTGCGGCACAGCTCTTCGGCGGGTTCTTTTTTGGAGAAGCCTTCGTAAATGGCGGTTGCTCTGGGAGAGTTCAGAATATCCACCAGTTCTGTTTCAAAGATGTTCCCAAGGGCAAGATCTCCCTCGTGGTCCAAGCAGCAGGGGACAACCGTGCCGTCGCACAGGATGCCCAGCTGATCCCGCAGGCCGTAGCAGAACACATGGCCGCTACCCTCGGCAGCAGTTAAATCCGGCCAATCGAACTTATCTCCGTATTCCAGATAAGTTCGGTGGGCGATCCGGGTGCCCTGCTGCTCCTTGACCCATTCCCCCGGGAAGGCTGCCTGCAGGCCGCACAGGATCTGCTGATTTTTTCGGTCGGCGCCTCCGTGATTCCACAGCCGGTAGACCACCAACTTGTCTCCCTTTGCCGCCTGCCCGAAAGCAAAGCAGTCCCGGAGATAGATTTCAAAGGGAACAGACAGGTCATTGGCCTCAAAGGCATGGAGGGAGATGTTCACCTTGTGCAGGGCAGGGGAGGACAGCAGCAGTTCCTGCCGCTGGGAAAGCAGTGTTCCGTTGGTGGTGAGGATCACCCGGAAGCCATAACTGTGGGCAATGTCCAGAAATTCCCCCAGCTGGGGATGGCACAAAGGCTCGCCCATCAGATGAAAATACAAATACTCTGTGTAGGGCTGCAGCTTGGGAGCAAGGCAGGAAAACGCCTCTGGTGTCATCCGCCGGGGCGGCCGTTTCGTGCCTGGGCAGAAGGCGCAGCTTAAATTGCACAGATTGGAGATCTCCACATAGATTTTCCGGAATCGCATGTACCTTCCCCCTTTCTTTTGGTAGAGTATAGCATAGATCCGGCGAAAAGCCAAGTAACAAAAAAACCGCCCGGCAGGGGCGGGTTTTCTTACATTTTTTCGGGTGCGGAGAAGCCCAGCAGATCAATGCAGGTCTCCAAGATCCGCTTAGAAAGACCGATCAGGCTGATGTAGCCGGCCTGCAGAGCCTTGTCCTCCTCGGTGAGGATGCGGGTCTCGTGGTAGAACTTGTTCACCGCGCCGGCCAGCTCATAGATGTAGGCACAGATTTGATTGGGCGCGGAGGCTTTCAGGGCAGCTTCCAGCGCAGGGCCAACCTTGGTGATGGCCAGCATCAGATCTTTGGCATACACATTGGCAGGAACCTGAATAGGCAGGTGTTCCCAAGCGCCGTACCGGGTCAGAATGGACTTAATCCGGACGATGGTGTAGAGGATATACGGACCGGTATTGCCCTCGAAGGCGGCAAAACGCTCCATGTCGAAGTTATAGTCCTTGGTGGGCTGATTGGACAGGTCGCCGTATTTCAGCGCCGCCATGGCGATCTTGGCGGTGGTAGCCTCCACATCGCTTTCGTCCACGATCTTGTTCTCCACCACCTTGGCGCGGACAAAATCGGTCATATCCTTGATCAGCTGCTCCAGCCGCAGCACGCCGCCGTCCCGGGTCTTGAAGGGCTTGCCGTCAGCGCCGTTCATAGTGCCGTGACCGATGTGCTCCAGCTCGGTTTCTGGGTGAACGATACCGCTCTTTTTCGCGGCACGGAAGATCTGCTCAAAGTGCAGATTCTGCCGTTTGTCGGTGACATAGAGCATTTTGTCCGGGTTCCAGTCCTGCATACGCTGCACCATGGTGGCAAGGTCGGTGGTGGCGTAGATGGCAGAGCCGTCGGACTTCACCAGAATGCAGGGAGGCATTTCCTTTTTGTCCCCCTCTTCCGCTACGGGGATGACCCATGCGCCCTCGGAGGGAACGGCGATTCCCCGTGCCTTCATATCCTCCACCATGGCGGGGATGTAGGGATCGGCGTCGGATTCGCCCAGCCACTTCTCAAAGTACACATCCAGATTGTCGTAGTTCTTTTTCAGATCTGTAACGGACACGTTCATAATGTGCTGCCACAGCGCCCGATAGCCACGGCGGCCCTGCTGCAGCTGGAAGGTAGCCTCGTGAGCCTTGCGGGAGAAATCCGGGTCGGATTTTTTGGCGGATGCGGGGGGGTAGATCTCCTCCAGCTCATCCACGGTGAAGGGAGCAGTCTCGGGATACTCCCCGGTGAAAGCTTCGTCAAAGTAGGGAAGCTCCGGCTGGCGCTCCTGCAGCTCTGCGATGATCAGACCCATCTGCAGACCCCAGTCGCCCAAATGCACATCGCCGATGGCATTGTAGCCGAAGAATTTGTGCAGCCGCTTCAAAGCTTCGCCGATGATGGCAGGCCGCAGGTGACCGATGTGCAGAGGCTTTGCCACATTTGCTCCGCCGTAGTCTACCACGATGGTGTGCCCTGCGCCGATCTTTTGCACACCGAAGTCCTCCTGGGTACGCATCTGCTCCAGGTATTCCCGCAGGAAGGCGTCTGACAGCTTCAAATTGATAAAGCCGGGCATCACTGCCTCGCACATGGAAAAGTCAGCCTTGGCAAGCTGCTCTGTCACCGCATTTGCAATGGCGATGGGGGCGCACTTGTACTGCTTGGCGGCGGCCAAAGCGCCGTTGCACTGATACTCGCACAGGTCCGGCCGGTTGGAAACCGTCACCCGACCGAAAGAGGCATCATAGCCGGCGGCCATAAATGCCTGCTGCATTTTAGAAGTGATGATATCAAGAATTTTTTCCATGTTTATTTCTCCTTTTGCTGGGCCAACCATTCCAGATAGTCATCGTAAGTGCCGTAGCGGTCGATAATGGTGCCGTCGGGCTGGAAGGCGATGACCCGGTTACAGGTGGAGGTCAGCATTTCGTGGTCATGGGAGGCCAGCAGCACCACACCGGTAAAGGCCTCCAGACCCTTGTTAACAGCCTGAATGGATTCCATGTCCAGGTGGTTGGTGGGCTGGTCCAGCAGAACCACATTGGCGCCGGAGAGCATCATTTTGGACAACATACACCGGACCTTCTCACCACCGGAGAGTACGTCCACAGGCTTGAATACATCGTCATTACCAAAGAGCATACGGCCCAAAAAGCCGCGCAGGTACACATCGTCCTTTTTAGTAGAGTACTGACGCAGCCAGTCCACCAGTTCCATAGTATTGCCTTCAAAATACGCAGAGTTATCCTTGGGCAGGTAGCTGCGGGAGGTGGA
>JAZNRW010000007.1:0-20203 GCA_045590835.1 Faecousia sp.
AACTTATTGAGGAAGTATTCGTAGATCCGGCCCAGGATATCGCCGCCCACTTCATCCAGTGCACTGTTATTGAAGATACGCAGCAGCTCAGAAAGGATCTCGTCGGTGAACATGGTGTAGTCCTTGGGCAAGACACCCACCAGCTGCTCACTCTGCTCTTCGATCAGTTCCATGGCATGGTTCACAGCCTTGCCAATATCCGCACTTTCGGGCAGATTCACAAGGTAGTCGTACCGAGCCTCAGGAGGCAGATACAGTGCGCTCTTCTCCGCAAAATCGCTGGCCTCCACAGGCAGCACTCTACCCCGGCGGACAGGACGATCCTTCAGAATCTCGGCTTCCACCAATTTGAAGCGTCCAAAGGCATAACGCAGGAAGATCAAACCCAGTACGGGCATGCAATATTGATTGGAAGTCAGCTTGGAACCCTGACGCAGTAGGTCAGCAGATTCCCAAAGTTCCGCTTCCAGTTTTCTAATGTTGATTGCTGCCATATCAGTTCTCCTCCCCAGGAATCAGATCCATAATATCGCCAATATTGGCATTCAGTGCAGTGCAGATTTTAACCAACACAGCCATGGAGACCTCTTCATCACGGCGAAGCTTGGTCATGGTATTGGGCGCAATGCCGGTAGCAAGGCGCAGATCTACCGCTGTCATATCTTTATCGATCAGTAATTTCCACAGTTTCTTATAGGAGATGGCCATAGTCATACCTCCAATTTTAGTATTCTGTTTTTATCATACACCTTTCGACGTAAAACTGCAAGAGGCAATCTCAATATCTTGCGATTTTCTCTTTTCTCTCTGAATTCATAGGGTTTGGGACGTCCCCAAAAGTAAAAAGTGCCGTCGCACATTTTCTGTGCACTCTTAAGGTGTTGCTTTTCAGTGATATCCCAACAAAATCCGCAATGCTTTATGAATAAGAATAACACCAACCCCGGCATAAGCGTTTGTGTCAAAATTGGTGTCAAATGAAATTTGATATGTTTCATTTCGTTAGAAAAAGTCATGAAAACAAAGAAAAACCACGGCAAAAGCCGTGGTTTTTATGGTTGCGGAGGAAGGACTCGAACCTTCGACCTCCGGGTTATGAGCCCGACGAGCTTCCAACTGCTCTACTCCGCGATATCTATCTGCCTCAATTGAGTGCTTGTATAGTGTAACATGGTATCCGGTGTTTGTCAACCCCTTATTTACTGTCGCCTTTGGTTTCTATCTGTCACAATCGGCGCAATTCTGTCCGATTTAACGGACTATTCTTTTGCTACAATTAGGTCACCCAATCCCCTTTCTATTTCAGTTGGTTTTTTCGACAATTTTCGAGTCTGCCTGTTGACAAGTACACGTTCAAGTACTAAAATAGAGATGCAATCTATCATTTGTACCCGGATGTGTACGTTTTGCCTCCGTGTACATCGAAAAACACAAAGCAGGAACCCCCTGCTTTGCCGGAGGTCACCATATGGGTAATTTGTATGAGCGCATTGTTCTTCTATGTGAAAAGAAGGAGGTCCGTCCCGGTCGTCTTTGCGATGATTTGGGCTTGAGTCGTGGATTGATCACTGATTTGAAAATGGGACGCAAAAAAGGTGTCAACGCCGACACCGCACAGAAGATTGCCGGATATCTTGGTGTGTCCGTAGAATATCTGTTGGGATCTGATATGGATGATGATCTCTGCAACAATACGCTGTCGGGTGCGCCGGATATTCTTGACAAAGTGGATGTTGCTTTTTACGGAGATTTCAAAGAACTAAATGAGGAAGAAAAGGAGACTGTCCGGGATATGGTGCGTCTAATGCGGCAGCGGCGGGCAGAAAAGCAGAGGTTATAACGGTGTTTGAGCTTTCGGATTTTTATGAGTATTGTAAAAAGAATCAAGTTGATGTAATACCCTATGGTGGTTGTCCGCAACCGGGCGCCACTATAAGAGAAGACGGTTATTATGCCGTTTTCCTGGATTTTTCAAAGATACAGTCCACCCGGTTGCTGCGGGGTGTGTGCTGCCATGAATTGGGACATGTTGCCACCGGTGCGCTCCATAAGGTGGACAGTCCTTTTGAGCTGGTGGAACGCAGCGAGTATCGGGCAACCCGCTGGGTGGCAGAGAATTATCTGACTGAGGAGGCCTTTCGCGCCGCCTTTGCAGAAGGCTACTGCGAGCTCTGGCAGCTATCTGAGTATTTTGATCTTCCGCAAGTCTGCGTGGAAGCTGCCCTGACCTACTGGACCGAACGGAAAAATATTGTATTTCAAGAAACATAAATCCCGTCTCTGTAGTTAGAGACGGGATTATTATTTCGTGTCGGCTCCATCAGTTCGCCGGCATCCGAGAAGGTATATTGCTTTCCCTCAATATTGCATATCCCTTGGGCTTTTATGCCGGTTTTGAACAAATAATATGTACCCTCTTGGGTATACACCCAGCCGGTCTGCATAACGCCGGTATTGCTGAAGAATCGATCCTTGCCATCAATGGTCGCCCAGCCTGTGGTAACGCTTCCGTCCTCCTGCAGGTAGTAGTCCATACCATGATAGTGCATCCAGCCGGTGACAGGTTTTTCATCTTGATAGCAGTACAGTTTTCCTTGACGGTAAATCCAGCCATCGGCGATCGGTTCTTCCACCGGAGCCTCTTCCAGGATAACAGAACGGGGTTTGCCCACGTGGAAGCCTTCGTTAACCAGTTCAATTTCTTCCTTCACCATAGCCAATTGGCCATCTACCAGATAGAAGTTTCGGCCGGTGGCCAAAATTGAACACCGATAAGGCCCTTCCGGCAGTGTGCTCAGGTTCAGCACCTGCTCATAGAAGTCTTTTTTCAGATCATATTTTCCATCGGCCTTGGTCAAAGATTGCGACCGAGATATAAACTGGTCCAGTCTCTCGACCTCCGCGTAAACCTCTACCACCTCAGTATATTCTCCGTAGATGACACCATCTGTGAAGCTTCCGTTGTACAGGTAAATGCTGTCCCAGAGGAACTGCTCGGGTGTCAGCATGGCTGCGTACATATAGCCGGTTATACCGGAATCATCCACTTGATAGTAATACCGCTTAGCAGAATCTTGATATAGTCCCGTCACCAACATCCGTTCCCCGGCACGCACTGTCCGCAGCACGCGGGACTGTTCCTGCCCTTGGGGGGCAGGCTTAGAAAGAAGCTGTGTCTGTTGCACTGCCTCAGCCAGCATATGGCAGGCATATGTTGCGCAGCTATCCTGATGCCCGCCCTGTCCAAAAACAATGATTCCATCAAAAACCGTCCAGTCATCATAGTATCTGACAAAATCCGGAATGGAAATACAAATCGGCTGGCCCGGACGCGTACCCAGAGAGGTACTGAACCCTTCCGTAAAATACACCATGCCGTCCAGAATCGCATAAATCAGCAACGCATGTCCGTAAATAGCGCCCTCTCGGGTGTTGGTCCTTTCAAACCCTACCAGAATATTATACACATCCCGGGTGCCATTGGCGGATACCTTATTCAACGCTTCCTCCAGGGTATAGTTTTGGGCGCTATAGGCTTTCACGCTGTAGCCACCGGAGGTTTTTTCCATATCTTTGTAGCAATCGAACTGCCGATTGCCGTCATTGGTCAATATAGAAGAATTGATCCCGCGATAATGAAGCTGCCAGCTGCTCATAAGACCGCAATAACCACCCAGATTGAACATCTGGGTCGCAAAACGAGTTGTTTGATAGTCATCGATGATGATTGCTTTAATCCGCTGTTTTTCCGCAGTAGAGGCTGCCGATGCCCCAACGGGCAATATTGCAACTACCATCAGCAAGCACAGCAGGCCTGCCAGTATTCGCTTGTGCAATTCGGTTTCCTCCTAAATGCTCCGGCTGCCCGGATAAAGTCGTATATCTGTGTTAGTATAGCAGTTTATTTCCATGAAATCAAGAAGCAATGCCACTTTTCCCCTTATTTTACCGCTTATTTCGCCTTGTTTTGAATATTCAGCCGGATATCTCCCGTGTCGGTGGATATCTCACATCTTCCGCCGGCTGTGCTTTTGGGGACATCCACGCGGCCTGTATCGGTTTCAATAATAAAAATCTTTTCAGACAGGAATGTACCCGTAACATCGCCCGTATCCGTTTCTACGGAAATTTCCGCAGCATCCACGCAGTCGAATCGCACATCCCCCGTGCTTCTTTCAATTTCGATCTCTTCTGCTACGATCACATTGTTTAAGGAGATATCTCCCGTATCACCCTCAGAAGAGAGATTTTTACAGGAGAATGTATCCAGCAGGGTTTTTCCCGTGGAAACCTCCATGTGAGCATCGCCGGCGCACATGGTGTCGGAAACGGTGATCCCGCCTGTTGAAGCCGTAAGGTCCAACGCGCCGACAGATGCATTCTCAACACGGATGCTTCCGGTGCTGGTTCTGACCTTGACCTGTCGGTCGGCATCGGCATGGAAGGCAACATGACCGGTACTTAACCGGATATCCACATCCTGGAAGGTGAACTCTTTCGGAATCTGGACATCGCCGGTGCTTTCCTTCACTTCCAGTGCGTTGTAGTAGGTTTGGGGAAGTGAGATCTTTATCTTAGGAGAATCAAAGTCAATGCCGATATAGTCATACCAAGCTTTTTCCTCAACCAAATTGATCGCCAGTGTGTCCCCCTGCACGGTGACAGTGTGCTTGGACTTCGGGTCTTCATAGCATTCTATGGTGCAGGTTTTATCCTGAGAGAACACAACGGTTATATCTGCGGTGTCCGTATTTACAGAAATGTTATGGAACTGTTCTATCACTGTATAGGTGTTTGTTTCATAATTTCCGGCGCTAAGTTTCGTAAAGTCCCACTGGTATTGGTGCATTACCGCTACAAAGATAATGAGTCCCACAACCACGAGAGCGGTTATAATACCTTTCACCAACTTACCCATTACACTTCCTCCTTTTATGCTGAATAACCATGAAAAGGACGGGCAAAGCCGTCCGATTCTTAAAGGATTTTACATATTGGCTTTAATGGTGGAGATGAGAATATCCCCCGCCACCACCCGGTCTTCCGCGGCAAAGCCTTCGGCAAAGTTGTCGGAGTAGAGCACCTGAGCATTGGGAGGGAATTCCTCGTCCCCGGCCCAGGCAAGGATCTGCATCCGGTAGCCGCTGACCAATTCGAACAGGTAGCCGGCATCCCCGTGGGGCACAGCGGTGGCGTCCATTTTCTCGGCGGCTGCCCGGAAAGCATCCAGACGGGTACCCAGGGTAAAGGCTGCCCGAGTCAACACCCGGCCGGTATAGGGCTTTATGTACATCTCCCCCCAGGGCATCTCCCGGAAAGTCTTCCACTCCCCTGCCCATGTCACATCTTTGCATTCCAGCAGGTAGCGCAACAGGAAGGTCTGGGTGGGCAGTGGGGGCAGCGCACCGCCGTCAGCGGCGGTGATTGTATAGTTTGGATGGGAGATTGCAAACTCCCGACCAAGCAATTTCACGAAAAAGCAGCTGCCGTCCCATTTTACACCGGCCAAACGACCGGTCACATCCTCCGGGTTCAGCTGTCGGAATTTATCCTCATAATGTGCAAAGGGCACTTCTTCTTTATGGTTTTCGATCTGCATATTACATCTCCTGAATACTGTTGGGAAAGAGTCTTGCGTCGGTATGAGGCAGGAAGCAGGCTGCCACAAAGGAATCCATATATCCCGGGTGGGTGGACAGCTCCAGATAGGTCATATTCGCCCCCAGCTCTGCGCATTTGGCGGCTGCCTGATCGCTCATGACCATGGCGTAAGCGCCGGTCAGGGAGGAGTTGCCGATGTAGCGGTACTTCTCCAGCTCCACATCCGGCAGCATGCCGATGTTCACCGAGTTCTTCATATTGATGCCCGAACCGATACCACCGGCAACATACACCTTGTCGATCATATCCACCGTCATATCCACCGCGCTCAAGAGAGTGTCAATGGCGGAGAAGATGGCGCCCTTGGCGCGGATGAAGTTGTCGATATCCACCTCGTTAATGGAGATCTCACGACCGGTCTCAGACTCCGCCGCAGTAGCCAGCACATAACGGCCCATACCGTGGGCATCCCGCTGCACCCGGTCACCCTCCCGGACAAACAGGCCCTTGGCATTGATGATGCCGCAGCGGAACAGCTCGGAAATAATATCAATAATGCCGGAACCGCAAATACCGACCGCTTTTTGCCCCTCCTCACCTACGATGGTAAGGGTGGGCTCCATAGTTTCCTTGCAGATCTCCACCGCTTCCACAGCGCCGTCGGTGGCCCGCATACCGCAGGAGATGTCGCCGCCCACAAAGGCAGGACCGGCAGAACAGGCGCAGCTCATCATAAAGTCCCGGTTGCCGAAGACGATCTCGCCGTTGGTGCCCAGATCGATAAATAGGCTCATTTCATCCTTATCCCACAATCCGGCAGCCAATGTGCCTGCAGTAATATCGCCGCCCACATAAGAGCCGATATTGGGGGCAATCTGGATGGGCGCCAAGGGATTGGCAGGCAGCTTCAGGTCGCCGGCGGTCAGTCCCTCCCAACCAAAAAAGCTAGGAATGTAAGGCTCCATCCGGCCAGGCTCTGCATCCACGCCCACAAACAGGTGGTTCATGGCGGTATTAGCCGCCACGCACAGGCGCAGGATGCTCCGGGCAGAAATGCCGGCGGTTTTGCAGAGACCCACGATGATAGGGTTCAAAGTCTCCTTAATAATGGCATCCTGCAGCTTCTTTTTGCCGCCGTCCTTGCCCTGCTGGATGATCCGGTTGATCACATCCGCGCCAAAACGGATCTGGCCGTTACCGGAAGAGCCTTTGGCAAGGAGTTTTCCGGAAGACAGGTCTGCCAGCACCATGGTGACGGTGGTCGTACCAATGTCGATGGCGCAGCCTACAATGGCGGTATCGGCCGGGTCGCAAACTTCCATACACAGGAAGGTATCCCCCTGCAGCTGACCCTTGACGCAGACCCGGAAGTTATGCTCCCGGAGGGTGGAGGCCAGCTTCACCATCACGGTGAAGGGAATCTTCACATTCTCCACGCCCAGCGCCTCTTGAATAGCCCATGTCAGCCGCTCATTATCAGGCATAGTATCGTCCAGAACGGGTTCTGCCATCTCCACCACGATCGCACGGAAGGGATTTTCAAAAACAATCCCGCTTTGCTGCAACTGGGTCTGACAGCTTTCAAAAATGGCAAGCTCCGCGGGGCTACTCAGGTCTGCGGTCTTCATACGGCTCTGGTAGGCGGAGGCAATATCGGGCACAAATACGGTGCAGTCGGAAAGCACCTTGCAGTTGCAGGATAACCGCCAGCCGGCATCAAACTCCTCAGCGCTGATATGGCGGGAGGGAATGGTCTCCAGCTCCCCTTCCACCAGCTTTACCCGGCATTTGCCGCAAGAGCCGTTACCGGAGCAGGGGGCGTCAATGGCCACATTGGCCCGGCGGGCAAGCTCCAGCAAATTGTCCCCTGCATTGCAGGCGATCTCCACGGGATTGGCGCCCTCAATTTGAAATACCACTTTCGGCATAAAAAATCCTCACTTTTCCATAGTTTTGCTATTTTATTGATTATACCATAGGTTTTTCCCGCCCGCAAGGGCAAAAAAAGATCGCAGCCGAAGCTGCGATCTTTTTGTTGATGTAATTATGCTAAGGGTTCCAAACCCAGAACCGGGTGTCCCTTCTCGGTCAGCCAGTTCAGCAGCTCCTCTGCATCGCAGGTAACGGTCTCGTCCGCCACCATATCAGAGAAGTTTTCGATGCCGTACAGCTCCTTAGCGGTCTTGTTCAGCCGCTCTGCCACATCGTCCTTCAGCTCCTTGGGCATCCAGACGATCCGCTCGATGCCGCCTTCAGCAGCCAGGAACTTCTTGGAAGCAATGAAGTGACGGCCGTGTCCCATGAAGCCGGGCGTCTGTACACCGCCGCCAGTGCAGGAGGCCAGTTCGCCGAAGGTCATGCCGGAGGGAGTCATACCCTTATACTCACGGTTGACCACGATGACACCGCTGGACTTAGGCTCGATGCCGCAGATGCACTCAAAGCAGCCGCAGGAGGTCATGGGATCTTCCAGAATGGAGTACAGGGTGACATTTTCCACTGCACCGTGGGTTGCCTCGTTGATCATACGGTTGACTTCCTCATAGCGGCCGGTGCGCTCGTCGATGAGGCCCTTCTTGAGGATCGGCTGGCAAGGACCGTTGGGATCCAGCTCGTTGGTTGCCTTGGCATCCAGCCAGGAAACTGCGCCGCACAGGCCCAGACGCTCGGGGGTAACCACGCAGCAGTGGGCGGGAGCGAAGGACTGACACAGGATGCAGGTGTAGTAGCGATCCACAGCTTCGTCGGTCATGGATGCCAGACGGTCATCTCTCTGGGCGTAGCGGGGCATTGCTACCTCGTCACGGAACTTGGCAGCCTCAGCAGCGTCGGTGATCAGGGTGATCTGGCACTTGTCAACAACAGCGTCGAACTCATCCATAATCATTACGTACAGCACTTCTGCAAAGTGCTTCAGGCTCAGACCGGCCTCAAAAGCGGCGTTGGACACGCGGACACGGGCCTGATTGCGCTGACCGGTGTGCATGACACCTTCCATGTAGTTGAACCAAGAGTGGAACTTCCGCTCGATAACAGACTCGAAGTCCACCTGCATCTTCTTGCCAGCAACCTCAACATAAGTAGCCAGAGCCAGTTCCTTGGCATCGCCCAGGTCCGGTCCGATGATGTTGATCTTGTGGTCTTCAATTTCGTTCAGCTCCCGCATGACCACCAGCTCAGCGGTGGGATTCTTGGAGGACCAGAACTCGTTGTGCATATCAGCCTTACGGATGATCTCGCCCTCGAATGCAGCGGCAAATGCCACGGGGATGGGCAGTTCCTTTACCTTGATCTTGATGTTCCGCAGCTCCAGAGACTTCTTGACGGTCTCGTTGTGGTCGCAAACGGACTCCAGAGCGCCAGGCACCTGATTCTCGCCCAGGTCGATATCCACCACCACAGGGAAGCCCAGAGCAATAGCACCGGCACCGGCGGAGACGACCACCGCATCAATGGCGCCGAAGGTGTTAACGAATGCGGGAACTCTGTTCTTGGTGTAATCCAGCAGGCCACCCAGATCGCCGGGCTGCACATTGCCGAAGATCAGCGCTGCGCGGACGGCAACGGTGACCACATGGATCACGGAGGTCACATCGTGGCCCAGAGGGATCACACGGAACTCAAGACCCATCCGAACGCCGCCCTCGGCTACCTGCTCGATCACATCGCCTACCAGGAAGGTCATAATACCCTTGGACTGGTAGTCCTTGACCACCTTCACCACATCCTCGGCATTGTCTGCCTTGCCCAGCACAACCGCCACGCCGGGGATATCGCCGGTAACCAGCGGCACACCCAGAGAACGGATAATGGGATCAGGCACGAAGCCGATGCCGGATTCGCCCGCATAGGGATCGCCGCCTTCTACATACTTCAGGCCTTCAATGATCTCAGCGCCCACAGCGGTGGCAAGGCCGGCGTTCAGAGCCTGACCCAGGTCTTCCTGGTTGGTAATAAGGCTCTTAAGTACACCTACACAGGCAGGCAGGTCGCCCAGGGTTTTGACCTTTACACCTGTGGCGGCATAAATTGTGGGGAAACAATAAGCAGTATCAGGGAAGGCAATTTCCTTGTCTGCGCCGTACTTGGCGATGGCATCGTTGACTGCGCCCTCAGTCAGGCCTGCAACCGCATTGGAGCCACCGTAGATCAGATCAGTTAATACGCTCATAGTGAATTCCTCCTGTTAAAACATTTTGATTTATATAGAGTCCTATACAGACTGAATATACTTATTTCTTGCGAAATACCAGAAATTTGCTGAATAAATAGTTCAAAATGATAATCAGCGCACTGACAGTCGCTTTGGCAATGCCGCCTTCCACGCCAAGCAGCGGTTGGTTCACACCGATCGCAAAAAGCGCTGTGGGCAGCAGGATCTCAAACAGACCGGACACTACCCGAGAGCCAAAAAACTTGATTCCCTCCTGCAGTATAACCTTGCCTGCCATTGATTTGCTTTCAAACACAAACAACTTGTTAGTAACAAACGCGTATACAACTGCGCCAAGCCACGCCACTGCATTTGCTAATGTCATCTCCATCTGCAAAAGCCCATTGGTCAGCGCATAAATGCACCAGTTTACCGCCGTGGTCGTTACGCCAAAGAACAAATACAAAATGATCTGCTTGTACTTCTTAAACAGGCCTTTGATCATTTTTCATTTCTCCCATAATATTCTTTGGCAATATAAATCGGGCGTTTTTTGCCCTCAATATAAATTTTGGCAATATACTGGCCAATGATACCCAGCAAAAGCATCTGAATACCGCCGATCAGCAAAATCAGCACCACCAATGTGGGATAGCCGGGAATGTCTATGCCAAAGCACAGTTTCTGAATAATTACAACCAGCATATAAATGCCAGATAAAACGGCGCACAAGCCGCCCAGCCAGGTAGCCAAATTCAGCGGTGCGGTAGTAAATGCCACAATGCCTTCGATGGCGTATTTCATCAGTTTGCGGAAGGACCAGGTCGTGTTTCCGGCGTTGCGCTCCTGTGCCTCATAAGGCATAAAGTAAGTGTTATAACCCACCCAGGAAAAAATACCCTTAGAGAACCGGAAATACTCCTTCATCTGTAAAACAGACGCAACCATCTCCCGACGGAAGGTGCGAAAATCGCTGGCGCCGGAACGGAAATTGATCTCGCACATACTGTTGATCAGCTTGTAAAACGTTTTCTTAAAGAAAGATAATGCCGCGCCCTCTTTGCGCTCCTGCTGGTAAGCCGCCACACAATCGTAGTCTTCATTGGTTTCCAGGAAAGACACCATATCAACCACAATTTCCGGGCGTTGCTGCAGGTCCGCATCAATCACGGTTACATACTGACCTTCTGCCTTTTGCAGACCGGCATACATCGCCGCTTCTTTTCCAAAATTCCGGGAAAAATTGACAATCTTCAAGTTACCGGCTTGCTCCCAGAGGGTTTTCAGCTCTTTCCACGTGTTATCTTTGCTGCCATCATTGACAAAAACAATCTCATAATCATCAATTTTGCCAGCAAAAGCCTGCTTGCACGCCTCGTAAAATGCTTTTACATTGTCCTGCTCGTTATAGCAGGGTACAACCAATGATAGTTTCATTTTTCTCTCCTTTAGCTTCCGGTGATCGAATTAACACCATAGTAATATGCCATCTGCCAATTCGGCCAGGTTGTAGGGCCGGAAGCAATGTATCGCTGCTGCTGCAGCAACAGAAAAATCAGCAAATAGATTGCGATGGCTGTACCTTTTCTATCATTTAGGTTTCACATTGTGTCATATTCTCATACAAGTTTTGTATCTGTAAAAAAACAAAGTCCGGGAGGGAGGCGACTCCCTCCCGGCCTTTATTGCGGGAAATTAAGCGTCCAGATAGCTGTCAGAGTACAGCACGTGGTTCTTGAAGATATCACAGGACTTGATGGTCTCCATCAGTCTGCGGTCGTTGGGGTTGACGATCGCGGAGGTCAGACCCTGCATCATGCACATGGCAACCAGAGTTGCGTCCATGATGGGACGGACTTCCTTGGGTGCGCCGTTGGAGTTGTTGGACAGACCACCGGTGGACTTCAGGCCCTTGTCGGAGAACATCTTGATGGCCTCCAGAACTTCCATCTGCTTGTCCTGCATACCCTTGACGACCAGGAACAGGGGGTCGAACCACAGGTCGTCGGAGGTCATGCCCAGAGACAGACCGCGCTCGAGCATATTGTCGCAGTGCATTTCGCGCTCAGCGTTATCCTTAGCGATACCGTCAGCGGAGCACAGAGCGATACAGATAGCATCGTTGGCAGCAGCCAGGTCGATGTAGCCGATACGGGAGCCGGCGTCAGCGGAGTTGACGATGGGCTTGCCGTTGGTACGGTTGTAAACCTTGATACCGGCCTCGATAGCCTTCATGTTGGCAGTATCCAAAGCCAGAGGAACATTGTTGAAGTTCTCCTGCAGCAGCTTGACAGCCCACATCATCAGTTCGGGACCGTCCTTTTCAGCAGGTCCGATGTTCACATCCAGATAGGTAGCGCCGGCCTTGATCTGGGCAGCGGCACGCTCCAGGATGGGAGCGGGATCACGCTCGGCCATAGCCTTCTTGATAGCGGGAGCGATGCAGTGGATACGCTCGCCGATGACGACGAAGTTGTTGGACTCGGGGTTGTAGCCCTTGTACTCAACGCCCATGTCGACGATCTCGATCTTGGGAACGCGGGTCTCCAGCAGTTCCTCGAAGGACAGCTCCTTGACTTCCTCGACAACGGTGTCAGCCTTGGCAGCGCGCTCAGCCTCAGCAGCCTTAACGCCAGCCTCGTACTCCTTGTCCTTCATGTACTTGGGCAGCTGAACGGCCTCCAGAGGACCGACAACTACATTCCACTCAGGCAGCTTCTCCTGAATCTCGCCCTTCATAACAGCAACCTTGCCGGGGATGATCAGGGTGCGGTTCTTGATCTTATTAGCGATGTCCAGCTCCTCGAAGGTCTTCTTGATGGTGGAGGAGGACAGCTTGCCGGCAGCCCAAGCAGTCAGAACGGACATACCGGAAGCATCGGTGATGATCAGGTTCACAGGCTGGTTGGAGCGCTCCAGTTCGCCGGAGACCAGGAAGTAGGTCAGAGCGAAGTCAACGGTCAGGCAGCAGGGGCTGTTCTCGTCAGCGCCGTTCAGGGGGTAGATCTTAGCTTCCACCTTCATGGGCTTCTGAGGATCGGTGAAGATGTTCTGACGCAGGCCGTACAGAGGCAGAGCCTGTGCGTAGGACATATTGGACATTACGATGATGGAGCCGTACTTCTCAACGAACATAGCAGCCAGAGCGGTCTGCAGGCGGTCATCATCCTTGGCAACCTTAGTCAGGTTGACGATGGAGGGGTAACCGAAGGTACGGTCTTCCTGCTTCAGAGCGGTACGGCGGACGTTAACAGCGTTAGCCAGGGTTTCCTTAGCGGTAGCGCCGGTGACATCCAGAACCAGGTTGGTGTTGCCCTTGGCTTCCAGATTCTTCACGGTGTCGTACAGGTCGGAGATGTTGTCGGCATGGACGCCCAGAACAACACCGGCCTCGGTAGCAACAGCGCTCATAGCTTCCCAGTTAGCAGGGGTAGCGCCGTCCAGGATCACGTTCTTACCGGCAACGGCCAGTGCAGCCTTGGCGCACTCTACATCCCAGCACTCCAGAATCAGAGCGCGGCCGGTAGCAGCAGCTTTCACCACCAACTTTGCGTAAACAGCGGGGTCAGCCTGGTTGTTGGCAACCTGAACGAACTCCACGTACATACGCTCGCCGATACGCTCGTAGTCGATCTTCTGCAGATCAGCCAGCTTTGCATCCACGGTAGCATCGTCCATGCAGGTGCAGACGGAAACTGCAAACAGGTTCTTGTTAACCAGAGTCTTCTCGTGACGGAACAGAACGGTCTCACCGCCCAGCTTGTAGTCGCCCACGGAAACAGTCTTCATCAGAGGAGCGGTTGCGGAGTTCAGAGTTGCCAGAGCTTCCTCAGAGAAATAGGGGCACTTGCTCAGCTCAACAGCGCCCTGGGCCACCTTCATGCAGAATGCCATACAGGTGGGGCTGCCGCACTCCTTACAGTTCTTCTTAGGAGACAGCTTAAAAATATCAAGACCTTTCAAAGCCATTGTATGTATCCTCCTTCCGATTAGACAAGTTCAGTGATGAACTTCTTGATGGTAGCCACGGATGCGGGGTGACGCAGCACAACTGCATCAGCGCCGCCGGTCAGGTCTGCAGCAGCGGTAGCAACTTCCATAGAGATGGCGCGCTCCTCACGGCAGCCCCAGCTGGGCTCGTCTTCCTCGGTTGCAGAGGATTCCTTAACACCCCAGGTGTCGTTGCAAACGGTAGCCAGGATGGGCATCTGCAGATCAGCATCGGACTGGGACAGGGCGGCCAGACGGATCCGGTCGAAGGTGGAAGCGGCATACTCATAGCCGTAACCCACAGCAGCGGTACCAATGTCCATCACAACGCTTTCGGGATTCACATTCAGGCCCTTCAGCATAATGTTCAGCTGCTTGGCCAGGTTGATGTCGTCAGCGGTCTCAGCGCCCAGCTTCTGGCCGTTTGCCAGAGCAACAGCAGCGCCCACAGTCTTGTAGTTTTCATTCTTTGCAGCCATGAACAGGACATTCTTGCCGGCCAGAGCCTCAGCCAGAGCAGTCAGCAGCTCGGTGTCCTTTTCCAGGTTCTTGCAGCCCATAACAACGATAGGCTTGGTGACGGCCTCGGCAACAGCCTTGGCATCAGCAACGCAATCGGCAACAGAGCGGTTTTCACCGTTGGGATCTGCGCCAACAAAGTTCAGGCAAATGAAGTCGCAGCCCTCAATGGTCTCAGCCTTCTTGGCATAGTCGGCCATGGTGGTGCAGCCGGCGTAGAATTCCTTCAGACCGGCATAATCCCACTGGGAAGCCAGATCAGAAACTTCAACACCGACCTTGGGTGCGTTTTCGATGGGTGCATCGAAAGAGTAGAACGGCAGCACATTCTGACCGCCGATGACGATTGCCTTGTCACCGGTGCCCAGGGTCACGGCATTGATCTTGCCGCTGAAGGGTGCTGTCTTAGGAACGAAAGACATAGTAAATATCCCCCTTGTAAAAAATATAATATATTAATTGAAAATCAACTGCTGTATTGCCTTTGATTTTGAATCCAAAAAGTTCTGTTACAGACCCAGTGTCTGCATCAGTTCTTTCACCGCTGCTTTCACAGGGTTGCTTGCAGGCAGCTTTGCGGAAGGTTCACCTGCGCAGTCACACCGGTACACGCCTTCATCCTGGGGCAGAACGCCCAAAAGCTCCAAGCCATGCTTGGCGATCTCTTCCTTCACGCCTTCATCCAGCTGACCGCCCGGCGCCCGGTTCACGATCAGGCCCATCTTGGCAGGCTTGAGTTCCATCTCCTCCACGATCTCAGCCACCCGGGCTGCTGCCTGGATGCCCCGGCGGGAGCAGTCAGAAATCAAAAGCATCGTATCCACCCGAGGCAGAGTGCCTCTGGCCACATGCTCAAGACCGGCTTCGTTGTCCATGACAATGTAGCTATAGTTCTTGGCATACTTGTCCACCTGGGATTTCAGCACGCCATTGACATAGCAATAGCAGCCCTTACCCTGGGTGCGACCCATGACCAGCATATCGTAGTCATCTTCCTCGATGATGGCGGAACTAAACTTAAAATCCGCATAATCAGCCTTGGTCATACCGGCAGGAAGGGTTCCCCTCAGTTCTGCCTGCGCCATCTCTTCCCGGATGGCGCCCAGGGAGGTCTCCACCTCCACGCCAAGCACCTCGTTAAGGTTTGCATTGGCATCGGCATCCACTACCAAAACAGGGCCTTGCTTCTTATTGCATAAATAGTCGATAATCATACCGCAGGTTGTGGTCTTACCCACGCCGCCTTTTCCGGCAACTGCGATGGTATGAGGTGTTGCCATAAATATTGCTCCTTCGCGCTATGTTTCCCGAATGGGCGCACTACGCCCATATCAGTACTACGGTATCATATCACATTCCGCATCCAAATTCAACCACAATTTCAGCAAAATGGGCATTTTCCGTCTATTTTTTATCACACGGGTGTGAATATGAATTTTTGGATCAGTCCGTCGCAGGTGGCATGCACCGTAACGCAGCCGTTTTCTCCGATTTCAGCGGTAGTCTCCACCGCCTTGCCCTGCAAATATGCCTGCACATAGGCCACAGGATCGTCGGTTACTACCTCGTTAAAGAAGATATCCCGCATTTGATTGTTGGGACAAAGGTTTTTGATTTCATGCACCAGTTCGTATTCCATGCTGTCGCCTCCTTTTTTATAAGTATAGCATACCAGCTGCAAAAAGACCAGCCAGGAGACAAAAAAGGGTTGAATTTTCCAAAAGACCTTGCTATAATAACTTCACTTCGCAGGGTTCGTATATCGGTAATACAACGGCTTCCCAAGCCGTGAAGGCGGGTTCGATTCCCGTACCCTGCTCCAAGCAAACAACCACCCCGAGGGGGGTGGTTGTTTGCTTTTGTGTAGATGCGGGAGTCGAACCCATTTAAATGCAACGCGGACGCGCGTTGCTTGCGAGGGCTTGACCGAGCAATTCCTATATCTGTGCCATCGGCACAGATGCAAATCGACTCCCGTACCCTGCTCTATGCAAAAAGGTCGCTTGATTTCCTGCAAGCAAACCAGTATAATTCCGTTAGATAAACTTGAATTTTGGAGAGAGCAATATATGATAAACATAGTTACTCATATTGATGAAAATACAATTAGCCGATTGTTATCTGTGTATTCAGAATCAATGGATGATATGAAGATAAACTTTACTAACGATGTTGAAATGGTTTTGGCGTATGCATCGTTCTTACGGGACTTTGTTAAAAACCCGAAGCAACTGATTGTTGTGGAAACATTTAATGATGATTGGGTTAGTGCTCTGCGTGCGATAGAAACAACTGAAGGTCACTGGTTTTTGGAAGCCGTGGAAACAAAACCAGATGAACGAAAAAAGGGGTTTGGAAAAAACTTACTATACCATACGATTGATTATTTGAAAAATCATAGAATGACAGAATTAACCTGTACCATTGCGAAGAATAACTACAAGTCACAAGCATTACATGGGAAATGCGGTTTTATTCCGACAAATGACCCTCCTTTGAATTGTTGGGGGGAATTGGAGGAAGGGACTATTCTGTATCGTTTAGAGATATAAATTCCAATTTGGCGAACTGTTCTAAACCCACATCATTCTAGTATTTTAGAATCAATTCAGCCACAAAAACAGCCACAGGCGAAAATGCATATCGGCTCCCGTACCCTGCTCCAAAAAATACCCACCCCATGAGGTGGGTATTTTTTGTTTACAGAAAGTTTCTTTCCTTTTTTGCATTTGTGTGATAATATAAATACAATGTTCCTGTAATCCAACACCAAATGAGGTTTTTCTATGAAACGCTGTATTTTAAGCATACTGCTTTTCGCTTTTTTGCTCACAGGCTGCCGTAACGCTCCTGCAGCAGATGAGACATCTGCGCCGGAGGAACCCACCACGTTTTCTGTTCTTTCCTCTGTCCAAACAACTCCTTTGGGCGGCCCCGGGTGGGTCATGACCATGACCCGTGACGACCCTACCATCTATACCAGCTATATGCATGAAGACGGCAGCCTTCACACCGGTTGGCTGGACTTAGAGGGCAAGCGCTACTATCTGGACGACGCCGGTGTGCTGCAAACCGGTTGGCTGGAGTTAGAGGACGGTCGGTATTACTTACAGGAAGACGGCGCTATGGCCCGGGGTGAAATTCCCATCAACGGCCGCAGTCACTTCTTCACCGCAACCGGCGCGGAGATCGCCGTTGTCAATCCCTGGAACTCCATTCACGAAGACTACGCATGGGATCTGGTAGAGGTAGAAAACGGCTATCTGGTAGACAGTTCCTGCGCGGAAAGTCTGAAGCAAATGCTCTCTGCCTGCCGGGCAGACGGATATGACGCCCAGATCGTCTCTGCCTACCGCTCTCACGATACACAAATTTATCTGTTTGACCGGAAGGTGGATTACTATTTGGATCTCGGCTACAGCGAAGCCGATGCCCGGAAGGAAGCCGCCACAGTGGTTGCCTATCCCGGTACCAGCGAGCATGAGCTGGGTCTGGCTGTGGATCTGGTGGACAACAGCTACTGGGGGCTGGATGAAGCCCAGGAACATACCGACGCGCAGAAATGGCTGATGGCCCACAGCTGGGAATACGGCTTTATTCTTCGCTATCCCAACGACAAGAGCCAGTACACCGGCATTATTTATGAGCCCTGGCATTACCGGTATGTAGGGCAGGATGTGGCCAAGGCGGTTTATGAATCCGGCCTGTGTCTGGAGGAGTACCTGAATACCCTTTCCTAAACAAGCCCTCTTTACTTTTTTGACCAATTAGGATATAGTAGTAAGAACTACCCGCAAAGGATGTGTTGTTTTGAAAAAGCGAATCACCAACATACTGTTGGTTGTTTTTAGTATCGTATTTCTGATAAGTCTGGTTTTCCTGGTGGACTATTTTATGGAATCCCAGAAGGAACAAAATTCTTACGATGATCTGTCCAATCTTGTAGATGATTATCTCAATCCTACCGAAGATACAAGTGACCCGTTGGATCAGGAAGTGGTAATCCTGCCGGATTATGAGGAGGACGAGCCCGGAAAACCCAGACCCGCCTGGGTATCTGTCAGGCATCCTGTCACCGGAGAGCTGGTCAAGGTTTTACCGGAATACTCCAAGGTTTTCCCCCTTAACGCCGATATGGTGGGCTGGATCAGAATTGAAGACACCCGCGTTAACTATCCGGTTATGCAGACCACCGACCCGGAGCGGATAGATTATTACTTGGATCATAATTTCTATAATAAAGAAAGTAAATATGGCTGTATTTATGTAGACGAAATATGTGATGTCAACGAACCCTCCGATAACATCACCATATACGGTCACAATATGCGGGATGGCTCTATGTTCGCCGCTTTGCACGGCTATCGGAGCGAGGAGTTCTTTCAGGCGCATCCTGTTATCCATTTCGATACCCTATCCACGCGAAACACTTACGAGATTATGTCTGTCTTCACTACTACCGCCATTTACGGCGAAGGATTTATATATCATGCCTTTGTGAATGCAGGAAGTAAAGAAAGCTTTGTAAATTTCGTCTCCGAATGCAAGGAACTGTCCCTCTATGACACCGGCGTGAATGCTTACTACGGAGACAAGCTCATTTGTCTGTCCACTTGCGAATATACCCATGATGAGGGACGCCTCGTGGTAGTTGCCAGGTGTTCTGTTCCCCAATTTACAAGACCCAGTCGCGCACCGGAATTTTCTTCGACATTTTAACCCCCAGGGGGGCTTACATACCTTCTTTTTTGTTGGTATAATGTGACCAATATCTGAAACGGGGGTATATTCTATGAAGATGTCTTACGCAAAAAAGCTGGTATTTACCGCGGTGTGCGCCGCCCTGTGCGTGGTACTGCCCATGGCATTTCACACAGTGCAAAACGCAGGCCAGGTCTTTCTGCCAATGCATATTCCCGTGCTTCTGTGCGGTCTGATGTGCGGCTGGCCCTTTGGTTTTGTGTGCGGTCTGTTAGGGCCTGCCCTAAGCAGTCTGCTTACTTCTATGCCCCCTGCCGCCATGCTGCCGTCTATGATGTTGGAGTGCGCTGCTTATGGCTGCGTCACCGGGCTTATGATGAAGTTTGTCCATACCAAGCGCTTGACTTCCGACCTGTATATCAGTATGGTAACCGCCATGATTGTAGGCCGGGTGTTGGCAGGTCTGGCCAAGAGTTTGATCTTCTCCCCGGGCACTGCGCCCTTTGCCTGGGTCACCACTTCCCTGGTAGCCGGTGTCCCCGGCATCCTCATCCAGCTGGTGCTGATCCCTCTGGTGGTCCTGGCGCTGACCAAAGCAAGACTGCTGCCTAAGCGGTATTAAGGAGATATTCCATTGAACAAACAGGATGTAATTGCATTCTTTGACCGTCTGGCCCCTCAATGGGACGGCGATATGATCCGCTCCGATCGAAAAATCGGCATTATTTTGGACAATGCCGGGGTACGCCCGGGCAGCCATGTGCTGGATGTGGCCTGCGGCACCGGTGTGCTGATCCCCGATTACTTAAGCCGGAATGTTGCCTCCGTTACCGCCATCGACATCTCTCCCCAGATGGTAAATATCGCCCGGAGCAAGTTCTCCCAGGAAAATGTAGAGATCCTCTGCGGGGATGTGGAGACAGCGGAGTTTTCCCGGCAATTTGACTGCATTATGGTCTACAACGCCTTCCCCCACTTCCCAGAGCCGGAAGAGCTTATCCGGGCGCTGACTTCCCATCTGGCGCCCGGCGGCACCCTTACCATTGCCCACGGCATGAGCCGCCACGAAATCGACCATCACCACGAAGGACCTGCCAGCAAGGTCAGCATCGGGCTGATGCACGAGAACGCTCTTGCCGCCATGATGCGCAAATATCTGCGCGTGACCGTAAAACTCTCCAACGATGAGATGTATCAGGTCACCGGCATGAAAGTATAAAAAATCCCGGATGCTCTCGC
>JAZNRW010000008.1:0-4848 GCA_045590835.1 Faecousia sp.
TCCTCTGGCTGAGGCTTCTATCGTCGGTACTGCAGTCGGTTACGCTCTGTCCGGCGGCCGCGCTCTGGTCGAGCTGATGTACGCTGACTTCATCGGCTGCGCCGGTGACGAAATCTTCAACCAGATGTCCAAGTGGCAGTCTATGTCCGCCGGCATCCTGAAGATGCCTGTGGTCCTGCGTGTTTCCGTGGGCTCCAAGTACGGCGCACAGCACTCTCAGGACTGGACCGCACTGTGTGCACATATCCCCGGCCTGAAGGTCTGCTTCCCCGCAACACCTTGGGAAGCTAAGGGTCTGATGGAGACCGCTCTGATGGGTACCGACCCTGTTGTCTTCTTCGAGTCTCAGAGAATCTACGACGTGGGCGAGCAGTTCCACGAGGGCGGCGTTCCCGCTGAGCGTTACGAGATCGAGATCGGTGACGTGAACAAGGTCCGCGAGGGTAAGGATGTGACCATCCTGACTCTGGGTGCCGTTCTGTACCGTGCTATGGACGCTGTGAAGACCCTGTCCGAGAAGTACGGCATGGAGGCTGAAGTGATCAACCTGCACTCTCTGGCGCCTCTGGACTACACCAAGATCGTGGAGTCCGTCCGCAAGACCGGCCGTGTGGTTCTGGTATCCGATGCCTGCGCCCGTGGCGGCTTCATGAACGATGTTGCCCGCAACATTACTGAGCTGTGCTTCGACGATCTGGATGCACCTCCCGTTGTCATCGGCGCTAAGAACTGGATCACTCCTCCCTTCGAGTTCGACGAGTTCTTCTTCCCCCAGGCTTCCTGGATCCTGGATGCCATCAACGACAAGCTGGTTCCTCTGGAAGGCCATGTCTCCACCACCGGCTGTACTGAGGCTGAGCACATCCGTCGCGCTAAGGAAGGCGTGTAAGCCACAATGGAGATACAACGCACAGCCAATGCAGGCGTTCTGTTAAAAATGGACGGGGTGTCCATTCTGCTGGACGGATTATGCGACCGGGTAGGGGAGTACCTTCCCACTACGGAAGATTTGGCCGAACAGCTTCTTAGCAATCCCCCCGATATTTTGGCATTTACCCACTACCACGCAGACCATTGCAGTGAAGCGTTGCTTCTCCCATATCGCAAGCAAAATCTCCGGCCCATTTTAGGGCCGGAGTCCTTGCATTTGGGTGCGACCAAGATTGGTGAAGTGACCATTACACCGGTGTCAAGCCGCCATTTGGGAAAAATAGAGCCGAATCTGCAGCATGTAAGCTACATTGTGCAGGGAACAAAATGCGTGTGGTTTGTGGGAGATGCCGCCCCTTTGCAGTGGAAGAACAGGACGGATTTACCCAAACCTGATGTGCTGATTGCTCCCTATGCCTACGGTAACACGGAGTCGGCATGGAACTTAAGTTGCGGTCTGGCAAAACAAGTGGTTTTGGTCCACCTGCCGCCGCGAGAGGCAGATGCCTATGGCTTGTGGAGCGTGGTGGAAAAGACCACCAAAAACAGAGAGGATATAGCACTTTGGATTCCCCAGTTGGGTGAAACTATTTCGTGCTAATGGGCCTTTTATATCGGAAAAGCTCCAAAAATTTCTATGGTTTTTTTACAAAAAAAGTATTGAAAACACAGCATAATGGGAGTATACTAACTGTGTTGTCGGAAACATAGTCGGCAATAAACTCTAAATAGGAGCGCGATGAATATGAAGCTCATCATTAAGAATCATTACGACGATACATGCGCATGGGCAGCACAGCATATTGCGGATGCTATCAACAACCACAAGGAAAACCGACCCTTTGTTTTGGGACTGCCTACCGGATCTTCTCCCTTGGGTATTTACAAGCGGCTGATCGAGATGAATAAGGCCGGTGAGGTTACCTTCAAGAATGTGGTGACCTTCAATATGGATGAATATGTGGGTCTGCCTCGGGAGCACGACCAGAGCTACTGGTATTTTATGCACGATAATTTCTTCAATCATATTGACATCCCTGCTGAGAACATCAACATTCTCAACGGTATGGCTGCGGATCTGGAGGCTGAGTGCCAGCGGTATGAGGAAAAGATTGCCTCCTATGGCGGCATTGATTTGTTCTTGGGCGGTAGCGGCGTAGACGCCCACATTGCCTTTAACGAGCCCTTCACCTCACTGACTTCCCGTACCGGCATCCGTGCGTTGACCGAGGATACCTTGATCGTGAATTCCCGTTTCTTTGATAACGATCCCAACAAGGTGCCCAAGACCGCTCTGTCCGTGGCCGTTGGTACGGTTTGTGATTCCAAGCAGGTGCTGCTGATCATCACCGGTCACAATAAGGCCCGGGCTTTGCGTCACTGCGTAGAGGGCGGCGTGGATCACGCCTGGACCATCAGCGCTCTGCAGATGCACGCCGATGGCATCATAGCCTGCGATGAGGCTGCCTGCGGTGAGTTGAAGGTAGATACCTACAAGTATTTCAAGGAAATTTACAAGAACGAAAAGTAATACTAAATATGAAACAGCCCCGGTTTGTACAATCCGTACAAACCGGGGTTGTTCATTGAAATTGGGATGTTTGTTTGTAGTAGTTTGCGGTGAGCAAGAGATTGCTGATATCCCGGAAGTCGGCTGCCAGTTTGGCCATCCGGTCGATCTCTTTTTGGGTTACCTCTCGACCCTGTTCGTTCATTAGAATTTTTCCGCCCTGCCATGCCACACCGTCGGCCATCCAGCTGCCGTCGGGGAAAATGACATAGCCGGGGTAATTGTCATCAAACACATCCTGTCCCAAATAGTTATAGGGACTGTCGACACCAAGAAGATTCAGCATAGTAGGCAGGAAATCCGCGGTGCTCATCAGCTTGTCCACGTCCATGTCCGGGCCGTCTGCTGCCCATACAAAGCAGGGGACTTTCTCCAACAGGAGATCTTCCGTTACGCCGGAATGGGCATGGAGCTCTTCCATATTCTTATAGCCATAGGTATAGTGGTCAGTCATACCGATGATGACCGTATTTTCCAGCTGTCCACGGGCCTCCAGCTCCTCCAGGAGTCGGGCGAACATGTCATCCACCAGCTTGGCTTTCACTCTGGCGCAATCCTCTTCCTCGCTGCCGTAAAGCCCCCGGTATTGCGGATACTGCTGCAGGGCATAGTGGCTCAAAACCTCTCTGTACTTGTAGCTTAGGTGAGCGGAGCGGGTGATGATGGTATTAAAGGTAGGACCGGAACGGAAAAACAGGTCCTGCAGCTGGGGAATATCAAACAGGAGCGTATCATCATAGAGCTTATTTTTGTCGGATTCATAATCCTCGTAGCAGTTGTAGGCCAAATATCCCATAGCCGGTTCAAACACGCCACGGGAGTAGAATTCCGGCGTGTTATAGTGGAAGACCTGAGCGCTGTAGCCGGAGTCCGTCATCAGGGAAGCAAAGGACTGGTTAAAGGCATTGGTCACATAGTCGAATACATAACTGCCTGTGGTGGGCAGATAGATGCCGGTGTTCATGCAGAACTCGGAATTGAGTGTCCGGGCGCTGCCATAGCCGGGAGCATAGAAATTGGTAAAGTTGATACCCTCGCCCATCAGCCGTGTCAGAACGGGAGTGTCCTCCGGTGTGATCATCCAATCGTCCATGGATTCCATCAGCACCAAAATCACATTTTTGCCAGCCAGAGCGCCGGTCATATTATTGTCGCCGGAATCTCCCCGTTCTTCAAAATAGTCATCTATTTGCTGGGTCTGCTGTTCCAAAACCTTCCGGTAAGCGGGGGTCAGAGGATACAGTTCGTTTACCCACAGGTCCCGGAGGGTCAGCTGGTAGATGCCTGTGATATTGTACACTGCCTTTGTTTCGTACATGGTGTTGTATGTGGCGCGGTAAGAGGAGGACTGACCATACTCCGACCGGGTTCCCCATATATCATTATCCCGCAGGAATACCAGCTCCGGCACAAAGCAAAGACTTGTGATACAAATGCCGGTGCCCAACAGGAAGGGGAGACGGGAGAGGAATTTTTCGGGCAAGTGGGGATACTTCCAAATGAGCAGGCCGCCCAAGGGCAGCATAGTGGCAAGAAGAACCCACCAAAGCACAGGGAAAGCGCCTAACACATCCCCCAAGAACGCCGCGCCTTCACCGGCGTATTTTATGGTGGAGAGCCACATCATTTTACCGAAGACCCGATAATATCCGGCCTGGGCCAGTGTCCACAGAAGAACAACATAGTAAAGAACGCCAAAGACGATCCTGCTAGCCTTTCGGGGCAGGAACATCAGGAAGGACGCCAAAAGCAAAGCCCAAAGCGCGCCGAAGAGAAGTCCGTTCAAGCTTTCCGGCTTCAGTAGTAACATACCGCAGCACTCAATTAGCAGAAAAGCCAGCGTCAAAAGAAAGAACCCAACCAAAGGACCGGGACAGATACGGACGCCGGTCTTCCGGGTGGTGGAAGTTTGGATTTTCACGGAATATACCTCCCATGGGAATGATCCCAATAAGCATATCATACATTGCAGTAAAATACAATTATCCGGCTGTTTAATTTATAAAAACTTCAAAGAATATACAAAAACTTCCGATTAGGGGGAACAGCGGAATCTTTCACTGAATAATGAAAAAAAGGCTTGACAAAAGGGTGGCGGATAGCTATAATAAGCGTGTTCTGTTTGAGCTGCCGGTATAGCTCAGTTGGTAGAGCAGCTGATTTGTAATCAGCAGGTCGGGGGTTCGAGTCCGTCTACCGGCTCCATACAGGCATCAACAGAACGTGAATATTTGGGGGAGTTCCCGAGTGGCCAAAGGGGACAGACTGTAAATCTGCTGCGTATCGCTTCGATGGTTCGAATCCGTCCTCCCCCACCACAAAAAGTCCAACACCTTTTGGTGTTGGAC
>JAZNRW010000009.1:0-4993 GCA_045590835.1 Faecousia sp.
GGACACTTTTTTACCCGCCCTTCGGTCGGGTCGTCCTTTCGAATCCCGCCCCCAAGCCAAAAAGAAGGACACCCAAAGGGAGTCCTTCTTTTTCGCGGAGCAGCAGTGTTCCGTTTGCATGTTTGCCGCAGGCAAACATAATTGTTCCACTGCGTCCAGCCGCAGCGGGCAACCCTCGCCCGCGTTGCATTAAACGGTTCGAATCCCTGCTTGCAACAAGAACCCAACCCCTCGGGGTGGGTTCTTGTTGGCGGAGCAGCAGGGGTTCGAACCCTGGCGGCACTTTCATGCCCTACGAGATTTCGAGTCACGCCTCTTCGACCAGCTTGAGTACTGCTCCATATTGACAACGGGGTTATTATAACAAGGTGCCGGTGAAAATGCAAGGATTACCTGTCCTTCTTTTTTGCAATTTCCATAACATCCTTCATTTTCGCCATCACCATCTCGTAATTCTCCCGTCTGTGAGGAATCAGGCAAGCGGAGCAATCCTTGATGCCGTTTTCCGTATAGGTGAAATTTCCGCCGCACCGATCTGCCAGCGCATACAGTGGGCAATAGCAAAAAAGGCAGTTAAAGCTCTCCTGATCCGTGCACTTGTGGCACGGAAAATACTCGCAGTCTCTGTTTTGAAAAAATGCATAGTTTCCCATAGTCTGCTCCTTCCCGCCGTTGCAATTTTCTCCGGCGGCTGATATAATACGCTCGAGGTGATGGCATGAAGGTTTATATCGATGCGGATGCCTGCCCCGTGGTGGACATTGCAGTGGATCTGTGCAAGCGGTACGGTGTTATCTGCATCCTGATGTGTGATACCGCCCATACCATTTGCAAAGACGGCGCCGAGACCCTTGTTTTTGATAAGGGCGCAGACAGCGTGGATTTTGCCCTGGTCAACCGGGTAAGTCCCGGGGATATTGTCATCACCCAGGATTACGGTCTGGCCTCCATGTGTCTGTCAAAGCGAGCCTACATCCTCCATCAGGACGGCTGGGCGTACACTTCCGATAACATTTCCGGTCTGATGGAGCAGCGGCACGCTGCCAAAAAATTCCGGGCCGCCGGCGGGCGCACCAAAGGACCTGCAAAACGCACAGCGGCGCAAAACATTGCTTTTTCCAAGGCATTTGAAGCCCTGCTTCAGAATTTGGTCCAAGGATAATCCATCGGTGGTTCTAGCACAAACTCCATAGCCTCCCCGGTTTTCGGGTGGGTGAACGCAATACGGTAGGACCAGAGGGCAATCTCACCGGCTGCATCCTCGCTTCCGTATTTTCGGTCTCCCACCAACGGCAATCCTCTGCCGGAAAACTGTGCCCGGATCTGATGGGTCCTGCCGGTCTGCAGTTGGATTCGTACTTTGGACAGTCCGTCAGCAACCGCTAAAGTCCGGTAAGACAAGACCGCCTCCTGCACATCCTTGCCCGGCTGACCCGTGATGTAGGTTTTCCGCTCCTGTTTATTCCGCAGGAGCAGGTCCCGGAGGGTGGCTGCAGGCTGTTTCGGAATACCGTGAAGCACTGCCAGATATTCTTTTTGAAACTCCCCGCGACGAATCTGCTCCGACAGATCCGACGCGCAATGTTTGGTTCTGGCAAGCACCATCAGCCCCGATACCACCCGGTCCAGCCGATGGACTGTCCGCACATTGGCATTGGGATCCCCCAGTGCCTGCCGCGCCAGATCCGGTACGCCGCCGGGTTCGTCGGTGGACAGCACCCGGGGCGGCTTTACGCACACCAGAAGGTAGGGGTCTTGATATACAAGTTCCATACGCAGCTCCTGTTTTTTCTGTTATCCTATCAAAAATGTCCTTGTTTTTCAAGTGTTAAGGAGGTTTCCTATGAAATTGGTGATATTGGATGGTCATGCGGTCAATCCCGGTGATCTGTCTTGGGATTGTTTTCAGCAATTTGGCCAGCTGACCGTTTACGAGCGCACGCCTGAGGGTGAAGCCGCAGCATATATCGGCGATGCGGATGTTGTCCTGACCAACAAAACGCCCATCACAGCCCAGCTGCTGGATGCCTGCCCCAATATAAAGCTGATCTGCGTTCTGGCAACCGGATACAATGTGGTGGATTGCGTCGCCGCCGCAGAGCGTGGTATCCCGGTTTGCAACGTGCCGGATTACGGCACTGCATCTGTGGCGCAGTTTACCTTTGCCCTGTTGCTGGAGCTGTGTCATCAAGTGGGTCTGCATGACCGGGCGGTACACAATGGAGATTGGACAGCTTGCCCGGATTTTTGTTTCTGGAACACACCCCAGACAGAGCTTGCCGGCAAAACCTTAGGTATCATTGGCTTTGGTCGAATCGGTCAGGCTGTTGCAAAGATTGCATCGGCAATGGGCATGCAGGTTTTGGCATACAGCCGCAGTCGGCGGCCCGGTACGGAAGGCCTTGCCCGGTATGTGGAGTTGGAAACACTTCTGCGACAATCGGATGTGATCTCCCTGCACTGTCCCCTGACGGCAGAGAATACCGGTATGATCAACCGGGAGACCATTTCTCAAATGAAAGACGGCATGATCCTGCTAAATACCGCCAGAGGAGGCCTGTTGGCAGAACAGGATGTGGCTAACGCGTTATCCTCCGGCAAAATCCGTGCCGCTGCAGTAGATGTGGTGTCCTATGAGCCGATTTGTGCAGATAACCCTTTGCTCTCTGCACCCCACTGCATCATCACCCCACATATGGCGTGGGCGCCAATTGAAAGCCGGAAGAGGATCTTGGACTGCACAGTGCAAAGTATCCGAGGCTTTCTGGAAGGAAAACCGGTTAATACCGTCAATTAAACAAACTGCTCTGGGGCAAGCCCCAGAGCAGTTTTTATATTAGGAAAAATCGGAGGTCACATCGTTGGTAAGATTACCATCGCCAAAGATGGGGATCGCCTCTCCTAGGAATGTAGGTTCCGGTTTGAAAATACACATCGTAAAATCCTTCACCCGCGCCAGAACCTCCCGGATATCCCGAGATGTCTGCCCAATATAGGTGCGGTAATCCGCATTCACACCGTAGGCCTCCAAGCCAAACCGCTCTGCGATATACACCGCCCGATACAGATGGTACTGCTGGGATACGATAATGATCTTCTTGGCTTGAAAGATCTCCTTTGCCCGGTAGATGCTCTCGTATGTAGAGAAGCCCGCGTGATCCATAAACACATCTTCCGAAGCAATTCCCGCATCAACAGCGAATTGCTTCATCGCGTCCACTTCATCGTAATTCTCACGACCGTGATCCCCGCTCATTAGTAGTTTAGGCGCTGCGCCAAGATCGTATAACTCCACACCTCTTTGAAGCCTGTCGTGAAGCATCGCGCTGGGGTTGCCGTTATCCATAACATAGCACCCCAAAACCAAAATACAATCTGCATCCAGCATCGCAGCCTCCTGCGGTGTCAAAATCTGGGGTTTGGTGGTCAGTTTTACAATAGAATTGATCACTGTAACGGCACTGACGCCCAAAATTCCCAACGCCAGCAGCACGCAGATCGCAAGTCGCAGTATTCTCTTTCTAATTATCATTACTTTTCTCCCAACCAACGATCCGTGAAATTGTATTTTTTAATCTTCCTTGATCACGGGTACTTCTTCTGCAGCAGGCTTTGCAGCAGGAATCATTACCGACAGTTTCTGTTTCTGTGCTTTACGGATGAAGATAAATGCAACCAGCATGCCCGCACCGCAGACCAGCATAATAATTGTGCGAATCAGCATACCTGTTGCAAAGCCGGCAGCAACCGTGCCGATAATATCAGAAAGCAACTGATTGCCCTCTGCCATATCCGTCAGCAGAGCAGGCGTATTCATTAGAGCCATACTCATAATTCCGGAAAGCACCGATGCCGCCATCAGGTCAATAGACAGCCAGCAGAAACCGCGGAATTTGTACAGGCGTAGTGCGAAAACCAACCCGGACAGAATGACGATCACGCCAACAAGCGCCCATTTGATAATGTCCAGCTTGCCCAAAATCTCCAAAGCAGCATTCATTTCTTCGCTGTCGCCGGCAATATCGGTCTTAATCTGCTCAGGCGCGGGCAGCGCAGAGACCACCTGATCAGCGGTGTCACTGAGCATATCACGAACTTGGGTTTTCAACTCTTCCTCAGGCAGCTCTGCCAACTCAGAGTTGGACTCTTTAAATACATCCGCCAGTTCGTCAATATTGGCATCCACGATCTCCATGAACTTCTCAGGAGTAAAACCCATCTCAGCCGTGTTACCATACAGAGCGTTGGTAATATCTGTAGCGTAAACTTCCATCATTTCCTTTGCCGCATCGGTCTCCAGGAAATCGCTGATTTGCTCCATTTCCGGCGGCACTGTCTCCCCTTCCGGAGCAATAATAGCCTCTGAAATCACCTCATTCACATCTACTTTGGAAACCGTCTTCACCAAATTCTCAGGCTGTGCAAAAGAAATCAGAGAAAACAGCAGAGGTGCGATGATCAACAAAACAATCAAAATTGTGTTGATGGGAACAGTAAATATAATACCAAAAACATTTAATACCTTCTTGCCGGTGCTCATTTTTTCTCCTCCATTTATGTTCAAATTGGGTACGCTAAGTTCATTATAACACCAAAAAGTAAAAGTGCAAGCAAAAAAGGACACCTGAAAATATACAGGGAACTCTCGCAGACATAAAAAAGCCCCGACCTTGCGGTCGAGGCTTGTGTTCGCGTTACTTATCTTCCGGGGGAGCGAGCCGAGCGCTGCCAGTGACAGATGCAGCGAGGTGAGCGAGTGGCCGCGGTCGGCAGATGACGAAGCCGATCTATCGGCGAGGAAAATGCCGGGCACCGCAACAGGAAGGCCAATGTATTGTCGCGCTGTCCGCAAATGTCCAGTGGACATCTGCAAGCGCAAAAAGAGCCAGGATTTCTCCTGACTCTCTTGTGTTCGCGTTACCTATCTTCCCGGGCAGTCGCCCGCCAAGTATTGTCGGCGTACATGAGCTTAACTTCTGTGTTCGGAATGGGA
>JAZNRW010000010.1:0-6300 GCA_045590835.1 Faecousia sp.
TGCATAGGAATTCAAAAAAGAGAATCAGCCAGTATAATCTTCTCCTATTTACAGATACTAACAGCGTAATTTGTAAAATTATTGTAGGCGTAAAAAGCCTCCCTCGCCTAGAGGGAGGGGGACCGCGTAAGCGGTGGAGGAATATATCCCCCAGTCACCTTCGGTGACAGCCCCCTTTAGGCAAGGGGGCCTTTGCCGCAGAAAAGGAGAAAGATATATGAAGGCAACAGGAATTGTTCGTCGGGTAGATGCTGGTGTTATAATAACACCAAAGCCAGAAAGACCGCATAAACACTGGGGTTTTCGCTGATTTTGTCCAAGAAATTTTATCGAGAACTTGGTCATTTCCGGCTTTAATCCTTTGTAAAGGCGGTGTTTTATATATATTAAACGGGATTTCAATTGACTGAGTCCCCTGTCACAAATAAAGGCCGAATGGGTATAAAAGCTCATTCGGCTTTTATAATATAAACTGAAAGGAAAAAGGAAAATGTTAAAAACGAATTATCCGCAAAATTTAGTAGAGGTTGTATTGGGTCATCCAAACAACGATGTAGACAGACGAGGTCTTGCCGCAGGTGTTGCCGTTGCAATGATAACGCTCGGTGAGCGCTTGGGAGAAATCATCAGACTGAGATATGGCGCCGGTCATTCTTATGAGGTATTAAGCTCAATGATGCACTTACCTGCGGAGGAAATTGAGAGACTTGAAAAAGTCGCTATTAAGAAGCTGCAAGAACCGCAGAGAAAAGATTTCTTTGAAAAAGGAATTGTGGCTCGCCTTGGAGACGGCGATTTTTCAGAAGACTATAAAAAAGGGTTTGCGAAGGGTTACTTACAATATCTTGAGGATCAAAATGAGTATGTAAGCAATCCTTTGGCTCGTATCGAATTTGACAATCCGGATCTGGAAACAATGCTTGACATTTCCCATTTGGGGATTTCAGAGAGAGCTGTGGCCTGGCTGCATTCCATCGGTGTAACCACAATTGAGAAATGTATGGGTGTTACCAATAAGCAGCTTCTTTCTATTGATGTGAGAGATTCGGATCTACTTATTGAGATCGCTCATAAGTTAAACGAATATGGAATCCATTACAGCGACTGGGACGATTTTCTATAATCGTCCCTATTTCTATTTCAGGAGGTTTTTATGAGAGAAGGTGTACTTATTTATGACCACGAGAGTGGTCGGATGGACATTCGATTTGACTTGCTGGATTACTACGGTGGTTTGCACTGTGGTGAGCCGCTTGAGGTCAAGATCGGAGATGTGTGGGTTCCAACCACAATTGAGCTTGGTGACTTCTGGTATCTAAAAGGAGTTTACCTCGCGAAGCTGAACGGCTTACACGTAAGAATTAAAGATTGAGGGTATTCCCTCGCCTACAAACTGAAGAAAGGAGTTGTCCCTTATGAAATGCTTAATGAAGTATCAATGGGTAAAGTTGCCTCGCAACCACCTGCCTGAAGGCAAAGGTGTAATGGGTGCCTGGGCGAAGCTGGCATCTCGTGCTGCGTTCCGTAAGGGACAAGCCTCTTATTGCGGCCATATTAACGCTGTAAGGCCAGGAATGTGGTCAGGTGGTGTTGTTGGGCTAAAGAGCATTCTCGGCCTCAGAAGCCGCGCACAGAGCCTTGAGACGCTTAATAAACTGTCTAAGCTTGGGTTTGTCAGTTATAAGCTCGACAGCAAGACAAAGAAACTCAATTATGAAATCAAGGATTGGGTTATCAACTGTTCCGGAGCTGAGTGCATGGATGGGACAGTATATGCCACAGAGGGTTATGGCTTCCTCTGCCTCCCTCGTGGCATCACAGACAGACTTGTACAACAGAATTATGTATTTGAGGAAGCAGACGCATGGCTTGACCTCTGGTGCCACACGGTATCCGAGGACGAGAACAATGCGTTTTCTTTTTTGGCGCCGACAATTCAATTTGGCAGATACGGTGCCGTTATGACTTTGGAAACCCTGGGCCGACGTTGGAACTGGGAGAAGACTAAAGTGTGGCGCTTTTTCCAAAAGTATAGGGATGCTTTTGTGCTGCATCGTCTTCCCGGATCTTACGGCTGTCTCATTTTTAATATGCTGTATCCCACAGATACAGAGGTTTCATTACCCGAGTCTGAGAAAATTGAGCGTATAATTGCCGAAATACGCATTTTGGGCAAGAAAACGCAGAAAGTGGGCTCTGATAGCGAACATATCGGCAGACTCATTGCCCTTTACAGCTATCAGCTTATTTCTGAATGCGCTTTTGAACCTGAAGAAACGGTATCGCAAAATCGCGTTGCACTTTTCGACGTATATAAATTACGCGCGTATTTTTCTCACTCGAATTGTAAGAACTGTATATATGACTGCAGGAGTAATTATATATACCCTCCTGTAGTTGAAGATACGAGTAAAATCCGTGGGCCATGTGCGCCCGTGGATATAACCCAAATAGCAAAGGAGATGTTTACATATGAGCCCGAAACCGGACGAAAATTCGCTGTATGAACAGCAAGAGAATAAAATACTTCAGCAGTCAGACGCTTTTATCTCACTTCTTACAAAGCGTGGGATATTGGGTGATCACGAGATCGACAACACGAGAGTTCGCAATGCCCAGCAGAAAAGACGCAGAACTGCTTTCCACAACACGCAGGTTCTTCTGCAACATTACCGTTCTTTCAAGTGGATCCTTGAGATGATGCCGGAAACCATCGCTGAAGAACTGGATAAACCGTTTGAAGGGATCGATATGCTGCTTGAACACGTAGATACCGAGCTTGCCCTGGGCAATAAAAAGCTGGCAGGACGATTGGAAGGCGTAGAAAAGTCAAGATTGCTGATTGATAAGCTCGAAATGGCCTTGACCGTGCTCAAACAAAAGCCTGGCAATGGTGAGCGCCTGTATGAGCTGATTTATCTCACATATCTGGGACCGGAAAGGTACTTTCACACCGAGCTGCTTGAAAAGCTTAAGATGTCATCACGAACCTATTACCGTCTTCGTCAGCAGGCAATCACAATTCTTTCAATTCGTTTGTGGGCAGCCCCCATCGCAGAGGTTGATATGTGGTTCGATATTCTCACATTGATGGAGAATTTGGACTGACTTTTGTGGGTGCCTATTTTGTGCCTATTTTGTGCCTATAAAAAGACGATTTTTTGCCGATGACAAGGGAATGTAAATGTGCTATACTTGTATCGTGCAAAAGTGTAGATAGACACGGGCACGGTATAAATAACGTCTTGAGAACTTCACTCTCCGAAGTTTTTAAGGCGTATTTTTTATGCCATTTTTTCGAAAGGAGGTACACAGGCATGGTAAAGAAACTCAGACTGGGCGGAACTCAAATCAAGTCCGCTTACTGGTCGCTCGTCGGTATGGCATCGGCTATGATTTTCTCGATGCACCCGGTTATGGCCGCAACTATCTGGGATCGCTTCTCTGCGATCATGCAGGATATTTACGGTCAGATTGTGGCGATCAGTACCATTGTGGCAGTCACAGTGGGTGCCATTGCCCTGATTATTCGAATGGTTTCGCGTAATCAGCGTGCAGTGGATGAAGCAACCCAGTGGCTCAAGAGAATCGTGATCACCTGGATCATTCTTAACTCTTTGGGCTTCATCGTTGCTTACTTGCAGCCTCTCATCGCCGGCGGTAACTATTCGCCCGGTGGTGGCGGTGGTGGTACGACAACCATCTAAGTATCCGTGTCAAGCAGGAATGGAGGTGAACACATATGCTTGACTGGATTTTTGAAGGGATAATCACATGGGTCAGCAGTGTTGTGACTGATCTTATGGATGCCGTATCCGGATTGTTCCTTCAAGCGCTTGGAACAGATATGACAGCGATGGAAGAATATTTCCCGTTTGTCACAAAGGCGTTTACAGTCATGCAGTACACAGCATGGGCTATACTCTTTTTGATTACGGTCTGGCAGCTGTTCCGTATTTTCGGCGGACCATTAACTGATGCGGAAAACCCGTGGGCACTCCTTGCCCGAAGTGCATTGATGGCACTGCTTATCGGTTATGCGAAGCCTATCTTTTCAATGGTGCTCAATATTGCCAGGGCACCGTATACAGCCCTGATGGACATTCAATTAAGTGCAGAGGATTTCACCTTTGCGGGAATTGAGGCAATGCTAATGAACGGATTGACGACGCTCATCGCCACGATATCCGTTGTTGGACTATTGCTCCTTGTTATTTTGGAACTCTGTCTCGGTTGGAACTATTTCAAACTACTGCTTGAAACAGTAGAACGGTATATCGTAGTCGGAGTGCTCTGCTATACCTCGCCTCTTGCATATTCCATGGGTGCCTCTAAAGCAACGACACCGGTGTTCAGAAGCTGGTGTCGTATGGTCGGATCACAGATGTTGTTGCTCGTGATGAACGTATGGTTCCTGAGAGGTTTCAACTCCTCGATGGGTGCCTACATAGGAAACGGCGGCGCACTTTCAACAGGACAAGGAAGCGTATTCCTCTGGATGTTCTGTGCGCTCGCTTTCCTCAAAACCGCGCAGAAGTTTGACTCCTATCTTGCATCGATAGGTCTCAACGTGGCTCAGACCGGCTCCGGCATGGGAATGGAGCTTCTGATGGCAGCACGCGTCGTTACAGGCGCTGTTGGCGGAGGAATGAGAAGTGCTGGTCGAGTCTTCGGCGGTGGTGCTGGTGCTACTGCCACAGGTACCGGTGCTGCAGCAACTGGTTTTGCAGGAGGATTTGCCAATATGTTCAAGGGTAACTCCTACGTGCGAGATGCAGTTGTTAATGGCGGTCAGAGAATGGGCGCTGGCGGAACGATTGGTTTTGTCGGTCGTACATTCGGTGGAATCGCCGCAAGAAACGGTGCTCAACTTACGGGCGACTCTATTTCGTCCGTTGCATCAAGACCCCCTGCTGTGTCCGGTTCGATAGCCGGAGATATTGCAGACAGAAGCCTTGGAAACTATATGCCGCATCTTAGCGGAATGCAGGTTTCCGGCACCGAAATCACCGGTGGTCAGATTACTGCCAAGGTTGTTGGTGCAGATGGCAAAGAAACCTCTGTCGGTCTTTACAGCACAGGTCAATTTGAAAAGCCTGAAGGTCCTTACTCAATGGTTACGGCCTCTGACGGAAGTCAGTGGTATCAAATTGCCAATGGTCCTGGTGCAGGAGCATTCTATGATGCACCTCAGTTCAATGGAGCTGTTGGAGAAGCTGCTATGGTCGCTGCCACATTCCCGGATGCAGCTGAAGGCACAACTCTGAGAACAGTTGATGACGGTGTTATCGAAGCCACACAGGGCGGTCATAGCTCGATGTGGTACAACAGCGCATATTACGACGAACCGGATGCGCCTCATACCATCATGCAGGCGTCCAACGGTGTTGAGTGGTATGCAATGCAGCAACACGCTGAAATGCCCGGATTTGAGCCGGGAGACGAAGCACAGGCATACAATCAAGCTACATTCCAAAGCTTTATGCCTGGATACGATCAACAGGTTTACTCGGTCGATGGCTCTCAGAGAGCCGAAAACGGCTACTTTGAAGTTCGACACGAGAATGGCTCCGGCACGATGTTCTACGATACCTCTCAGTTTGCTCCCCCACGTGGAGATTATCAGGTATACGAGGATGTCAATGGAAGCCAGTGGTATGCAATTCACGGTGAGGCTGCTGTGGAGCGCAAACCCGTCTTCGAAAACGGAAAGCCCGTTTATGATGGAGACAATGTACGAACGGTCAATACTGAGACCGTCAGGTACAAAACAACTCCTTCTCGTTATGCAGAGCCTGAAGCCCGCGATGGCGAAAGCAAAGCACCGAGAAGAAAACGCTAACATAGGCGACAGCCGAATCGGACTCTTTTCCGGTTCGGCTGTTTGCTTATCTAAATTTGAAAATAATACTGCCAATGCAGTTGAATATAGGAGGTGCAGATAATGGCAGAACCGAATAAACAACAAATCGGTGACGGCGCCGATAATTATGGTGCCGCAGCGCAAAATGCCGCCAAAGCCGCGAAATCTGCGGCAAATGCGGGTAAGGAAGCAACCAAATCCATTGTACAAAATGCGGCCGCAAAGGGTGCTGAAGCTACTGCCAATGCTGCAGCTGCCACCGTTAAAGCCGGTGTGGAAGGCGGAAAAGCTGTTGCAGAGGTAGCCGCAGGTACAGCATCCGGTGGACCTTGGGGAGCCATCATCGCGGCAGCCTGGGCTATGAGACACACACTGTTCAAGATCCTGTGTGTTGTCTGCCTTTGTGTTGTTTTCCTTGTCGTGCTTATAGTAGAGCT
>JAZNRW010000011.1:0-2333 GCA_045590835.1 Faecousia sp.
GGCAAGCAATCGTCCACCGGACGATTGCATTTAGATGGGTTCGAGTCCTATGCCACCAAAAAGAAAAACCACACCGAAGGTGTGGTTTCTTTTTGGTGGACGATATAGGACTCGAACCTATGACCTTCCGCACGTCAAGCGGATGCTCTAGCCAGCTGAGCTAATCGTCCAAAGGCAGGAGTCATTATAGCGGTAAATTCAACTTTTGTCAACCCTTTTTCAAAAAATTACCGGGAGTTTTCAAAAGCCATTTGTTTTCCCAATTTTATTTTCAAATATGGGGCAGTAAATCGCTGCGTTTCAGCGCCGGCCGCAGAGCCAGATAGAACACACTGGCGGCGATCACCGCCACCACGGCATTGACCGCGGTGGTCATAGCGCCGATCTTCACCCAGATGGCCGCTGCCTCCTGGGGTACGCCCAGTACATAGGTTTTATAGAAGTACCCTACCACCGGGTCGGCGACCACATTGAACCCCATGCCGCAGGCGCAGCTAAGCACCGTTGCTACCGGCAGGGGGAGCTTGCGCTGCTGATCACGGCTGATATGGAAAACCTTGTGGGCCACAAGGCCGGTGATCAGACCGATACACAGCTTCAGCACAAAGGTCTTGGGGGCAGAGGTCACATAGGCAGTGGTCAGATCCGCAACAGTCATACCCACGGCGCCGGACATACCGCCCCAAAAGCCTCCCAAAAGCAGCGCTGCGAGCACGCAAAACACATTGCCTAAGTGGAATGCGGTCTTTTCTGCGCCCACAGGGATATCAATTTTGCAATATGTAAAGCCGATGTAGCACAGAGCGGCAAGCAATGCCGCCATGGTCAACTTCCGTAAGGACTGGTTATGTTCCTGTTTCATAAATATTGCCTCCAGATTTACTTACTGGTATTATACGCTATTCTGGCAATAAAAACAGTACCAAATTTCTTCCAAAAAACAATGCCAGCTTTGGGACGCCGTTTTCGGTTTCTCACAATTTTTCTGCAAAACGCAAGTTGAGGTTTACATACAGGCGGCAGATGTGCTATGATATAAGGTAGAATACTGTTTAGAGGTTACAAGCATGGACTACATTGTTTTAGATATGGAATGGAATCAGCCCTGGCCCGGCTCTCCTTCTGCCAAGAAGGTACTGCCCGTGCAAATCCGGGGTGAGATCATCCAGATCGGTGCTGTCCGGGTGACGGAAGATCAGCAGGTAGCCGACGAATTTCAGGTGCTGATTAAGCCTAAGTACTATCGGCGCTTAAACCGTCGGGTCAGCAAGCTCACCGGCATCAAAGAGGCGCAACTGCGGGACGACGGTGTTCCTATGGCCGAAGCCATGGCGCGTTTTCGCGCTTGGTGCGGCGAGGATGTTTCCTTCCTGACCTGGGGTTTTGACGATATCACCATCCTGCGGGAGAATCTGCGGTTGTACGGCTTGGACGAAAGCTGGGTCAGCCGGTGGTACAACGCACAGATGATCTTCAACGCCCAGACCGACGGCTCCACTGCCCAGAAGGCGTTGAAAACCGCCATGGAAATTTTTGAGATTGAGGCAACCCGCCCTGCCCACGATGCCCTGGGCGACGCTTACCATACCGCTCTGATCTGCGCAAAGCTGGATCTGAAGAAAGGCACCAGTGAGTATGCCGACGCTCTAAAAAGCCACGTGAACGGCTTCCACGGAGCGGAGCTTCCCGGCTGCATCAGCCGAAAGGTGTTTTACGATTACGCGGATAAACATACCGCCCTTGCTGCCATGTCCGGGGCAGAAAACAAGTGTCCTACCTGCAGCAAGCAGATGGAGGGCACCCGCTGGTTTGCCCAGCCCGGCCGCCGGTATATGGATCTGGCCACCTGTCCCGATTGCGGAAAATTCTTGATCCGGGTGCGGCTGTCCGACCAGCCTGACGGCACTATCCGGGTCAGTCGGCTCACCTATGAAGCCACCTCCGAGGCTGCCGAGGCCTATGCCCGCCGGGCAGAAAAGGCCGATCCCGAGGTCCGCCGTCCCAGCGGCGCCCAGCGCCGTCGCCGCCGGAGCAGGCTCCCGGAGAAAAAAGCATAAAAGAACCTTTCATTGCGAGGAGCGTGGTGCTCCGCGCAACGAATCAAAAAACGATATGCTTGCCGGTGGCAAGCATATCGCAATTCACGCGACGTGGCAATCTCCTGTAACAAAGCGCAATCTTTCCGTAGATTCCCACGACCAGTCTGCGGACTGGTCTCGGGATGACATCAAGTTTTTGACAGACTGAGAGCCCGGGCAGTGCCTTGGGAACTGCGGGGGTTTTGTTGTAGCAATTAAGCCTTTTCCAAAGCCAATGTTCTGGTGGTCAGGTCG
>JAZNRW010000012.1:0-5018 GCA_045590835.1 Faecousia sp.
CCGATGATGTACTTGCCCTTCGGCTCCAAGGAGAAGAAGGAGTAGAATGTGACAACACCATAGATCTCTGCTACGGGGATGCCGGTCTTTTCAGAAACGAGCTGTTGCACATCCAGAGGAATATACCCGTATTCGTTTTGAATGTCGCTGAGGATCATCATCAGCGGTGTCTTTTCATTTACGTATCGGTCGCAGATCTCACAGATCTTCTTGACACCGGCTTCACTGATATGAGCCATAGTTTACCTCCTGTTAATTCAACAATCACAAAATACGCCCGATAAGAAATCGTCCGCTTTTGCGTATACCGACGCATATCAACGCCAGTTTAATTTTCTTTCCTATAAGATAATACCACTTACCGCGACTAAAAGCAATAAGATATCTGTGATTTCTGCAAAATTATTATTTATGTAGAAAAATGTGAAATCCTATTGCTTTTTCTTCTTGCAGCACTTATAATATTGAATTGGTATAAAAGTTTATTTTGGCGGTTTATGCCATCTTGCGATGGCGTTGCCGTGTCCAACTGTTTTTAGGAGGAAACTATGCTGAATGTAACGATCGACGGCATCCAAGTGCAGGCCAAGGAAGGCAGCACCATTCTCGAAGCAGCACAGAGCGTAGGTATTGAAATCCCGACTCTTTGCTACTTGAAGGATCTGACTCCCGAGGCATCCTGCCGGATCTGCCTGGTGGAAATCGAAGGCATCCCCAAGCTGTTCACCGCCTGCTCCACTCCCGTGGCAGAAGGCAATGTGATCTACACCAAGAGTGAAAAGGTCATCGCAGCCAGAAGATCTGTTCTGGATCTGATGCTGTCTACCCATAACGCAGATTGTTTTAGCTGCGCCAAGAACGGTGATTGCCAGTTGCAGAATCTGTGCTATGAGTACGGCGTAGAAAAGACCAGCTTTGCCGGTGTGAAGAACGATTACCCCATCGACGACTCCAACGAGTTCTTTACTTACAATCCCCAGCAGTGCATCCTCTGTCAGCGCTGCGTCCAAACTTGTCAGAAGCTCCACGGCGAGGCGGCTATCGGCATCGCAAACCGTGGCTTTAAGGCCAAGATTTCCACACCCTTTGATCAGCTGATCCGCGGCACCAACTGCGTATCCTGCGGTAACTGTGTCAGTGTGTGTCCCGTAGGCGCTCTGCTGCCCAAGTCCAAGGTGCGTTACCGCGCTTTTGAGACCAAGAAGGTTCCCACCACCTGTACCTACTGCGGCGTTGGCTGTCAGTTGGAGCTGCTGGTGAAGGACAATACTGTTGTTGGCGCCCAGCCTCTGTACGGCGAAGCCAACAAGGGACTGCTCTGCGTCAAGGGTAAGTTCGGTTACAACTTCATCAATCACAAGGATCGTTTGACCACTCCTTTGATCCGCAAGGACGGCGCTTTGCAGGAAGCTTCCTGGGAAGAAGCCATTGGCTACATTGCCGATAAGATCAAGACTATCAAGGCCGAATCCGGCGCTGATGCGCTGGCAGGTCTGTCTAGCGCCCGCTGCTCCAACGAGGACAACTATGTTTTCCAGAAGATGATGCGCGCTGCCATCGGCACCAACAATGTGGACCACTGCGCACGTCTGTGCCACGCCTCCACCGTTGCCGGTCTGGCTACCACTTTGGGCTCCGGCGCTATGACCAACTCCATTGCCGAAGCCGCTGATCAGGATGTAGTCTTCGTCACCGGCTCCAATACCACCGAGACCCACCCTGTTATCGGCTCTTTGATTCGTCAGGCGCACAAGAAGGCCGCAAAGATCATCGTTGCCGAACCCAGACGGATTCCTCTGTGCCGCGAAGCGGATGTGTTCCTGCAAATCAAGCCCGGCACCAATGTTGCTCTGTTTAACGGTATGATGAATGTTATCATTTCCGAAGGCTTGCAGGACCAGAAGTATATTGATGAGCGTACGGAAGGCTATGAAGAGCTGAAAGAAGTCGTTAAGGACTACACCCCCGAGGTTGTTGCTGAGATTTGCGGCATCGATGCGGAGGAACTGAAAAAAGCTGCCCGTATGTATGCCAAGGCGGATAAGGCCGGTATCTATTACGCTATGGGCGTTACCCAGCACTCCACCGGTACGGAGGGTGTTATGGGCACCTCTAACCTTGCCCTGTTGTGCGGCAAGATCGGCAAGTACGGCTGCGGCGTGAATCCTCTGCGTGGTCAGAACAATGTTCAGGGCGCTTGCGATATGGGCTGCCTGCCCGGTGATATGCCCGGTTACCAGAAGATTTTCAACGATGCCGTTCGTGAAAAGTTTGAGAAGGCTTGGGGCGTTAGCCTCTCCGGCAAGCCCGGCTTGACCGTCACCGAGATTATGAACGCTGTGGAAGAAGGCAAGATCCGCGGTCTGTATATTATGGGCGAGAACCCCATGATGTCCGACCCCGATCTGACCCATGTAGAGAAGGCATTGAAGGCTTGTGAGCTGCTGGTCGTTCAGGATATCTTCCTGACTGAGACCGCTCAGCTTGCCGATGTGGTCCTGCCCGGCTGCACCTTTGCTGAGAAGGACGGCACCTTCACCAACACCGAGCGCCGTGTACAACGTATCCGCAAGGCTATCAACCCCATCGGTCAGAGTCATGCGGACTTTGAGATCCTCTCTGATGTGATGGCAGCTTTGGGTTACGGCAACAGCTTCCGTACGGCTGATGAAGTCTTCGCTGAAATCGCCTCCGTCACTCCCTCCTACGGTGGCATGAGCTACGAGCGCCTGGAAAAGGAAAGCTTACAGTGGCCCTGCCCCACCGCAGATCATCCCGGCACTCCCATTCTGCATGTGGGTAAGTTTAGCCGTGGTGAGCGTGCGCTGTTCAAACCGGCTCCCTACCGTCCCTCCGCAGAAACTCCGGATAGTGAATATCCTATGATCTTCACCACCGGCCGTATTCTGTATCATTATCATACCAGCACGATGACCGGTCGCGTTGAGGGCCTTAGGAACATTGCCGGTCGCTCCTATGTGGAAGTTAATCCTGCCGATGCTGCCAAGCTGGGCATCGTTTCCGGCGATGATGTGAAGGTGTCTTCCCGCCGCGGCGATGTTGTCGTCGAAGCAAGAGTGACAGACATCGTACCGGAAGACGTGCTGTTTATGCCGTTCCACTTTGCTGACGGCCCTGCCAATAAGTTGACCAACACGGTTGTGGATCCCACTGCAAAGATTCCTGAATTGAAGGTCTGCGCTGCCCGGATCGAAAAGGCGTAACCGTGAATACTACAAACGAGAATCCCGGAGCGGAAACGCTCCCGGAGGTTCTTCCTATGTTCGGAACAGCCGCCATCCTGGCAGGGGGAAAATCCTCCCGAATGGGTTTTGATAAGCAGCTCCTGATGGCAGATGACCGACGAATTCTGGAAACCATCATTCGAACGCTGAAAGAGGAATTTACGGATATCCTCATTGTTACCGCCAAGCCTCAGTTATATGAGGGTATGGATGTAAGGTTGTGCAGCGATGCCTACCTAGACAAAGGTCCTTTGGCAGGTGTCCATGCGGCATTGCGCCACGCCCGCAGTCAGTATGTATATCTGCTGGCCTGTGATATGCCGGTGATAAACTTGGATTTTATTCGTCATCTGAAAAGAAATCTTTTGGATTCCGGAGCAGATATCTGCGCCGGCAAATTTCAGGATCGGCTTGAACCGTTTAATGCCTTTTACGCCCGGGCGCTGCTGGACGATGTGGTCTACCGGCTGGAAACCGGAAACAGTTCTTTGTTCCGGTTTATTTATGCAAGTCGGGCCTGCGTGATCTCTCAGGATGAGGCTGCCCGTTTTGATAAGGAGCTTGAAATGTTTACCAACATCAACACACGCAGCGAATACGAAAAGTTTCTGGGTGCCACTGCGGAGGAACCGGAAGCAGAAGCCAGAGCGTTGGTGGATAAGCTGGAAATCGTTCGCTACATCCGTGGAGAATATGTTCCTATGCGGGATTTGATGGTCCACGAAACCGCCCTGAAAGTAGAAATTTCCGGAAAAACAGACAGGGTTCTGTACTGTTCTCCCAGTGAGCGTAAAGAACTTCTGGTAGGTTATCTGTACACACAGGGATATATCCGTTCTTTGGACGATATGGAATCCTTGGAGCTGGATGAAGAGGCAGGAAGCGCTTGTGTCCGGTTGGCGCAATTCCAACCTCAGCCACGGTTGCCTCTGTGTGACAGCGCTGTGTTTGATCCGGAGATCCTGCTTAATAATCAGCAGCGATTCTATGATAATTCTACTTTGCAAAAAGCTACGGCAGGAACCCATTGCTGCGCCCTTTGCGACGATAGCGGCACCTACTTCTCCTGCGTGGATATCAGCCGTCACAATGCTATGGACAAGCTGGCCGGTAAGGCGCTGCTTAACGGAGTATCTTTGAAAGATAAGTATATCCTTACCAGTGGGCGGATTCCGATGGATATCATTCAAAAGGTGGCTGCCATTGGTGTTCCGATGATCGTATCCCGTTCTACACCCACCATTGCGGCGGTGGAAACTGCCCGCAGCGCCAATATAACACTTCTGGGTTTTTCCCGGGAGAACCGTTTCAATATTTACAGCGCTCCCGACAGATTGAAGGGCTGTAATTTTGCAATTCCGCTAACGGATGCAGGTCAGAAATAGTAAGCAAAGGAAGAACGATAAAATCTTTCTGAATACCGGTTAATAACTGTAAGAACCCCTGTTTTCAGCAAATGAAAACAGGGGTTCTTCGGTTTTCTAATCTAAGCATCGGAGGGAGGTTTGGGCGCGCTGCGCTTTCGGGAGCCTACTTTCCCTCAGAAGCGAATCAGCAATCAGAATCCGTAAAAATCCAAAAAGCGTTTTGTTTCAACCTTTTCCGGAGCTGTCAGCAGCTGCTCGGTCGTTCCGATCTCCAAAAGCCTTCCCTCGTGGAAATACAGGACTTCATTGGCGATTCGCCGCGCCTGCTGCAAGCTGTGGGTAATCAATACCATAGCGCAACCGGTTCGATTGACATAGTCGACAATCAGTTGTTCAGCAAGAAGCG
>JAZNRW010000013.1:0-6222 GCA_045590835.1 Faecousia sp.
GTCCCGGCTGCGGCAGTCTACGAATTTCTGGACCCGGTTTGCGATGTCAATGGAGCCGGAGAGCTTCTTCTTGACATTGCTCTTGGTCTTCTCGGCGGACTCTCTGGCCCGCTTGTTGACCAGGATCTGCTCGCAGGCCCGGTCCGCCTCCTGCTTATTCTCCTGGAACCAGACGTTCAGCTGTTCTTTAAAGAAGGCTGTCATCGCTTCCTGGGTAAACTTGGAGTTGACAGATTTTTTCGTCTGGTTTTCAAAGCAGCCGATGGTGGAGAAGCAGTTGGTCACCATTACCAGACTGTCCTGAATGTCCTGGAAAATAATTTTATTCTCGTTTTTGGTGTACTTATTGTTGTCCTTCAGGTATTTATCAAAGGCTGCGGTAAAGCCGGAGCGCAGCGCTCTGTCCGGGCTGCCGCCGTATTCCAGCCAGGAGGAGTTATGATAGTATTCAGTATGGTGCAGCTGCTTGGAGAAGCAGAAGGACGCGGTGATCTTCAGCTTCATCTCCGGGCGGATTTCCGCATCCCGACCCCGGCGCTCGGTCTCCCAGAATACCGGCATGGTAAAAGCATTATCCCCCACCAGCTCCTCAATATACTGGCGGATGCCATCGCTGTAGCAGTATTCCTCTTCCTCAAATTTCTTACCCACCTGATTGCGGAACTTAAAGGTAATGCCCTTGTTCACAACCGCCTGCCGCCGCAACACATCCCGGTAGTAATCCGCGGGGATATTGATATCGGTAAACACCTGCTTATCCGGGCGCCAATGGAACACGGAACCGGTCTTACGGCCCCGGTCTGTGGGTTCTTTCTTCAAGCCGCCCTTATTTCTGCCCTTTTCAAAGTGCAGGTCGTACCGGAAACCGTCCCGGCGAATGGTGGCGTCAAAAAACTCGGAGGCATACTGGGTGGCGCAGGAGCCCAAACCGTTCAGGCCCAGGGAGTACTCGTAATTTTCGCCGTTCTCGCCGTACTTGCCGCCGGCGTACATCTCGCAGAACACCAGCTCCCAGTTATAGCGCTTTTCTTTCTCGTTGTAGTCAACAGGACAGCCACGGCCGAAGTCCTCCACCTCTACGGACAAATCTTCATACCGGGTGACAATAACCGTGTCGCCGTGTCCCTCTCTTGCCTCGTCAATAGCATTGGAGAGGATCTCAAACACCGCATGCTTACAGCCCTCCAGATCGTCAGATCCGAAGATGACCGCCGGGCGTTTCCGGACACGCTCTTCGCCCTTGAGCATGGAGATACTGGAGTTATCGTACTGTCCCTGTCTTGCTTTTGCCATATCGAATACCTGCCGCGTTTCATAATTTTTCTAGTATATTATACGCATTTTGTGCCATAAAGTCAATATTCTATACTATATCTTGTGGTTAGTTCTGAGTTCTATTCCGCCTTTTGGGGACATACCCTGTGGTAAACCGTAGCAGGACTTGCTCCTGCAAGAATGGAGGCTGGCAATGGAAAGCATTTATGGAAGCATCGCCGCCAGAACCGGCGGCAATATTTACATCGGTGTGGTAGGCCCGGTACGCACCGGAAAATCCACCTTTATCAAACGGGTTATGGAACAGGTGGTGATCCCGAATATTCAGGAACCCTATCGGCGGGAGCGGGCCAGGGATGAGCTGCCCCAGAGCGGCTCCGGCAGAACTATCATGACAAGCGAGCCGAAATTCATCCCGGAGGAGGCCGTCGAGATCTCGCCGGATGATGCGACCCTGCTGCGGGTGCGAATGATCGACTCGGTTGGCTATATGGTTACCGGCGCCACAGGAGCTATGGAAGACGATGCTCCCCGGATGGTAACCACCCCTTGGTACGATTACGAGATCCCTATGACAGAAGCTGCCGAGCTTGGCACCAAGAAGGTCATGGAGGAACACTGCACCATAGGCCTTGTGATCACCACTGACGGCAGCATTACCGACATCCCACGCCAGGACTATCTGGCTGCGGAAGAACGGGCGATTTTGGATATGCAGGCCACCGGAAAGCCGTATCTTGTGATCATCAACACCGCAGATCCCAACTCGGATGCTGCCCGGCAGGTGCAGGCATTTATCTACGAGCGGTTTGGTATTGAGGCGGTCATTGCCGATTGTCAGGCGCTGACGGCATCCCACATCTCCGATCTGCTATGCAAGCTGCTCTACCAGTTCCCCCTGCAGCAATTGCACATCCACCTGCCCCGGTGGATGGATGCGTTGGAAGACACCCATCCTGTAAAAGCGGGACTGTACACAGCGCTGATCGATTGCTTTGACAGCATCGACAATCTGGAACAGGCCGGCTCACAGTTGCAGACACTATCCCAATTGGAGCAGGTAACCGCCGTCAGCTTGATGCAGACAGATCTGGCCACCGGCACGGTCGTGTGCGCCCTTACCTTCCCGGATTCTTTGTTCTATGAAATTCTCAGCAGCCGGGCCGGTATGCCTATCGAGAACGAAGGCGCGCTTCTGTCGCTGCTGACAGAGCTGTCTGCGGTGAAAAAGGATTACGATAAGATTTCCGACGCTCTGTCTTCCGCCCGGGCTACCGGATATGGCATCGTGATGCCGGCTGAGGAGGATATGACCCTGCAAACACCGGAGGTGGTTCGCAAAGGCAGCACCTACGGAGTCAAGCTGAAGGCCGGCGCCCCGTCCATTCATATGATCCGGGTGGATATTGATACAGAAATCAGTCCAATGGTGGGCGGCCAGCAGCAGTCTGAGGATATGATCGCCTATTTCAGTTCCGAAGAGCCGGATAAGCTATGGCAAAGCAACATCTTCGGAAAATCCGTCTATGCCCTGATCCAGGAGGGGCTGACCACCAAATTGATCCGGACGCCCGACGATGTGCGGGAGAAGATTAGGGGCAGTTTGACCCGGATCGTGAATGAAGGTGCCTCCGGGCTGATTTGTCTAATCCTCTAAGTCCCCGTTTCTTTCCGTAAAGCTGCAAAAAGGGTGTCAAAAGACACCCTTTTTCTTTTTTAATCTCTTTACCTGAGGGAAATAATATGCTAAAATGGAGGAAGCATTTATCAGGGGGATCATTATGAATTTGTCACGGCTAAAAGAGAAAAAATGGAACTTCATTGCATTGGCATTTGTATTCCCGTTTGTGGGGATGCTCTTTGTCATGCTGATCAGTCAATACGCCCCCTTCGGAAAATACTCCATGCTGTATTCAGATATGTACCATCAGTACTTCCCCTTCTTTTTGGAGTTTCGGGAGTCTCTTTTATCCGGAGATTCTCTGCTATATAACTGGAGCGTGGGTCTGGGTATGGACTATCTGGGCCTGTATGCATATTATCTGGCTTCTCCCCTGAACCTGCTGAGCATTCTGGTGCCAAAAAGCTGGATGCTGAGCTATTTCTCTTTGCTGGTGCCTGTAAAGCTGAGCCTTGCCAGCATGTTTTTCGCCATCTTTCTGAAGAAGATCTTTCACCGGGACGACTTGTCCATCACCCTGTTCGGCTGCTTTTACGGTCTGTGCGCCTGGGCGCTGGGCTATCAGTGGAACATTATGTGGCTGGACACCTTTGCCCTGCTGCCGCTGGTGATCCTGGGAATGGTTTCCCTGCTAAAAGAGCGTAAATTCGTACTATACTGCCTGACCCTGTTTCTGTCCATCTGGGCCAATTACTATATCGGTCTGTTTACCTGTATTTTTGTATTTCTGGCATTTTTCTGCTACGAAATTTGCCGCTGGCCGGGTGCGAAGCGGTTTTTATCGGATCTTGCCACCATCGCATTTTTCTCCCTGCTGGCCATCGGTCTGACCGCAATTCTGGAGCTTCCTACCCTGGCCGCTCTGCAGAATACCCAGTCCAGTGTCAACAAAATCCCCAACAGTTTCCAATTGAACATCACCGACGATGACACATGGAAGGGTCTACTGGATGCCATGCGGCAGGTTGCAGGCAACATGAACGGTGGTTTGATACCCACCTTCAAGGAAGGCCTGCCGAATCTGTACTGCGGTGTTCTCTCCACCGCACTTGCCTTTGTCTATCTCACCTGCAAGCAGGTGCGGCTCAGAGATAAGATCTGCTGCGTGGTTCTGCTGCTGTTTTTCAATGTCAGCTTTATCATCCGGTATTTGGATTATATCTGGCACGGTTTCCACTTCACCAATATGATCCCCTACCGGTTCAGCTTCTTATACAGCTTTGTGCTGCTGTATATGGCGTACAGCGCATGGATCCACCGAGAAGATTTCAAGTTATGGCAGCTCATCGTCTCTGCAGTGCTGTGCATCGGCATCCTTTTGTGCACCAACGACTACTCCGATGCGGTATTCTGGGCCTATAACGGCGTGGCTCTGCTGCTGTATTTTTCCACGCTGATCTATGCCGTATATAGCCAAAAGAAGCCGGAGGAACTGCCCTCCGCCGAGGATAGGCTGTGTGCAGAACCCGTTTCGGCGCAAGCGCCTGCCATCAATGCCAAGGTTGCATCCAGCCAGATGCTTTTGGCTATTATGGCTGTGGAGCTGATCTTGAACCTTGTAAATTTCGGCGTGAATTTCTCCGGCAGTAATATTTCCAACTACCCCAAAGGAACATACGCCTCCGCAGCAGTGCTTGATGCCATGGAGCAGCGGGAGGAAGACACCCTGTTCTACCGAGCAGAAGCCACCCACACCCAAACCTACAATGACGGCGCGCTGAACGGATACAACGGCATCACTACCTTCACAAGCTCCGCCAACGTCCATGTGACCGAATTTATGAAGGCGCTGGGGTATGGCGCCAAAAACACCTATAACCGCTACAGCTTTGAAGAAAGTTCCCCGGTGTCCAACCTGTTCCTGGGTATCAAATATATGCTGGAACGGGACGGCAAGGTGGAGGAAAATCCTTATTTTGATGAAATCACCAGTGAGGGTAACGTTCACCTTCTGGAGAACAACGCCTACCTGCCCTTAGGTTTTCTTGCAAATTCTCAGCTTCTGAATGTGGACTTCGCTAAGCCGGGGAACGGCAGTGTATTTGATTTCCAGAACCGGCTGATGCGGCAGACTGTTGGTATGGATGACGATGTGTGGTATATCCTCCCCGGTTCCCGCTTGACCATCAACGGAAAAGGGCCTACGCTCAATGCCCAACTCAGATCCGGTTACTGCACTTATAGCACAGACGACCAAAAGGGCACCATCACCTACAGCTATACCGCGGACCGGGAAGGGCTGATGTGTGTATCTTTGGAGCTTTCCAAGAAAAATAATTTCTCCTTCTGGCTCAATGGCACAGAGCTCTACAGCGAAACCTACAGCCTCCCCCAGTCCCTGGCTGTCAGTATGGTACGCCCTGGCGACGTGGTGGAGATAGAGCTTAAATGCAAAGCCAATGAAAAAGGCAATATCAAAATCACCTCTGCAATCCTTGATGAAACCTTATTCCGCCAAGCCTACGACATTCTCGCCGCATCCACACTGGAATTGACCCACTTCAGCAATACCCATGTGGAGGGTAAAATTACCTGCAATCGGGACGGTGTGCTGTATACCTCCATTCCGCAAAACGGCAACTGGTACGCCACTGTGGATGGAGAGCCGGAAGAGATTGTGCTGATCGGCGATGCTATGTGCGGTCTGATCCTGCCGGAAGGTGAACATACCATCAGCCTCCACTACCACAACGCAGCATTTTCTCTGGGATGGAAGATCAGCCTTGGTTGCCTTTTGGTGTTGGTTGGGCTGTATTTGGCAGTCTACCGCCCGTCTTTTTCGAAACAAAAAGGTAAATTTGAACGGTAAACAACAAAATCCACCCCAAAAGGGGTGGGTTTTTGTTATTAGATTGCATTTTGGATATTTCTACTATCAAACATTACTGCGACGAATAATAGCCTTATGTCCACACCCATACCGGGTGCGTCCATAAGGTTATGGATTCTCCCACGGACTAAAAAAGTGTCCACCGGACACTTTTTTACCCGCCCTTCGGTCGGGTCGTCCTTTCGAATCCCGCCGCAAAGCCAAAAAGAAGGACACCCAAAGGGTGTCCTTCTTTTTGGCGGAGCAGCAGGGTTCCGTTTGCATGTTTGCCATTAGCAATTATGGATGTTCCGCACAGCACTACAATGAATAATAACCTTATGTCCACACCCATGCCGGGTGCGTCCATAAGGTTATGGATTCTCCCACGGACTAAAAAAGTGTCCACCGGACACTTTTTTACCCGCCCTTCGGTCGGGTCGTCCTTTCGAATCCC
>JAZNRW010000014.1:0-2684 GCA_045590835.1 Faecousia sp.
AAGATTGGCATTAAGTATGCCAACAACGAAGTTTCTTCCGGTGTGCTGTTGGACAACATTACTCTTTCCAAGACAACAAGCTTGTCCATTGTGGATAACGGCGATTCTCTGGGTTATCAGCTTGCGCCCGATGTGACCACGCAGACACCTGTGCCGGTTGTGGCTTGGAGCAGCAGCGACGAAAATGTAGTCAAGGTAGATGTAGACGGTAATTTGACCTATGTAGGTGCAGGCACCGCAACCATCACCGCCACCTGCGACAACCTGACTGCCTCCAAGGAAATTACCGTATGCGCTGTTTCCTTTGACGCAAACGGTCACGGCGAAAATCCCGAAGCTGACTTGGTACGCTCCGGCAATACCGTGACGGCTCCCGAAATGGCAGATAGTGGTGATTGGATTTTCAAGGGTTGGTATCATGGTAACACTGCCTTTGATTTCAATACACCTATCACCGAGTCTGTAACGCTCACCGCAAAATGGGCAAACAAAAACGATTATTACTTTATGGACTTTGAAGATGTCCCTGCGGGCAACTATCTGGTGCAGGACGGAAACGGTCTGTGGATGGATCCTTACGACAAGGGCTGGAGCTGGGTTGATGCTGAGAAGCATCTGGTGCTCAGCGGTGCAGAAGGCGACGCTACAGTCGATTTCTGGTTTAACAATGTTCCCAACGGCAGCACCTTGGCCTTTGATTTCCGGATGCCCACTACCTCCGCAGGTTGGGACAGACTGGCAATCGCCATTGGTTCTTCCAATGTGAACTATAGCTGGCGCTTTGAGCAGTGGCAGGGCGCAACCTCTGTAAAGTATCCCGACTGGGATGGCAATGAGCAAGTGGCAAGTGAAGCCTTCCGAATTGGCACCTGGTACTCTGTGAAGATGTACTGGGATGGCGATCAAGTTTGTGTTAAGCTGTGGGAAAAGGGAACGGAAGAACCCTCCGACTACACCTTCATTACCTGGAACTCTGCATTCGGTGCAGATAACAAGGTGCGCCTGAACTATGTGACAAATGCCCAGAGCTATCTGCATCTGGACAACATTCATTTTTACAAAGAACAGAAGCCGGTTGTGGAGGCTTGGAATATCACCCTCAGCGATGATATCGGCCTGAATTTTGCTGTGAATGTGGCACCGGAGCTGGTAAACGACTCTGCGGTGGAAATCACAGTAGAGGGTGTTGCAAAAACCGTCAATCTGGCAGATGCGGTAAAGAACGAAAAAGGTCAGTATCTGATTTCCGTTAATTTGGCTGCGGCACAGATGACGGAGTCCGTTCAGGTGAAAACTCTGCTCAGTGGCGCGGTGATTGAGGACAAAACCTATACTGTCCGTCAGTATGCCGATTATATTCTTGCTGACGAAAATCAAAGCGACGAAATCAAGAATTTGGTACGCGCTATGCTGATTTACGGTGGAAAGGCACAGAATTACTTCGTACACAACACAAATAACTACGCTGATGTTGGTATCGAATATGAGCAGGCAGCAGTGCCTACCGAGATTGCGCCCAGAACATTGACAGGAGAAGTGGATGGGCTGACATATTACGGTTCATCGATGCTGTTTACCTCCAAGAATGCGGTTCGATACTACTTTACCCTCTCTGACGGTGCTAACATTGCAGATTATACCTTTACTGCCGGAGATAAGACGTTGACCGCCAAGGCAAAGAGCGGCATGTATTATGTGGATGTAGATGAGATCAATCCTCAGGATTTGGACGAGCCCATTGCGGTCACGGTTACATGCGGAACGCAGGAGTTGACCGTTGGTTACAGTGCTATGCACTACATTGTCAGAAAGTTCAACAGCGATACCAGCGGTGAACTGAAGGCGTTGCTGCAGGCAATGTACACCTACCATCTGGCCGCGGAAGCATACCTGGCAGCTATGTAATAAGTAAAAGAGAGTAAGAAAATAAAGGAAACATAGGAACTCCCCGGTTGACAGGATCACCCTGACAACCGGGGACTTTCTACTCTGGAAATGATTGTTTATTGCACCAACCACACCCTCTCCCTATGGGAGAGGTGGCAGCCCGTAAGGGCTGACGGAGAGGGTGTTGTGTCGTATATACACACTATTTCATAGTACACCCTCTCAGTCAGCTTCGCTGACAGCTCCCCCAGAAGGGGAGCGTGTAATAAGGTAAATTCTAATTTAACTTATCATATAATCGCAATAGTAGGATATATCAATAAATATAATATGATACACAGTTTTCATTTTGCGCATTTAATTTTATAATCATATTAACCAAAATAATATGGGAGGAGTCTCGGAAAATTCAATGATTTGTAGAAAAGAACATCCGAAGCCACAGTTCCAAAGAAACGATTGGATGAACCTGAATGGACAGTGGTTTTTTGAAATAGATCACGGTAATAGTGGCATTGCAAGAGGGCTTTACAAGGAAACGGCTGCCTTTTCCCAAACGATAAATGTTCCCTTTTGCCCGGAAAGCAGCTTATCCGGAATCGGTTATACCGATTTTATGAATTCTGTTTGGTACAAGCGCAGTGTCACACTGACAAAGGAGCAGCTGGAAGGCCGCACTGTGCTGCATTTTGGCGCAGTGGACTACTTTGCAACCGTTTATGTGAACGGCGTAGAGTGCGGTACCCATCAGGGCGGATATGTATCGTTCTGCTTTGATATTACGCAGTTTGTCCGTG
>JAZNRW010000015.1:0-2638 GCA_045590835.1 Faecousia sp.
TTGCCCTTAGAAAGAGCAGCGCGGCACTCCTCAGCGCTCATCTTGCCCTTACGCAGCTCTACCATCTTCTCAACCATGGCGTCCATGCCTGCGTAGGTAGTGGGATCCAGGATCTCCACGCCTTCGATGTTGAAGCCACCCTTAGCGGCGTTGGCCTTGACCTCGTCCACATTGCCCACCAGAATGGGGGTCAGGAAGCCACCCTCAACCAGCCGTGCGGTTGCCTCCAGAATACGGGCGTCGTGGCCCTCGGTGAAGACGATCTTCCGGGGATTGGCCTTCAGTACTTCAATCATTGCATTAAACATGACAATATTCCTCCAGTATTTTTTGGGCATAGCCCATATTTTTACAGTTTAATTATACATCAATGGTTTCCTGTTGGCAACCGTTTTTGTGAAATATTGTCTCGAAAATACCCCCAAAAATGATTTACATTTTCCTTTGGTTCTGCTATTGTAGTAGTATCAGTACAGGAAGGAGGAATCTGTATGGACACAATTTTGTGGCTGATCGCGGTGATCGGCTTCATCCTGGTGGAAGCGGCAACGGTAACCATGGTCTCTGCCTGGTTTGCTGCAGGCGCATTGGGTGCGCTGATCGTGTCACTGCTGGGTGCAGACCCCTGGCTGCAGTGGCTGGTATTCGGCGTGATTTCTGCCGTGACGCTGGCAATGCTCAGACCCGTGGCCCGGAAGCACTTTAATCCCCGGCTCACTCGCACCAATGTGGATGCGGTGGTGGACAGAGTCTGCCTTGTCACCGCGCCCATCGACAATCTCCACAGCTGCGGCCAGGTAAAGATCGGAGATGTGGAATGGACAGCCCGCAGCACCGACGGATCTCCCATTCCGGTGGGTACCGAAGTCAAGGTGGACCGGGTGGAGGGTGTCAAAGTGTACGTCACCGCAGTAACCGCTGCGGTTAAGTAATTAAGCAAAACAGGAGGAAAGAATATGGGACCCTTTGTAATTATTGCGTTGGTAGTGGTTGCTTTTATCATTATCATTTCCAACATCATCGTAGTGCAGCAGTCCAAGGCCTATGTGGTGGAGCGGCTGGGCGCGTTTCAGGCAGTGTGGGGCGTTGGTCTGCACCTGAAAGTTCCCTTTATTGACCGGGTTGCCCGCCGGGTGAATCTGAAAGAGCAGGTTCACGACTATCCCCCTCAGCCGGTGATCACCAAGGATAACGTCACCATGCAGATCGACACCGTGGTGTACTTCCAGATCACCGACCCCAAGCTCTACTGCTACGGCGTGGAGCAGCCTATGACCGCTATGGAGACCCTCACCGCCACCACCCTGCGAAACATCATCGGCGATCTGGAGCTGGATGAGACCCTCACCTCCCGTGATGTGGTCAATACCAAAATGCGGGCCATTCTGGACGAGGCCACCGACCCCTGGGGCATCAAGGTCAACCGTGTGGAGCTGAAGAACATTCTGCCGCCTGCGGACATCCAGAGCTCTATGGAAAAGCAGATGAAGGCCGAGCGTGACCGCCGGCAGGCCATTCTGGTGGCCGAAGGTCAGAGAGAGTCCGCCATCCTGGTTGCCCAGGGTGAGAAGGAATCCGCTGTTCTGCGGGCATCCGCCGAGAAGGAAGCGGCTATTTTGAAGGCAGAGGCAGAGCGCCAGTCCGCGATCTTGCGGGCAGAGGGTGAGGCAGAAGCCATCCGTGCTGTGCAGCAGGCATTGGCTGATTCTTTGGCTATGCTGAATGAAAAAGCCCCCAACGAGCAGGTCATTAAGCTCAAATCCATCCAGGCCATGGAAAAAATCGCCGAGGGCCAGGCTACCAAGATCATTATCCCCTCCGAAATGCAGGGCCTGGTGGGTCTTGCCAACGGCATCGTGGAGGGCGTAAAGAAATAATGGCCGATAAGAAAGAAAAACGGTTTGTCAAGATCTATTCCCAAAGCGGTGGTTTTACCGGACCGCATATGGAGATCTTGGTGGATCGGGAGACCGGTGTGAACTATGTTTACGCCAGCGCCGGCTATGGCGGCGGCCTGACGGTGCTTCTGAACCGGGACGGCACCCCTGTGATATCCAAGCTGCCTGTGGAAGAAAACTAAATACAAAAATAACCCCCGGCGGAGTGATCCGCCGGGGGTTTGCATCTTCTATACGCTTAAATTACAGCAGAGTGGAGAAGTGCTTGATGGTGCGAACCATCTGAGAAACATAGGAGTTCTCGTTGTCGTACCAGGAAACGACCTGAACCTGGGTCATGCCGCCGGGCAGCTTGTTAACCATGGTCTGGGTAGCATCGAACAGAGAACCGAAGGTCATGCCCACGATGTCGGAAGAAACGATCTCATCCTCGGTGTAGCCGTAGGACTCGGTGGTAGCAGCCTTCATAGCAGCGTTGATCTCGTCCTTGGTGACTTCCTTAGCAACAACAGCATTCAGGATGGTGGTGGAACCGGTGGGAGTGGGGATTCTCTGAGCAGCGCCGATCAGCTTGCCGTTCAGCTCGGGGATAACCAGGCCGATAGCCTTGGCAGCACCGGTGGAGTTGGGAACGATGTTGATAGCGCCAGCGCGGCTACGGCGCAGGTCGCCCTTTCTCTGGGGACCGTCCAGAATCATCTGGTCGCCGGTGTAAGCGTGAATGGTGCACATAATGCCGG
>JAZNRW010000016.1:0-9861 GCA_045590835.1 Faecousia sp.
AAAGAGGATGCTTCGGCATCCTCTTTTTTGGTACGCCGAAAGATAGGACTCGAAAGGGCGGCACCAGTGGTGCTCCGCGCAGCGAATTAAAATCTCAATGGTTGCCGGTGGCAACCATACAATAATTCAAAGCGCACACTGGTGTAAAAATTGAGAGCTGGCGAGCAATTTTTAGCCCGTGGGAGAGTCCATAGAAGAAAGTCGCATCCCATAAGGGATGTAGGCTTTCTTCTATTTTATTCAGCGAGATGTCGCGCCGACAGAAGATTGCCACGTCGCTGCGCTCCTCGCAATGACGCGAAAGACGGCAGGTAAGCGTGACTGCTCCATTTGCGCAAAGGAGCCTTTGCTTTGGAACCACGGTCTTTCCAATATCTTATAACTACCATTTTCCCTCTTGTTTTTTTGTGGCAACAGGGTTATAATACATAAAGAAATGCAATAGGAGGTCATATTATGGCTGTTAAAATCGAAAAAAACACTATTATTGGCGACGTTCTGGATGTTGCGCCTCAGGCCGCTCCCTTGTTCTTTGCCATCGGCATGCACTGCCTGGGCTGCCCCTCTTCCCGGGGCGAGACCGTGGAGGAAGCCTGCCAGGTTCACGGCATTGAGTGTGAGCCTTTCCTGGCGCAGCTGAACCACTTCCTGGAGGCCTATGAGGCTGACCAGGCTGAGAAGGCACAGTAATGACCGGCTATGCCATCCCGTTCGCCGGGATGGCATATTTTTATTATGAGGTGTTGTATGAGAATTCCCCTGTCAAGCCGTCTGGCGGCCTGCTGCAGCTTTGTTGCCCCCGGTGACCGGGTGGCAGATATTGGATGCGACCACGGATATTTAGGCATCTATCTACTGACCAAGGGCATCGCAAAAAGTGTGATCGCCGCGGATATCAATGAAGGCCCTCTGCAAAGCGCTGTGCGTAACAGCGAGAAATTCGGTGTCCGGGACAAAATGACCTTTTATCTGTCCGACGGTGTCCGCAACATCCCCAGAGACTTTGACGCATTGGTCTGCGCCGGCATGGGTGCTGATACCATCGTCTCCATTCTGGAGGCCGCTCCCTGGCTGATGGGCGGACCGTACCGGCTGATCCTGCAATGTCAGTCCAAGACGCCTATGCTGCGGCAATACCTGTCGGAGCAGGGTTGGCGGATTGCAGAGGAGTCCGTTTTACAAGACGGCAGATTTCTTTACACCGTGATGGAAGTGATCTGGCAGCCCGGTGACCCTCTGTCTGCCGGAGAATGCTATTTCCCCTCTGTGCTGACGGATAACGAGTATGTAGCTGCCTATTACGAACGGGTCATCAAGGGTCTTGAGAACATTGTGCTGAATCAAAAAGAAGCTGCCGACCCCTTTGCGGTGCAGGCACTGGAAGAATTGAGAAAGAAGGAATTGCCATGGCAACAGTAAAGGATATTTTACAGGCCATTGAAGGCTTCGCCCCCTGTTACATGAAAGCGGATTGGGATCGGGTAGGCCTGAATTGCGGCAGAATGGACAAGCAGGTCCGTCGGGTTCTGGTGGCGCTGGATCCCTTCGAGGATGTGTGCAAAGAGGCAAAAGAATTGGGCGCGGATCTGCTGGTGACCCACCACGCCCTGTTGTGGAATCCCGGTTTTACCACCGACACCAGCGAGCAGGGCCGCAATACATTATTCTTAATAGAAAACGGCATTGCCCACATCAATGCCCACACCAATTTAGATTGCGCACCCGGCGGCGTCAATGACATTCTGGCCCAGAAGCTGGGACTGAAAAACATCCGGGTGATAAACCCTGTGGGCACCGACTCTCAAGGACGGGAGTACGGTCTGCTGCGAATGGGCGAATCGGATATGGCGCAATTGCCCGCTTTTTTAAGCCATGTAAAGCAGCAGCTGCAGTGCAAGGGTCTTAAATATGTAGACGGTGGCCGTCCTGTGCAAAAAGTTGCCGTAGGCGGCGGTTCCTGCGCAAGTGCTCTGGCTGAGGCGGCAGAGGCTGGCTGCGACACCTTCGTGACCGCAGACATTAAGTACAACCAGTTCTGGGACGCCAAAACTCTGGGAATCAATCTGATCGATGCAGGCCACTTCCACACAGAAAACCCGGTAGTTGCATATCTGGCCGCCCAGATCCGGGCCGCTTTCCCGGAGCTTCAGGTGCATATTTCGCAAAAACATACCGATTGTGCAAATTTCTTCTGAGAATCAGTTGATTTTGCCGGTCTGCTGTGCTAAAATATGTTGGAAATTTTTTAGGACGTAGTCTGTTACATTATAGAAGGGAAGAAACATCATGTCCGGACATTCCAAATGGCATAATATTCAAAAAACCAAGGGCGCACAGGACGCAAAGCGTGCTGCTGCATTTACCAAAATTGCAAAAGAGCTGATCGTTGCGGTAAAGGAGGGCGGCGGTATCACTGACCCTGCCAACAACTCCAGATTTGCAACCATCATCACCAAGGCCAAGGCTGCCAACATGCCCAACGACAACATCAAGCGCACCATCGATAAGGCTCTCGGCAATGGCGATACTTCCACCTTTGAATCCGTTACTTACGAAGGCTACGGCCCCGGCGGTGTTGCCGTGATCGTGGAGGCTATGACCGACAACCGCAACCGTACCGCAGGCTCTATGCGTCACCACTTTGATAAGTTCGGCGGCAATCTGGGCGCTTCCGGCTGTGTGGCATGGAGCTTTGATAAGAAGGGCGTTCTGGCCATCGACAACGAGGACGGCGATTACGAGGAAGAGGAAGTCATGATGGACGCCATGGATGCCGGCGCCGATGACTTCGAGGCAGAAGAAGACTGCTTCACCATCTACACCGACCCCGACGATTTCAACGCAGTGGTGGCAAACCTGGGTAAGTACACCTTCGCTTCCGCCCAGATCGAGATGGTTCCCCAGAACTACCAGAAGCTGGAGACCGAGGAGCAGGCTGTTATGATGCAGAAGCTCATCGACGCTATGGAAGATGATGACGACGTGCAGAACGTCTGGCACAACTGGGAAGAATAAGACAGATTATCCCCTGTTCCTCCGGGAACAGGGGATTTTTCAACTTGTTATTTCCTTTTTCTGTAAAATATGATAAAATACTCTTATATAAAGAAATGGAGGAGTATCTATGGATTTGAATACTATCGCACGGATATTCGACGAAACCGCTTATGTACGCACCGGCGGCAGCCCCCAGGAGCTGCGTTGCGCCCGGTATTTGGCGGAACAATGCGCCGCCTTCGGCGGCAATGCCGTTCTGGAGCCGTTTCAGGTGGATATGGCAACCATTCAAACCGCAGTTTTGACCGCTGACGGAGAAAGCATCCCCTGCAAGGGCTATCTTTGCGCCGGAAACGGCAGCGTGGAGGCGCCCCTGTACTATCTGACCGACACCTCTGACTACGCCCTGTCCCTGTGCAAGGGCAAGATCGTCATGGTGGACGGCTACATGGGCTACTGGCGGTATCAGGATCTATACAAAAACGGCGCTGTGGGTTTCATCACTTACGACGGCAACGCCAACTACGCCGATCACGACATGGATCAGCGAGAGCTGCGGAAATATGTATCTCAGGGAAATCTGATCCCCGGTGTGAACATCAATGCCAAGGATGCCATCCGGATGATCGAAACCGGGGTTAAAACCGTTTCCATCCAGCTTGCGCAGGAGGAATACACCGCTGATTCCCACAATGTGGTTCTGGATCTGCCCGGCGAACTGGATCAATACATTGTTCTAACTGCCCATTATGACTCCACTTCCCTTTCCCAGGGCGCTTATGATAATATGTCCGGCTCTGTGGGTCTGCTTGCCATGGCGGAGCATTTTTCAAAAGCGCCCCACCGGTACGGCCTGCGCTTTGTTTGGTGCGGTAGCGAGGAACGGGGACTTTTGGGCGCCAAGGCCTACTGCACCGCCCACGAAGAGGAGCTTGCGAACATCGTCCTGAACATCAATCTGGATATGATCGGCTGTATTATGGGTAAGTTTATCGCCTGCTGTACCTCGGAAGAAAAGCTTGTGAGCTATCTGCAGTATTTCTCCAACGAGCTGGGGTTCACCTGCAAAGCCTACCAGGATGTGTACTCCAGTGATTCCACGCCCTTCGCCGACAAGGGCATCCCAGCTGTATCCTTTGCCCGGATCGCGCCTCCCAACACAGCCACCATCCACAACAGCTATGATACCAAAGCGCTGATGAGTCCCAGGCAGATGGAAGAGGATATTCGGATCATTCAGGCCTTCCTGGAGCGGATGGCCAATGCCGCCCGGTGTCCCGTTGCCCGGGAGATACCCGACAATATGAAAGAAAAGTTGGACGAATACCTGCTGAGAAAACGCCCGAAAAACACTTAAATAAAAAGCACCGACAAAAAAGATGCGTTGCAAATGCAACGCATCTTTTATTTTATCCGATTTTTTTATCCAGCAGCTGGCGCATATCCATCAGATTCTCTTTGGTGATATCATCACGGGTCAGCAGCGCAGCAAACAATCCTACGATTTCCGGCTTGTGTCTATGAGAGAAAATAGTCCTTGCAAAATATTCTTCCCGGGTCATAGTGGGCAAAAAGACTCTTCCAAAGGTTTTGCTTCTTTTCACAAATCCTGCTTCCTGAATGGCCTCTTTTTGCAGCAAGCCATTGAGCAAAATATGCACAGAACTATCCTTCCAGGATTTCTCCTGCGACCGTGACAGCAAATCCGCTCTGGACAGGGGTTCACCCGCCTCCCACAGCACATCCATAATCTGCATTTCGCTTCTTGTAAGTTCCATCAACAAAACCTCCCGGTAAATTTGCAAGTTTTCATAAATATTATACAATCTGCCCAGAGCTTTGTCAATTATTATTTTGTATATAACTCCACAAAAAGCGTCAAAATCCAACTGTTTTTTAGTGAAAATTATATTTTTCTATACATTTGTCTTTTTTTAACAGGAAGGGATTACCAATTCTCTATTTCTTTTTAACCGGAATTATATGCGGATCAGTCTGCCATAACATCCTTTAGTAGTTCCCGATTTGCCTCCAGATCCGGCACCAAAACCGCCATATCCCGGATCCAGGCACTCTGGAATGTGCCGTCGGCCGGAATTCTCTGGGTCTTGATCTCCAGATTACTAAGCATCGGCAGAATATCCATAATATAGCTCATGATCTCCCGGTTGGTCAGGTCTGTGGTGAGTAGGGGTAGCGCCTGTTCCATCAGGTCCATCAGCTGACTCAAATTCATCTTCTTACATTTTTCCACCAGCGCGCCTATGACCTTTCTCTGGCGCTCTGTCCGCTCGAAATCATCTTTACCCACATAGCGGGTGCGCGCATAAGCCAACGCCTGAGAGCCGGTCAGGTGGTTCATACCCTCATGAAGTGACCAGTTTTTATCCTGTGACACCTCCCAGTTGCCCTTTTTGTTCAAATAATTGGCCTCGGCGCTGTTCAGGTAAATATCCACGCCGCCCATCAGATCGATCAAATCCATAAAGCCGTAGAAGTCCACTTCCACATTGCCGTCCACGGTAACACCGAAGTTTAGCTTCAGACATTCATTCAACAGCTCCATACCCTGCAAGGCGTAGCAAACATTGATCCGGTTATCCTGATAGCCGGGAATCTGCACATACATATCCCGCATAAAGGAAGTCATAGTGAATGTCTTCTCTGCCTTGTTGATGGTGCAAAGCATCATCACATCGGAACGGGTACGGGCCTCACCTGCCCGGCGATCCTGTCCGATCAGCATAATGTTGATAATGCCTTCACCGACTTCAATATCGCTACCGGTTCCCCACTCCACATCCTCCGGATCCATTGTAACACCGGAAAACTCAGGGTCTGTGGTCTCATCACCTTTCAGCAGCTCTTCCATTTCAGAAGAGGACAATGTCGTATCGTCCGGGTTCTTGTTGATCAGGCCGAACATGCTCTCCAAATATGCTGTGCCCACGATCAGCAGCGCCAGCAACAAGGCCAGCACCACGCACAGCACAATTAAAAATGTCCGTTTCTTTTTTGGGGACATATTGGGCATATTAAAATGGAAATTTATCTTTCTCATATCTAAAATACAACCTCCTGGCTACATATCTTGATTGTAAGCGACTCACATTATATCTCAAGATGCAGAAATAATCTACTGTGATTCCGCACAAATCCGCAAAATCAATCCTGATTCTGCCCGAAGAACGGGGCAAAAAAGTCAAACCAGTTATCAAAGTCCCCCGCATTGGGCATATTGGGGGTCTGTTGGGAAGGCTCTGTTGGTTCTGTAGGTGTTTCCACAGGTTTTTCGTCCAAAGTAATGTGCAGATATACAGATTCTCCGTTACGGTACACGGTAACAGTTATGCTCTCTCCTGCCTCAAATCTACGCAGCACCCGGGTCAGGTCCGTTACGGAAGTCACATCATATCCGCCCAGATTCACAATAATATCCCCTGCCAGAATACCGGCTCTTTCGGCGGCCATACCTTCCATAATTTTTTCCACAAAGGCACCGGCAGGCAGTCCGTAGGACTGAGCGGATGTATCCACATCCCGCACATAGACGCCCAGGTAAGCGCCGGTCACATAACCGTAATCCATCAGGTCCTGGAACATACCCATCACATCATCAATGGGAATAGCAAAGCCCAGGCCCTCAATGGTAGCGCCGGAGGTGCTGCTGCCCGTATACTTGGCAGTGGTAATACCCACCACCTGTCCCCGCATATTAAACAGAGGACCGCCGGAGTTGCCGGAATTGATGGCAGCATCGGTCTGCAGCATATTGATGACCGTGCCGTCTGTATTGATCACCCGATCCTTGGCGCTGATGTAGCCCACCGTCAAGGTGGAAGTCAGCTCGCCCAGAGGGTTGCCGATGGCCGCCACCTGGTCACCTACTACCAGCTTATCGCTGCTGCCCACGCTAACATGGGGCAGGTCTGTTGCCTCGATCTTCAAAAGGGCAATGTCATTGGTGGCATCAAACCCCACCAACTCTGCAGCGTATGCCGTATCGTCGTAGGTGAGCACATGGATCTTTGTGGCAGACTGGACCACATGGTAATTTGTTGCCACATATCCATCCTCGGTGAGGATAAAACCGGAGCCAAAGCCTTCGCCGTAGCCATTCTGGGATTCATAGATACTGTTGATGGCGACCACAGCCTGCACATTGGCGGCATACACCTGACCGGGGGTCATACCCTCGCTGGGTGCTTCCGCATTTTCTCCGGGGTTTAAAACAGTTTCCCGGTAGATTTCCTCCAATGCCTGGAACTTGTCTTCCATAGCATCTTCCATATCGTCCATTTTCTCTTGCCAGTACACGCCAACCCCCAAGGCCGTAGCGCTGCAGGCAAACAGAACCAGCGCAATCACCAGCAGGATCTTCCAACCGCTACCGGATTTTCGTTTGGTGACGGGTTTCACTGTCTGCTCAGGAGCAGCGCAGGTATAAGGAGAATCTGCAAAGGGGGACGGCTTTACAGGCCGATGCTCCTCCTGCGGTTCGCTTTGTGTATATTCATTTTCATAAGTATCCATCAAATTCGCTCCTGTTCTAAGTGCATGATTTATAAGTATAGCACGCATATATGAAGTTTTTGTGTCCGCAAACGATTTGTTTCCATACATTTGCTATTATATCATAGCACATTCCCTATTTTCGTCAAGAGAAAAGAAAATGTGCGGCGGCTTTTCGCCGCCGCACTAAGGATAATGCTTACTTTTTGCGGAAGGATTTGCAGTCGGTGCACTGATCCATAGTAGGATTGCCCTCGTGGGTGCCTACCAGGATCTTATCCAGAGCGCAGTAGTTGCTGTCGGAGCAGTGGTTGGCGCACTGCTGAACGGTACATTCGATGCTCTTGTTTGCATGGCAATTCATAGCGATTCCTCCTTTTGCTGTGATATGGGTAGTATAGTCGTTTTTTTGCAAACCATACTCGCCTTTTCGTTGTTAATTATTGACATTGCGGAGGCAATCCAGTATAATAGTTCCGGAAAATGTCTATTCCAAAGTAAGTTTAACAAAAGACGCATCTTGTCTTTTGAAAAGAAAGGAAAATTGCCATGATTTATAGTGCAGAAGTACAGCATATGTGCTCCGTGGCCAAGGGTGCCTACCACGGCCCCGCTCCCATCCCCGAAGAGGGCAAGTGGGTGCAGGTCAAGGAAATTAAAGATGTCTCCGGTTTTACCCACGGCATCGGCTGGTGCGCTCCTCAGCAGGGCTGCTGCAAGCTGACCCTGAATGTGAAGGAAGGCATCATTGAGGAAGCTCTGGTGGAGACTCTGGGTTGCTCCGGCATGACCCACTCCGCAGCTATGGCTTCCGAGATTCTGATCGGCAAGACCCTGCTGGAGGCTCTGAACACCGACCTGGTGTGCGATGCCATCAACACCGCTATGCGTGAGCTGTTCTTGCAGATCGTTTACGGTCGCAGCCAGTCCGCATTCTCCGAGGACGGCTTGGCAGTGGGCGCTTCTCTGGAAGACCTGGGCAAGGGTCTGCGCAGCCAGGTTGGCACCATGTTCGCCACCAAGGCTAAGGGTCCCCGTTATCTGGAGATGGCTGAGGGTTACGTGACCCGCATCGCTCTGGATGAGGACAACCTGATCACCGGTTACGAGTTCATCAATCTGGGCAGAATGATGGACTTCATCAAGAAGGGTGACGATGCTAACGAGGCGCTGAAGAAGGCTAAGGGCTCCTATGGCCGCTTTGCCGACGCTGCCAAGTACATCGATCCCCGTCACGAATAAGAGGAGGACGCTGCTATGGCTTTGTTTGAAGGTTACGAAAGAAAAATTGACAAAATCAACGGCGTTCTGGCTCAGTACGGTCTGAACTCCGTGGAAGAGTGCCGCGAAATGTGCACCGCCAAGGGCTTCGATCCCTACGAGATCGTGAAGGGTATTCAGCCCATCGCTTTCGAGGATGTGGCTTGGGCTTACTGCGTTGGCGCTGCCATCGCTCTGAAGAAGGGTGTTAAGACTGCTGCTGAGGCCGCTGAGGCCATCGGCATCGGCCTGCAGGCATTCTGCATCCCCGGCTCCGTCGCTGAGGACCGCAAGGTCGGTCTGGGTCACGGCAATCTGGGCGCTATGCTGCTGCGGGATGAGACCAAGTGCTTCGCATTCCTGGCCGGCCACGAGTCCTTCGCTGCTGCGGAAGGCGCGATCGGCATTGCCCGTTCCGCCAACAAGGCTCGTAAGGAGCCCCTGCGTGTTATCCTGAACGGTCTGGGCAAGGACGCTGCGCAGATCATCTCCCGGATCAACGGCTTCACCTATGTGAAGACCCAGTTCGACTACTACACCGGCGAGCTGAAGATCGTTGAGCGTATCCCCTACTCCAAGGGCGAGCGCGCCGCTGTTAACTGCTACGGCTGTGACGATGTTCGCGAGGGTGTTGCTGTTATGCGTTACGAGGGTGTTGACGTTTCCATCACCGGCAACTCCACCAACCCCACTCGTTTCCAGCATCCTGTTGCCGGCACCTACAAGAAGGAGTGCATGGAGCAGGGCAAGAAGTACTTCTCCGTTGCTTCCGGCGGCGGCACCGGCCGTACCCTGCACCCCGATAACATGGCTGCAGGTCCCGCTTCCTACGGTATGACTGATACTATGGGTCGTATGCACGGCGATGCACAGTTCGCAGGTTCTTCCTCCGTTCCCGCTCACGTTGAGATGATGGGCTTTTTGGGTGCTGGTAACAACCCCATGGTTGGTATGACCGTTAGCGTTGCTGTTGCTGTCGAGGAAGCAATGAAGTAATTATTTTGAACGCGCTATAATCATTAATTAATAAGGTTAGACCCATCATCTTAAGCGAACAGCTGTTGATGGGTCTAATTTTTAACATAAATATGA
>JAZNRW010000017.1:0-3546 GCA_045590835.1 Faecousia sp.
ACACTGGAAAGCAAACTGGAACTGGCAGATTCACTCGGCGTTACCCGTGCAGTTGGATTGTACCAGGAATTGGGCAAATATTTTATCGCAAAATATAAACCGCCTGTCGAATGACAGGCGGTTTTGAGCAAAAACAAAAGAGGGATTTTCAATTAGTAGAACTTTCTCTTGTTCTTACGGGCAGCTTCAGACTTCTGCTTACGCTTCAGGCTGGGGCTGACGTAATGCTCGCGCTTCTTAACTTCGGCAATGACGCCCTCCTTGGCCCAGCTCCGCTTAAAACGACGCAGAGCGCTTCCCAGAGACTCATTTTCCTTCACGCGAATTTCAGACATTGTTTTCCCTCCCTCCGATGGCATCCGGCTACATCCTGGATGCGTTCAGGGCCATATCGGCTCGACTATTATATGCTGAATTTCTCTATTTGTCAAGCGGAGTTTCTTCCTTTTTGACAAAAAACTATGCGAGAAACATAAAACACACTGTTCGATATGGTTAAAATTTTTTAATTGCTTTACAATGTTTCTTATTTGTACTCGTCCACAAATGCATCTTCCGTAAAGGTGACACTCTTGGCAAGCTCTATTAGATCATCCATTGTATATCCATCCTGATCCAGCCAGATCCCGTAAACCGGCTCTTTGCCCTCTACTGCCCAAAGGGCGTACCAGTATTTGTGCACGCCTACATAAAGCATTTCTTCCTCGTTGTAAACATCCACAGCATATTCCGCCACAATGCAGGGCGCGCCGGATTCCACGGAAACAAAGTCAGAGACAAAGCCTGCGTGGTTGTCAATGGGTCCCATTCCTACCAGCTTGCCCTCTTCAAAGATGACTTGCGTATTTATGTGTCGGACTGCGTTGCCGTACATCGTTCCCTGGGCATTATACAGCCGAACACCGCCGCCATGGCCTAAATATTCATTATACCTGCCTGCGGTCATCCCGGGTAATGGGGTAAACAGCATTTTGCCCATGACTCGCACCTTGCCATCCAGCACAATCGTTTCCTGCTCAGGATCCACGAGATCCGCGGAATCATTTGTAGGTTCTGTTGCATCTACCGTAGGGTCACTGGCACCCGTAGTCGTCTGGGTGGGTTCTGTGGTGTTTTGGGTTTCCGTTTGCGTGGGTTCTGTTTCTTTCTGCGAAACCCCACCGCCGGCGCATCCGCTCAAAAGCAGCACAACACACATAAGTAGCACAATCAATCGTTTCATACAAGATGCCCTCCTCTTCCCTATTTTTGTATGGATTCTCTTTGGCCCATCTCAGTTTTATGTCGACCTATAATTATATTATGAAATAGCAAAACAAAAATCAAGAACATTTCTATGACAAATCATAAAAATGTTCTTGATTATTTGTAGCTTTTGTAATTTTTATTTACTTTACGATCAGATTGACCAGTTTGTTCTTGACCACGATGGTCTTGACGATATTGCCGCCGTTCTTTTGCAGGAAAGCTGCAATTTTCGGATCAGCCAAAACATTGTTGACCACGGTATCATTATCCAGGTCTGCATCCATCACCACAGTGCCGCGCATTTTGCCGTTGACCTGCACCGCAAAGGTCACTTCGGAATCCTTGCACTTTTCCTCGCTGTAGGTAGGCCAGCTCTCGTAGGCAATGGTCTTTTCGTGGCCCAGAGCCTGCCAGATCTCCTCACCCACATGAGGGGTGATGCAGGAGATCATCTTGATGAAGCCCTCGGCATACTCTCTGGGGCAAGTGCCGTTCTTATACACCTCGTTGACGAAGACCATCATTTGCGCGATGGCGGTATTGAAACCCAGAGACTCAAAGTCGGAGCTTACCTTCTTGACCGTCTGGTGGTAGATCTTGGTCAGCTTGCCGTCATCGGTATCGGTGATGTTGGCAGGCTCGGTAAAGAAGTTCCAGACACGGTTGATAAACTTTCTTGCACCGGCAACGGCGGATGTGCTCCAGGGCTTGGAGACCTCCAGGGGACCCATAAACATCTCGTAAAGACGCAGGGTGTCCGCGCCGTACTCCCGGACGATATCACTGGGGTTGACCACGAATTCCGGGAAGCGCTTACCCATCTTAATGCCGTTCTCGCCCAGGATCATACCCTGGTGGACCAGCTTTTGGAAAGGCTCTTTTACAGGAGACAGGCCATTATCGTACAGGAAACGATTCCAGATACGGGCATACATCAGGTGACCCACCGCGTGCTCAGGTCCGCCCACATACAGGTCAACAGGCATCCAGTGCTTTAATAGCTCCGGATCGCAGAAGGCCTTATCGTTTCTGGGGTCAATGTAGCGCATGTAGTACCAGGAAGAGCCGGCAGAGCCAGGCATGGTAGAGGTCTCCCGTAGGCCCTTAATACCGCCCTTATCGTACTGCTTCCACTCGGTTGCATTCTCCAGAGGTGCCTGACCGTTACGGCCCTTGTAATCCTCCAGCTCCGGGAGGATCAGAGGCAGCTCTTCATCCGGCAGGAATACGGTTTCGCCGTCTTCTGTGTACACACAGGGGACAGGCTCGCCCCAGTAGCGCTGACGGGCGAAGATCCACTCCCGGAAATGGTAGTTGTTCTTTCTGCGGGCGACACCGGCTTTTTCAAGCTTCTGGGTGATGGCCTCCTTGGCCTCCTCCACGGTCAGGCCGGTGAACTCCTCAGAATTGACCAGCTTGCAGCCCTTGCCCAGATAGTCCTGCTTCTCGAAGGCACATTCGGACACATCCCGGCCCTCGATGACCTGGATCATTGGGATATTATGAGCCACGGCATACTCAAAGTCACGCTGGTCGTGGCTGGGAACGGCCATAACAGCGCCGGTGCCGTAGTTACCCAGCACGAAATCGCCGATGAACACAGGCACTTCCTTGCCGTTGACAGGGTTGATGGCATACACGCCCTGCAGCCGGCAGCCTGTCTTGGTCTTGGTGGCATCGGTACGATCGATCTCGCTCTTCTTGGCAGCCTCATTGATGTAAGCCTGCACTTCCTCCCGGTTCTCTACCCGGTTCAGAAGGCTCTGGGTGATCTTGCCGTCGGGAGCAAGTACCATGAAGGTGATGCCGTAGATGGTTTCGATACAGGTAGTATAAATGGAGAAAGCGCCGCCGCCAACCAGCTGGAAATCCACTTCCACGCCGGTAGACTTGCCGATCCAGTTGCGCTGGATCTCCTTGGTGGATTCGGGCCAATCGATATCATTCAGGCCTTCCAGCAGCTTTTCCGCAAAGGCCGGCTGGTCGATGACCCACTGCATCATCATCTTCTTTTCCACCGGGTAGCCGCCGCGCTCGGATTTTCCGTCGATGACTTCGTCGTTGGCAAGTACAGTGCCCAGCGCCTCGCACCAGTTCACCGGCATCTCGATCCGCTTGGCGTAGCCGGCCTCGTACAGCTTCTTAAAGATCCACTGGGTCCACTTATAGAACTCCGGATCGGAGGTAGAGGTCAGCTTGGACCAGTCATAGTCAAAGCCCAGCTCTTTGAGCTGCTTGGAGAAAGTCTTTATATTCTCCTGGGTGAAGCCGTTGGGGTGGTTGCCGGTATCCACCGCA
>JAZNRW010000018.1:0-30409 GCA_045590835.1 Faecousia sp.
GCTACCTCCGAGCAGGCTGCTGAGGTCTGCACCTTCATCCGCACCACCGTGCGTCATCTGTACGGTGCCCGTATCGCCCGCAGCATCACCATCCAGTACGGAGGCTCCATGAAGGCCTCCAACGCTGCTGAGCTGCTGGCACAGCCCGATATCGACGGCGGCCTGATCGGCGGCGCATCTCTGGTTCCCGAGAAGTTTGTCCAGATCATCGAAGCTGCTAACCAGCCCACTGTTTAATCCATAAGACGGGAGCAGCTACCGCTGCTCCCGTTTCCTTTTTCAAAAGTCTCCCCATTTTTGGAGGAATCTCTATGATCACAAAAATCCTCTCCGCAGGTGCGGCAGATACCCCTGCCCTTGCGGCGGATCTCATTCAAAAGGGCGAGCTGGTAGCCATCCCCACAGAGACCGTGTACGGTCTGGGTGCGGACGGGTTGAATCCTGAGGCGGTGGCAAAGATCTTTGTTGCCAAAGGTCGCCCCCAGGATAACCCCTTGATCCTCCATGTGGCAGAGGCTTCCGATATGGAAAAATTCTGTCACAGCATCCCCCCGGCTGCCTATGCTCTTGCAGAACGGTTCTGGCCCGGCCCGCTGACCCTGGTGCTTCCTGCCCGGGACACTGTCCCCAGGTGCACCACCGCAGGTCTGCCCACGGTGGCAGTCCGATGTCCTGACAATGCGGTCACCAGGGAAATCATCCGTCTTTCCGGCGTGCCCATTGCCGCCCCCTCTGCCAATCTCTCCGGAAAACCCTCCACCACCACCGCACAGCACGTGCTCCACGACCACCATGGCAAAATCGCCGCGGTAGTAGACGGAGGCCCCTGCCGGGTAGGCGTGGAGTCTACCATTGTGGACTTGACAGAAGACCGCCCCCGGCTCCTGCGTCCCGGCGGTATCACCCCGGAGCAGCTGCTGGAGGTGCTGGGAGATTTGGTGGTGGACAAGGCCGTCACCGCCCAGATCGATAAGGACGCAGTGGTGAAAGCCCCCGGCATGAAGTATAAACACTATGCCCCTCAGGCGGAGGTGCTGATCGTGTCCGGCAGCCGGGAGAAAGCCGCCGCCTACATTCATCGCCATTTTGCCCCCGGCGACCGGGTGCTGTGCTTTGAAGAAGAACTTCCCTTGTATGCAGATTGCGCCCCCCTGTCCTACGGACGGGAGGACGATGTTTCCACCTTGTCCGCAGGTCTCTTTGCCGCCCTGCGGCAGCTGGATGACCCCAGCATTGGAAAAGTATATGCCCGCTGCCCCGTGGGCGGAGGCGTCGCCTATGCGGTGCAAAACCGACTAAAAAAGGCTGCCGCCTTCCGGATCATCGACGGGGAGGTGTAGGAATGATCATTGGCATCACCGGCGGCACCGGCTGCGGCAAGACCACCGCCTTGCAGGTAATTCGTGAGCTGGGCGGCGTAATCATCGACTGTGATCAGGTTTACCACCACCTGCTGCAGACCGATGGGGAGTTGCTCCGAGCCATTGATACCCGGTTTCCCGGCATGGTAAAAGACGGTATTCTGGACAGAAAAGCCCTTGCCCCCATCGTCTTTTCTCATGAGCAGGCCCTCCGGGACTTAAACCAAATCACCCACAGCGCCGTAAGAAAAGAAGTCCTTCGGCTTTTACAGGACAACCCTCCCCTTGCTGCCATTGATGCCATCGAGCTGTTTGACGGTGGTTTGGGGCAGCTGTGCGATGTGACCGTTGCCGTTACCGCTCCCCGGGAGCACCGGATCCGGCGTCTACAGGAACGGGACGGTCTTTCCCGGGAGCGGGCAATCTTGCGCATCGACGCACAAAAGCCGGAAAGCTATTTCCGGGAGAAATGCAATTATATTCTCTGCAACGACGGCGATCTGGAAGATTTCCAAGAAAAATGCCTTGTGTTTTTTAAGAACCTGACTATAATAAAAGAAAAACCCGTAAAGGAGTAACCAATATGGAGGAACTTCGCAAAGCACTGTTGGCCGACCCCAAGAACGGCTATGCCTCTCTGACAGCTGAGCAGAGAGAAGAAATGGAAAGCTATTGCAAGCGCTATAGAGCATTTATCGACGCCTGCAAGACCGAGCGGGAAGCCACCGCCTGGGCGGTCGCCACCGCGGAAGAGCACGGCTTTAAAGAAATGAAACCCGGTATGGATGTAAAGCCCGGTGACAAGGTATACCTGAACAACCGGGGCAAGAGCATTCTGCTGGCGGTCGTGGGCAGCGAATCTCTGGCAGAGGGTGCAAACATCTGCGCCGCCCATGTGGATTCCCCCCGGATGGACATCAAGCCCAATCCTCTGTATGAGGATTCTGAAATTGCCTATTTCAAGACCCACTACTACGGCGGCATAAAGAAGTACCAGTGGGCAACTGTCCCTCTGGCCCTCCACGGCGTGGTCTACCGGAAGGACGGCACGGTGGTCACCGTGACCGTCGGTGAGGACGACAACGATCCTGTCCTGTGTGTTTCCGACCTGCTGATCCACTTGTCTGCCGACCAGATGCAGAAGACCGCCGCCAAGGTCATTGAAGGCGAGCAGCTGAATGTGATTTTGGGCACTGAGCCCTTGCAGGATGAAGGCGCCGACCTTGTCAAGCTGCACATCATGAAGCTGCTGAACGAGAAGTACGGCATTATCGAAGAAGACTTCCTGTCTGCGGAGCTGACCATCGTGCCTGCCGGCCGTTGCCGGGAGGTGGGTCTTGACCGGAGTCTGCTGGGCGCATACGGTCACGATGACCGGGTCTGCGCCTTCGCAGAGATTGATCCTTTGTTGACTATGGGCACTCCCAAGCACACCGCCGTGTGCATCCTGGCCGACAAAGAAGAGATCGGCTCTGTGGGTATTTCCGGCATGCAGAGTCAGGCCTTCGAGTACTTTATGGAAATGCTGTGCGACGCCCAGGGCGTGAAGCTGAGCCACTGCTTTCAAAACTCCTTCTGCCTGTCCGCCGACGTTTCCAACGCTTTTGACCCCAATTTTGCAGAGACCTGCGACCGCAGAAACAACAGCCGTCTGAACTACGGCATCTCCATCTGCAAGTACACCGGCTCCCGGGGCAAGGGCGGCGCTTCTGATGCCTCTGCCGAGGCTATGGGTCACGTGCGCACCACGCTGGACAACGCAGGCGTGCTGTGGCAGATCGCTACCCTGGGCAAGGTAGATCAGGGCGGCGGCGGCACTGTGGCTGCTTACATGGCAAACCGGAACATCGTCACCGTGGACGCCGGCGTGCCTGTGCTGTGCATGCACGCTCCTATGGAGCTGATCAGCAAGCTGGACTGTTATATGACCATGCTGGCCTGCAAGGCGATTTATCTGGCATAATATGCAATTTTTATGGGCGCGCCGTTACTGCGGCGCGCCCGCTTTTTTATTTCCGTCACGGCAGTTTTTGGTATGGGATAAGGTGTTTACTTTTTCCAAAAAAAATGCTATGATATCTTAAAAAGGAGGTGTGGCAATGGGTCGCTATATTCAACAAGTGAAAGAAGCCATCCGCAAAGGCGACTGGGTTCTGCTTCTGCTTTGCGTGATCACCACCGCATTCGGCGTTTTGGTCATTGCCAGCGCCACCAATTATCTGGAGTCCATGCGTTACATCCTGATGCAGATCGTAGGCGCGATCATCGGCATCATCCTGTATGCCCTGGTTTCTTCTATTGACGCAGAGGTCTTTTCAGAACATCGCATTGCCCTTGTGATCTTCAACATCTGCTTCCTGGCGCTGCTGATCCCTTTCGGTGTGGAAATCAACGGCAACAAAAGCTGGGTCGAGCTGCCCTTCCTGCCCTTTAACATTCAGGTGGCAGAGATCTGCAAGATCACCTATATCCTGATCATGGCCTCGGTGATGACCTCACACAGAGAGAACATCTCCTCGGTCAAATCCGTCATTCATATGGCATTTCATCTGGGACTGCTGTTTCTGCTGAATTACGAACTATCTAATGACTTGGGTGTGTCTCTGATCTTTGTGTTTATTTTTGTAGCCATGGCCTTCAGCGGTGGTGTGAGCCTGCTTTGGTTCGGCGCTGCCATCGGTGGTGTTGCGATCCTGTTCCCTATCATTTGGCCCTTGCTCAGTGAATACCAGCAGCTGCGAATCGCGGTTCTGTTTAAGCCGGAGCTGGACGCATCAGGACTTGGTGTAAGCTATCAATATAATCTAAGCCTGCGCTCTCTCACCGGCGGCGGTATGACCGGACAGGGTCTGTTCAACGGTCACCGTACCCAAAACGGCGCCCTGTGGGGTCAGCATACCGACTTCATTTTCTCCGCCTTGGGCGAGGAACTGGGTTTTGTGGGGTGCGCCTTCGTGCTTGTGCTGTTGGGACTGATTGTTGCCCGGTGTGTCTGGGTAGGCACCCGCAGTCAGGACTATACCCGACGACTCATTTGCTTCGGTGCGGCTGCCGCTCTGATCTTCCAGGTGATCATCAATGTGGGTATGTGCATTGGTGTGATGCCGGTTATCGGTCTGACCCTGCCCTTTATCAGCTACGGCGCTACCTCCATCGTGTCGCTGTACGCCATGCTGGGTCTGGTGTCCGGTGTGTATGCCCGGCCGGCCGCCGCTTCCCATGAGCTGTACATCCGTCCCCCCCGTTATTGAAAGATAAATCTCCGGTCCTGCGGGACCGGAGATTTTTAGCCGTTTTTGCAATGTGAAGCACAACTATTGCTTATTGCAATCGGCACTTTTTCCTGTATACTATAGGTTAGAAAACGAAACGAAGGAGTGTTTCCCATGCGCGCTTTTATGGATAAGGATTTCCTGCTGGAAACAGAAACAGCCCGGCATTTGTTCCACGATTTTGCCGAGCATCAGCCGTTAGTAGACTACCACTGCCACTTAAATCCCAAAGAGATTTATGAGGACCGCCGGTTCAATAACATCGTAGAAGTGTGGCTGGGTGGTCAGAACCCCGACGGCAGCTACTCCGGTGACCACTACAAGTGGCGTCTGATGCGTTCTCACGGCATCGAGGAGAAGTATATCACCGGAAATGCCGACCCCTATGCTCGGTTCCTGAAATTCACCGAGGCACTGGAAATGGCCATCGGCAACCCTATGTACCACTGGTGCCATCTGGAGCTGCAGCAGTTCTTTGGCATCTATGAGCCGCTGACTACCGAAAGTGCGCCCCGGATCTGGGAAATTTGCAACGACAAGCTCCGCAACGATCCGGACATGTCCGCACGGGGTCTGATCCGGAAGGCAAATGTGGCCTTTATCGGCACCACCGATGATCCCATTGATGACCTGCGCTGGCACGAAAAGATTGCCGCCGACCCTACTGTTTCCTTTACCGTAGCCCCCTCCTTCCGCCCCGATAAGGCCGTCAACATCCACAAAGATGGCTGGAAGGCGTATATGGCTCAGCTTGCCGCTTCCGTGGGCAAGTCCCAGCTTGCCTCCATGGCTGAAGTTCTGGATGCTTTGTCTGCCCGGCTGGATCACTTCCACGCCCACGGCTGTAAGGCCAGCGACCACGGTCTGGACTATATCCCCTACCGGGCGTGCACCATGGAGCAGGCTGATGCAATTTATCAGAAGGCTCTGCGGGGTGAATCCCTCACCACCGAGGAGATCGACGGCTATCAAACAGTCATCCTGCTGCATCTGGGTAAGGCTTATGCCCAGCGAAATATTGCCATGCAGCTGCACTACTCCTGCCTGCGGAACAACAACAGCCGGATCTTCACCGCCCAAGGCCCCGACACCGGTGTGGACGCCATCGCACAGAACACCTGCGGCAGCAATCTTGCACAGCTGCCCAGCGCACTGGACGCAAACGGCTGCTGCCCCAAGACCATCCTGTACTCCCTGAATCCCGCCGATAATGCCCAGCTGGGCACCATCATCGGCTGCTTCCAGGACAGCTCTGTCCCCGGCAAAATGCAGCACGGCTCTGCCTGGTGGTTCAACGACCACAAAACCGGCATGACCGACCAGATGATCTCTCTGGGCAATCTGGGATTGCTTGGCAACTTCATCGGCATGCTCACCGATTCCCGCTCCTTCCTGAGCTACGCCCGGCACGATTACTTCCGCCGGATCCTGTGTAACCTGATTGGCTCCTGGGTGGAAAACGGCGAGTATCCCAATCTGGACGCCAGCCTGCAGAAGATCGTGGAGGGCATCTGCTACCGCAACGCCGCCCGGTATTTTGACCTGTAACATATCCACTGCAAAGCTACACCGGACAAATGTGCGGTGTAGCTTTGTTACGGTTTACACGGCTTCTGCTACGGGACGGGAGATTCGTTATATTGCACAATTCCACAAAAGTCGACTCTGGAAAAATTTGTTAAAATTCAAAATTTTAGTTTACTTTTTATACAGCTTATGCTATACTTTTATACAGAGGTCTGCATAAAGACAGGTTCGTTTTTCTTTTGTCCCCGAAAGGGCATTTTATACAGCTACTTCGGCATGAAAGCCGTGTAAGCATAATATTTTAGGAGGATTCATCTTATGAAGAGAATCATTGCACTTGCACTGGTCCTGGTCCTGGCACTGGGTCTGGTTGCTTGCGGTGGCGGCGCCAAAGAGCCCAAGGTCACCGTTTTCTGGTACGACGAAGCTGACGTATATCTGGGCTCTGTTCGTTCCGAGCTGAATGCTGAGCTGGATAAGCTGGGCATCAAGTACGACAACCAGTTCGCTGCCAAGGATCAGGCTAAGCAGCTGGAGCAGATCAACACCGCTATTGCCGGTGGCTCCACCCTGTTGGTGGTCAACCAGGTCAATTCCGGCGACCCCGGCACTGCCAAGAAGATCATTGATGCTGCCGGTGACGTTCCCGTTGTGTTCTTCAACCGTGCAATCGGCACCGAGGGCTCTGATGTCACTCTGCTGGCCGACCAGGCTACCGCTTGCTTCATCGGCACCGATGCTCCCGAAGCCGGTCATATGCAGGGCAAGATGGTTGGCGAGTACGTTCTGGCCAACTTCGACACTGTTGACCTGAACGGCGACGGCAAGATCACCTACGCTATGATGAAGGGCGAAGAAGGCAATGCTGAGGCAATTGCCCGTACCCAGTTCGGTGTTGAGGATGCTGACGCAGTTCTGACCGCTGCCGGCAAGCCCGCTCTGGAGTACTTCGACGCTGAAGCACAGCAGAAGTGGCAGACCGACCCCGAGGGCGCATGGTCCGCTAAGGCTGCTACCGACTACATGAACACCAACCTGGTTTCCTTCAACGAGGACAACGGCAACATGATCGAGCTGGTCATCTGCAACAACGACGGCATGGCCGAAGGCGTTGTGGCTGCTCTGAAGAACGCCGGCTACAACCAGGAAGGCAAGCACCTGATCCCCGTGTTCGGCGTTGACGCTACCGACGCTGCCAAGGCTCTGATCGCTGAGGGTTCCATGATCGGCACCGTTAAGCAGGACGCCAACGGCATGGCTGTTGCGATCGCTCAGTCCGTGAAGGCTATCAACGAGGGCAAGGCTCCTGTGGATGCTCTGGCTTCCCTGACCGACGAGCGCTTCACCGTTGCTGAGGACTGCGCTACCAAGCTGTACGTTGCATACGCTCCCTACACCGGCGAGTAATTTGCAAAACTTCCGGGCAGCTGTCGTTTAGACGGCAGCTGCCCCCTTTCATAAGGGCAGTCTATGCCAACGGTAGGGAGCGGTGGACACCGTTCCGGCATCCCGCACCGATGCCCACCGTTCTCTATCGGCAAACTTAATTTTCTCAAGGGAGGAACCCAATATGGAACAGAATGTGCTACTGAAAATGGTAGACATCACCAAAACCTTCCCCGGTGTTAAGGCGTTGGATCACGTCAACCTGGAGCTGAAGGCCGGTACCGTCCATGCCCTGATGGGCGAAAACGGCGCCGGTAAATCCACCCTGATGAAATGCCTGTTCGGCATTTACAAAAAGGATGGGGGCAGCATTTACTTAAACGGCAAGGAAGTCAACTTCAAAAACAGCCGTGAGGCTCTGGACAACGGCGTTGCCATGGTGCATCAGGAGCTGAACCAGGCTCTGAAGCGCTCCGTTATGGACAACATCTGGCTTGGCCGTTACCCGAAGATCGGCGGTGTCATCGTCAACGAACGGAAAATGTACCGGGACACCATGGCGATCTTCAAAGAGCTGGAGATCAATGTAGATCCCAAGCGAATCATGAGCACCATGCCCGTGTCTCAGCGGCAGATGGTGGAGATCGCCAAGGCCGTTTCCTACAATTCCAAGGTCATCGTACTGGACGAGCCCACCTCCTCCCTGACGGAAGAAGAGGTTGAGCATCTGTTCAAGATCATCAACATGCTCCGTGACCGGGGCGTGGGTATCATCTACATCTCCCATAAGATGGCGGAAATCAAGCGGATCTCCGACGAGATCACCGTCATGCGTGACGGTCAGTGGGTGGCTACCAAGCCTGCCGCGGAACTGGAGATGGCTGATATTATCCGTTTGATGGTTGGCCGCGAACTGACCAACCAGTTCCCGCCCAAGACCAACAAACCCGGAGATGTATATCTGAAGGTGGAGCATCTCACCGGCATGTACAACCAACTGCGGGATGTGTCCTTTGAGGCACGCCGGGGCGAGATCCTGGGTCTTGCAGGTCTGGACAGCTCCGGCCGTACCGAGACTCTGGAGAGCATCTTCGGTGTACGCACACGAAAATCCGGCACTGTCACGCTGGACGGCAAGCCTTGCCTGAACCGGAGCGCCGGCGAGTCTATCAAGACCGGCTTCGCCCTGCTCACCGAGGAGCGCCGGGCCACCGGTATCTTCAGCGTGTTGAACATCCGGGAGAACACGGTGATCTCCAGCCTGAAGCGGCACAAGAAACTTGGCCTGTTCCTGGGTGAGAAGACCCAGAAGGCCGACACTCAGTATTATATCGACGCCATGCGTACCAAGACCCCCTCTCAGGAAACCAAAATCCGGGCCCTGTCCGGCGGTAACCAGCAAAAGGTGATCATCGGCCGCTGGCTGCTGACCGATCCTGAGGTGCTGCTGCTGGACGAGCCCACCCGGGGTATCGATGTGGGTGCCAAATACGAAATCTATCAGTTGATTCTGGACCTTGCCAACAAGGGCAAGACCATTGTGATGGTGTCCTCCGAAATGCCGGAGCTTCTGGGTGTCTGTGACCGGATCGTGGTCATGTCCGGCGGCCGTGTGGCCGGCGAAGTGGATGCCCGCAACACCACCCAGGAAGAAATCATGACCCTGGCCGCTAAATATGTCTAAGGAGGAAATAAACAATGGCTAATCCTGTTACCGCCCTGCAGCGCACTGCCGCTGAATACAAGCAGATGGACAAGAAGGACAAGCGCCGCTTCTGGTCCGATGGTATTTTGAATAACGCTCTGTACATCCTGATGCTGATCTTCTGTGTCTACACCGCAATTCAGCGTCCGCAGTTTTTGACCCTCGGCTCTCTGGGCAACCTGATCGTCCAGCTGGCTGCTTACCTGCCTATGGCGCTGGGTATCGCAGGCTGTATCGTTCTGACCGGTACTGACCTGTCTGCCGGCCGTGTTACCGGCTTGACCGCCGCCATCACCGGCGCATTCCTGCAAAAAACCGACTTTGCCAACAAGATGCTGACCAGTCTACCCGAAGTGACTCCCCTGTGGATCTTCGTCACCTTCGTCACTGTCATTGCCATCGGCGCCATCATCGGTGCTGTCAACGGTTTCTTCGTGGCAAAATTCAGCCTGCATCCGTTTATCGTCACACTGTCCACCCAGCTGATCACCTACGGTATCATCCTGTGGTTCTTTGACCTGAACGGCAACAACGGCTCTCCCATTTCCAGTCTGGATCCTCTGTATGACACCATCGTAGGCTCTGAGATGTTCCGTCTGGGCAACACCAAGATCCCCCTGTATGTACTGTACGCAGCTGTTCTGGCGGTCCTGATGTGGGTCATCTGGAACAAGACCACCTTCGGCAAGAATATGTTTGCCGTAGGCTCCAACCCCGAAGCTGCCAAGGTTTCCGGCGTAAACGTATTCCTGACCACCATTCTGGTACACACCCTGGCCGGCGCAATGTACGGCTACGGCGGTTTCATTGAGGGTTACCGCTCCGGCTCTATCGCTGCCGGTACCGGCGCCAACTATGAGTGCGACGCCATCGCAGCCTGCGTCATCGGCGGTGTCTCCTTCGTGGGCGGCACCGGTAAGATCAGCGGCATCCTTTTGGGCGTGCTGATTTTGCGGATCATCTTCATCGCCCTGACCATGCTGGGCGTAAGCTCCTCCAGCCTGTATATCATCAAGGGCGCCATCATCCTGTGTGCCTGCGCACTGGATATGCGGAAGTACCTGGTTAAGAAGTAATGGATACGAACCCCAAGGATTCTCAACAGCAGCCCCGGCAGCTAAAGGGCCTTTACAAGGGCGTCAAGATCAGCGTCCGCGCATTGGATATCACCATTGCGGTCTGTGTGATCCTGATCCTGGTGGTGGCTTTCACTGGCATCCGGGACGGCGGGTTTCTTGTCACCTTTGATTCCAACGGCGGCAGCCAGGTGGAAAGCGTCAAGCTGGACTACGGCGCATTTGTGCCGGAGCCTGCTGCGCCCACCCGGGATGGCTATGTGTTTACCGGTTGGTACGCAGACCCCGCTCTGGAGGAAAAATGGTCCTTCTCCCACCATACTGTAGAAGCTGCCATGACCCTCTACGCCGGTTGGGACTCTGAATAACAGGCAAGCAAAAAGGGGCTGTAGTTTTTTACAGCCCCTTTTTCCACTAAATTATCAGAAAGCGAGTACATCTATGCATACAGTTTATACCTTTTCCGCCCCCGGCCGTACCGAGATCAGTGGCAACCATACCGACCATCAGCACGGCTGTGTTTTGGCAGGCGCTGTGAATCTGGAATCTATCGCCAAGGTCACACTGAACGATTCTTCGATCATCCGGGTTTGCTCTGAAGGGTATGCCCCTGTGGAGATCGACCTGGCGGATCTGTCCGTCCACCCCGAGGAGGTAAACTCCACCGCTGCCCTTGTGCGGGGCGTTGCGGCTGCCTTTGCCCAGCGGGGCGCTGTGCTGCAGGGCTTTGATGCTTCTGTCACCTCCACGGTGCTGCCCGGCTCGGGTCTTAGCTCTTCTGCCGCCTTTGAGGTGCTGATGGGCACCATCCTGAACGAACTGTTCTTTGACAAGAAGATCACCCCCGTGGAGATCGCCCAGATCGGTCAGTACGCAGAAAATGTCTATTTCGGCAAGCCCTGCGGCCTGATGGACCAGACCGCCTCCAGTGTAGGCGGCATGGTGTTCATCGATTTTGCCAATCCGGCTGCCCCCGTGGTGGAAAAACTGGACTTCGATTTTGCTGCCGCAGGCCACGCCCTGTGTATCATTGACAGCGGTGCTGACCATGCCGATCTCACTGACGAATACGCCGCCGTACCCCAAGAGATGAAGGCGGTTGCCGGTCACTTCGGAAAAGAGGTCTTGACCCAGGTTCCTGAGGCCGATTTTTATGCAGCGATCCCTGCGTTGCGGAAAGCATACGGCGATCGGGCCGTGCTGCGATGCATCCATGAATATCAGGAAAATGACCGCGTCCGCCGGCAGGTGGCAGCCCTGAAAGCCGGTGACTTTGATGCATTTCTGCGGATGGTTACCGAAAGCGGCCACTCCTCTTATATGTATCTGCAGAATGTGATCCCCGCCGGCTATGTGCTGCATCAGGATATGGCGGTTGCCCTTGCCCTGTGCGAGCAGTATTTGCAGGGACGGGGCGCATACCGTGTCCACGGTGGTGGCTTTGCCGGCACTGTCCAGGCCTTCGTTCCGCTGGATATGCTGGAAAGCTTTAAAGCCGGAATTGAAAACGCTTTGGGCGCAGGCAGCTGCCATGTGCTGTCCATCCGCCAGGAGGGCGGCATCCGGCTGGATGGCTGAGTTGATATAGCAAAAGGAGATAACATATGAGAAAAGTTGCAGTCATTACCGGCGCCACCGACGGCTTGGGCAAAGCTTTGGCGCTTCTGTTGTATAAAGAATACGATTTGGCCCTTTGCGGACGAAATCCCGAAAAGATGGAGGCTCTTGCCGCGCAGCTGCCCGGTTGTAAATTATATACCGCGTGCTTTGATATGGTGGACGACGACGCCCGGGAGACCTTCTGCAAGCAAGTAATTGACTATTTTGGTCGGGTGGATATTCTGATCAACAACGCAGGCGCCAACATCAAAAAAGACCGGGCGGTAGATGTCAACCTGCGGGATCTGCGGTATATGTTCGAATTAAACTGTGTCAGCCACCTTGGTATGATCCAGGGCATCTATCCTGTGATGTCTGCCCAAAAAGAAGGCTTGATCGTGAATATTTTGAGCAGCGCCTGCCTCTATAACAATCCTATGATGGCAGCCTATACCGCCAGCAAGTGCGCTATGGAGGGCATCAGCAAAATTTTGCTGAAAGAAGTGAAGGATGAGAACATCGGCGTGTGCAGCGTGTACCCAGGCGGCATCGACACCAACTTCAGAGCCGTTCCCAATCACACCTATCTGCGGGCCAACACAGTTGCCAAGATGATTTTGGCTTGTATCGAGAACGAGGAAGGCTGCGTACACGATCTGGTAATGCGCCCCCAGTCGGAAAATAACATTTGTTAATTGCCTTTGTAACTGATCTGCGGAAGCAGGAAATCATTTGAAGGTTTTTCCATCTCTCCCTAATAATCCATTGAATCGAATCTGTAATACACGAAGATCGTGCCGGAGCGTTTGCTCCGGCACGATCTCGAATTTTTTCTATTTTGGCTCTACCCCAAGTGTTGGCATGGAACAGAAACAACATATCAAACAAAACTACAAGGCCAAATATCCACCGGGTTATCCTGGAACACACTCTTCAAACGGTTACGAACCGCATCCTTCGTAACGCCTTTCTTCAGAATAACCTGCAGGAATCCGCCGCCGCCAGCGCCGCAAACCAATCGACCATCAATCATATCTTCGATGGAAGAAAAAATCTGATCAATTAATGTGTTTGTAGATCCGGCGTCCACCTGCTGACTCAGCTTCCAATGGTATTCCAAAAGCTTGGCAAACTCGTCCACATTGCCCCGTTCCAGTTCAAAACGCATCAATGCGGCCACACGCTGGATCTCGTTCAGCGCATACAGGCTCTCCGGCTCATTACCGACATAACGACCCACCACATCCCGCAGAAGATTTCTTGCAAGCCGTCGCTGACCGGTATAAATCATACAGAAGCGCTCGCCGAGCTCACGCATGGTCTCCTCGCCCAGCTGAATATGTTCAACCTTAAGTTTCTGATCGATGCCCGGCCTGGATGTTATATACTTAATTCCACCGGTGATTCCACCCACCTGATCCTGCCAGCCGCCACCGGTTGACATAATCTGTTCCATGGCAAGCACGTGGCTGTATAGATCACTTTCTGTGTGTGCAATCCCCATGAACTCAAATACGCACTTAACGCAAGCTGCGGAAAGAATCGAACTTGTACCCAGACCGGAGCCCTTTGGGACATTGGTCACTTCGCTGTGCATAACAAAGCCACCGCCAAGGCGTTTCAGAATCTCAGACAGATTGCCGCCAGCCTTTGGGATAATACCGCAGGCCAACAGGCATGCCTTCTGTAAAGCAAAAGGATCATATGGGTCTCCCGTCGCCTGCAAAGGTTCAATGGTACTGAACTCACCGTGAACATCCATATCGCGGCTGTCAAAGACGACCTTATATTCTTTGATCCTTTCCAGTTTAACCTCAACCGGAAATTCCCCATCAAGCAAAACAGCAGCATTCAGCACCGTACCGCCGTGCTCCAGGCAATACGGCGGTGTATCGGACCAACCACCGCCCCAATTCACCCGCAGAGGCAGTTTCACAATATGCTTATCCGCGGTAATGTGGGCGTTTTCATTATACTGCAAACGGTCCAAAGTCGATTTCGTAATCGCTTTTTGAATCGTCTTAAAGCACTGTGCAACATATTCTTCATTTTCAAGTGCCACACCGAGATAGTAATATATGCGCATCGCCGTGGAAAAATCAGCTTTTTCCAGATGATTTTCAAGCCAATCTTCCTGAATCTTGGTCAGCTTTCTGGCGTTCAGAATTTGTTTTCCTTCTTTTGCCGGTTTGCCGGCGCGAATCAGCTTGGCAATCTCGTCCATGCGAACAAGATCCTCCATTCGCTGATCCCATGCAACAATCGCAGAAGCATCCGCATCATTAAAACCGGAGCACAAAGACTTTCTTTGGCTTCTTTTCCATGTTTCAATATCGCCGCCGCCATGGGCAATCGCATACACATTCAGCGCTGCGGCCACAGCTTCACGGATTGTATCGCACGCGGGATAAAGCCGCGCAGACCAAAGGGTATGATCGTCACCATCCCAAATACCATCGAACATTTCAAGAGACTTGCCAAACAACAAACCTTCCTTGGGATTATCAGAAACACCATAAATGCGCGCAACGAATTTGCCGTCTTTCTGCTTCAATCCATGAAGAACAACATCGTTTGGGATTTCCTCATCGTGTATATCGATATAGGAAAGCAAGACATTTTCGCCGACCTTACCCGCAGAATGCACATAAGATGTTTCAAGATAACAGCCCTCACCAATCTGTGCGCTGTCTGAAAGAACACTATTATAGCCTGCCGTTTTGCCTGCGATACTGCTGACGACCTGTTGGTTCCAACCCAATTCCTTATAAGCATGAATCCCACGATTCATAAGCGCCATAATTTCTTTGGTTGTACCAAAGTGAATAAACTTAGCCGGAGCAAGCCGCAGCAGTTTCATGCGGAAAGGCCGCAATGCATTCCACACCGCTGTTCTTGCATCGTGCAGTTCCTGGCAGAATGCGCCTTCCGGTTTTTCCAGATAAAACCGTTCCAATGTGGAATTTGTTGCCAACGGATAGAGAAAATCCCCATAAAGAGACAAGCGCACGGTGCTATTTACATAGCTATAGTATGCCTCATCGTTTGGAATCAGCGAATAGAGCGACTCCAACATAGCAGAACCAAAAATCACTGCGCCTGTATCGATGTCCACACAGTTATGTTCATTCACAGCTCCTGCTTCTGTCAATGTTTCCACCGTTTGTTTATGCAGAAAACGAGAGACATTCCCATCGTTTCCGCTCAAGAAAACGCCATGGTTTTTACCGGTTTCCACGTCCTCTTTAAAAGAAAGAACAGCGGCACCTTGTCCGGAGTAATCAATCTGCAGCGGATTAAACAGCAACAGTACATCCCCAGAAAGCAGCAGCATACCCTCTTTCATTCGGGAGGGAACAGATGCGGTAGCGATCATAAATTCATCAAACAGCGTCGAGCGTCTCCCATCCGGAAGTTCGTGGGGAACGGGAGAAAACAGCTTGCCCAGCGCAGAGTACTGGGGAACCCGCTTGCTGTCACCGCCGCTATGGATCACCAAAATGCGCAGTCCGTCAAAATTCGGTTCGCGCTGACGAATATAGCGAATAACACTTAATGTAGCACCGCCGGAGCCCACGCGCACCCCGCCCTCATCTGGGATCACAGCAAAATGCGTGTGTGCCGGCAAGTAATTCTTCCGCACAGCCAACTGCGCGCAAAAGCCTTCCGCCTGCTGTTCATTTGATGCAGTTAAAATCACATAATCCCACACAGGGAAATTCTGATTATGAAGTGATCGTTTGTAATCATCCCATGCATCTTGATAGGATTGGGACAAAAATAATGCTTTTAAATTATCCATTTTCAATTACGCCCCATTTAAATAAATTTTCAACACTAACTTACAAGCATACGGAGATGACGGTTAGGGATTTTTGAAATTCCCCAGGCCACACCATAGCACAGGATATAAATTACTACACAAATCAAAAATCCGTCATATATCACACCGAATTTATTCAAAGCAGCTGTTAGAAGCTTACCAACCAAATTATGCATACAATAAATACCAAGCGTATACCGTGAGACTAACAGTATGTTCCTCTTAAATGCTGCGGATAAATCTCCAACAGGTAATGTATACACAAAAAGCACCACTGTCACTGCAAATCCCAAGCTGAAGATCCCGGAATACTGAAAACCTGGTGCAGCTGGGAAAATATAGTTAAAGCAGCAAAAGGCTACCGCCCAACCCGCGCAAGCAAGTGATACAATCCATTTATATTGGCATCTTTCTATCCATTTAGGATATTCTCGAAGTAAAATACCGAAACATGCATACGGAATCATCTCGACAAATCGTCCCAGCGGATATTTTAATTCATAAGCCAAATCATTAAACAAAGCCAAATTCAGCCCTGAATACTGCATAATAAGTGACGCCAAGACCAATCCGATACAAATCGCATTAAGAAATCTACCCTTCGCATATTTGCAGATAACAAAGAATACAATCGTCAGCCAAATGAGCACACATTGATACCACATCGCCGGATTCAACTTTGCACTATGCCCTGTGGCTATCTGCCAGAATAATTCGGAAATTGCGTTTGTATTATGAATACCCAGCGCATAATAAACAACGAAATATATTGCGCTCCAACCCAATAAAGGCAAAGCCAATCGCCAAATTCGCCGCGAAATGAATTGGCCGGCATTGTCACGATAGAGATTTCCGGAAAAGAAGAAAGACATAAACATAAATACAGGGACCGCATAGTTTCTCAGCATCCAAAATGGTTGCAAAAACACTGCGTTATTCATTTCCCAAAAATGACAACATACAACCTCAAAACACATCAATGTTCGAAGCAGTGCGCAACCATAGTTAAAATTTTCTTTCTTTACCATCTGCTCATATCACACCATTCAAATACGAATCCACGATTCCGGACAAATGTCTGGAGTGTTCTTGCCATTTAGCCATTTTTTTGGCGCTATGGTTATCTTCCCCGGATTTTCGTTCAGCCAAGCGCCCCACCAGCTAAAAGAACTGTTTGCAATGATGTTATGGTGACATTTGCTCATCAAATACATATCTTCCGACGCGGTGCCTTCGTCATTGGCATCTACGATTATCGCATTCGGAATATCTATCAATTCTGTTGCTTTTTGGGGCTCATTGGAAAACACGAAAAAGGTAGCATCCGGATTATGTTCCAGAATGCGATCGATCGCCTTACTGTAGTATTCTTTCGTGCAAATATTTCCGAACAACTCCTGATTCACGGCCGTTGTGTAATCCCCAAGGCGAATATGGATCGACACGGGGCAGCTTGCATTTTCTATAAGGCTAAGAACCTTCTCACTACCGGCGGACAAGGCCTTCTTGAATTGGAATCGCTTGCGCAATTCTGCCTCGCAGTCAGAAAAATACTTAGGAGACTGCCAGTATCCGGTTAGATAACCGCTGCTCAGCTGTAAAACATTGGGGTCAAACTTACTGTCCTCTTTTTCAGCGTAGCGACCCGCCAGTTTTCGAAATACACGGTTTATTACTCTGCGCCGAATCTGGCCAAAAAGCCCCCGATACATACGCAAATGATACTGACGGTCCAACTCAAATACATGAAAAATCGTCTGTCTGTTGATATCGTTCATCTGTTTTTCAATAATTGAATTGTCCAGTAAAACGCGCTTGCCCCTTTTCTGTAGACTTGTATACAAGGCATACTGGAACATTTGGTTCCCGATTCCGCCTTGAACAAAAATTTGAATCATACGCTATCCCTTTCCGTTATGTTGCTTTTTTTCGAAAAATAGACAGAAACTCTTGAATCATATCCCGCTTAAACAGCAGTACCAAAACAGCATATACGATAACACCGCATATCACCTGCATTACCAGTAACAAAAAACTATTGATTGGCAGTTTTCCAACAAAATACACCACCATACCCATGGCAAAAGACATAGCAGCAAAGGGCAGAACGCTCTTCAGCTGATGCCAAATCGGGTAATCCAATACTTTTTTATTGACACAGATCAACAGCAAAAATTCAAAAACAGAGCAGAAAAACGCGCACAACGCAACCGCAAAAGGTCCATTGCGTACCATCAACAGAAGCAAGGAAATTCCCACAATGCGCACTGTGGTTTGAAGCTTGAAATCCAGGCCGCTCAGGCCAATGGCACGTATCGTATTAACATAAACGGTGGAAATGGGCCAAATAGCAGCTTCCACGCAAAACAGCTGCATATACGGTACCGCAGGCGCCCATTTTTCCGTCATTGCGAAAGGAATAAAAACCTCCGCGCACGCAGCCAGTCCCACCATCATTGGCCAAAGAATCGTACTCATCATTGCAACCGATCTTCCGGTCAATTGCCGCACCATCTGCCGGTCATCCTGATATCTGGAAATGGTTGGCAACAACACACTTGTTATCGACGGCTGAACAGTAAGAGATATACTGTTGGGCAAAGAATTTCCCTTATTGTAAAAAGCAAGATCGCTGGTGGTATAGAACTTGCCTACCAACAACTGTCTGGAATTTCCATAAATGGATGTAACCAACGCAGAACCCAAAAGCTTAAATCCGTAATTCAATAACGGCTTCAATCGCATCCAGGAAAATCGCCATTGAGGACGCCATCTGACAATACACCAAAGTGTAGCCGTACTCACTGCACCGCTTACCACATTCATTGCAATCAGCGCCCACACACCGTACCCCTTATATGCCATTACAATGCCAAGAATACCGGAAGTCACAGTTGCCAACAGAGAGGATAGAAAGAACAGCTTAAACTGCATATTGCGTTCCGCATAAGCCTGATGCACGGACCGCAATCCGGACAAAGGAATAATTAAACCAGCCGCGCGAACTACCGCTGTCAATTCCAAATTGTCATAAAATCTGCTAACCAACGGTGCGCCAAAGTATACCACAGCATAGACGATCGCACACATAAATGCATTAAAATAGAATACGGAAGATAAGTCCAATCCATCTATCTGTTTTCTTTGAACCAACGCAGTCCCTAAACCGCAATCAATAAACACGGATAAGATGCTGATGAACACCATTGCCAGTGCCAATGTACCATTGGCAGATGGGTCAATCAATCGCGCTATAACAATAGATAGCGCTAAGCTGATTAGCTGAGACAGTCCTTTTTCAGAAAGCTTCCATAAAAAATTGACCACTACACTTTTTTTATTCATTTATTTACTCCCAAAAAAACATTGCGCAATTCAATATCTTTTTACCTCAAAGTCTTACATGTGCCATAGATATGATCTGTCACATATATGATCTCCAAAATGCACTTGGAAACTTTTCTATGCATAGCAGAGTCCAAAAGCTACGCATACTAGCACAGCTGGCAATAATAACTCTATGTTAATTATACTCCGTTTCACATAATTTTACAAGATATAAAAACAGGAATTCACTCCCACAGCTCCGGTTTTATTTCATTTATATCGAGAACCGGGAAGGCCGCGTACCGATCTGGTAATACGCCCCCAGTCGGAAAATAATATTTGTTAATTACTTTTGTTGATCATCGGCAGAGGCGGGAAATCATTTGGAAGTTTCCTCCATCTCTCCCTAAAAATCCATAGAATCGATTCTGTTTTCGCGGAAAAGATATGGATACGGAAAGAAAATCGGATCCCTTCGGACACGACTTTGCTTACCGAAAAAATTGTTAGGAGAGAAGAATTATGAAGAACAATAACCAGATCAATGTTCCCCAGGCACGCGAAGCTATGGACCGCTTCAAGATGCAGGCTGCTCAGGAAGTGGGCGTTAACCTGACCAACGGTTACAACGGTCACCTGACTTCCCGTGAAGCCGGCTCCGTCGGCGGCCAGATGGTCAAGAAGATGATCGAGGCTTACGAGCAGGGCATGCAGTAATCAAAGACGCCGGGTATCCTAGGATGCCCGGTTTTCTTTATTTTCCGGCATTGCAAAAGAGGATTATTCATGATATAGTGGTTAAAAAGACTGCAAGGAGCGTTGCTTATGCCTATCTATGAATCCGGCGAGATGTACTTGGAGACCATACATGTTTTGCTGAAGAAAAACGGTCACGTCCGCTCTGTGGATGTGGCGGAGCATATGGGATATTCCAAACCCAGTATCAGCCGGGCTATGGGTTTGCTGAAAAAAGGCGGTTTCATTGAGATAGAAAAAGACGGCTCCATCACGCTGACGGAGACTGGAATCGGGGTGGCTGAGAAAATTTACGAGCGGCACACCCTGCTGTCACGGCTGCTGATCACCCTGGGTGTCAGCCCGGAAACTGCTGCCGAGGATGCCTGCAAGCTGGAGCACGCCATCAGCGATGAGTCCTTCGAGGCCATCAAAGCCCACATACAAGCCATGGAAAAAAGCCTGTGAAATGAATAAATTCCCCTATGCTGTAAAACATGCAGCATAGGGGTTTTTCTTATTTTCTGGACCAGGTGCTTCTGGAAAATAGCACTAAAATGGGAAATATCTCCAAGCGTCCTGCAAGCATTGCCAGGATCATGGTCAGCTTGGACAGCGTGCTGTAAGCCGCAAAGGTACAAGTGGGACCTACCGCCGCTAAGCCCGGGCCGATATTATTAAAGGTAGCCAGCGTCGCAGACAGGTTGGTCTCCAGGCTGAAGCCATCCAAGGACAGGATCAGCATACACACTACGATGATGATCACATATGCGGCAAAGTAGGCATTGATATTGCCCACCAGCTTTTCGTCCACCAACTTGCCATTGCTGCGGATCACCTGCACCTTTTTGGGATTGAGGATTTGGCGGATGTTCCGCCGCAGGATCTTGAACAGCAGCACCACCCGGATGCACTTGAGGCCGCCGCCTGTAGAGCCGGCGCTAGCGCCCACCATCATCAGCAGCAGTAAAATTGCTTTGGAAATGCTGGGCCACAGGTCAAAGTCCGTTGTGGTGTAACCAGTGGTAGTCATAAGGGAAGACACCTGGAAGGCCGCGTGGCGAACTGTCTCCTCCAAAGTTCCGTAAATCGGTCGGATAGAAAACACCAGTGCGATCACGCAGGCAACCGCCAGACCCACATACAGCCGCAGCTCCTCGTCCTTCCATACACTCTTCAGCTTTCCCATCAGCACCAGGTAATAGCAGCTGAAGTTCACGCCGAACAGGAACATAAACACCGTGGTCACATTCTGTAAGTACGGACTTACCCCGGTCAAAGAATCATTAAATACACCAAAGCCGCCGGTGCCGGCAGTACCGAAAGCGGTGCACAGAGCCAGCAGCCACGGCATTCCGCCTGCCAGCAGGAAAATCATATCCAGGATCGTTAGCACGATGTAGATCACATACAGGATCATCGCCGTCTGGCGCATTCTGGGCACCAGCTTGCCCACATCCGGGCCCGGACTCTCTGCCCGCAGCAGGTGCATGGTAAAGCCTGCGTCCTTGCCACCGGGAACGATGGCCAGCAGAAACACCAGCACACCCATACCGCCGATCCAATGGCTGAAGCTGCGCCAGTACAGAATTCCCCGGTACAGGCTCTCCACATCTGCGATGACAGAAGATCCCGTGGTGGTAAAACCGGAAACGATCTCAAACAGGGCATCCACATAGCTATTTACCTGTCCGCACAGCACAAAGGGCAGAGCGCCCAGCAAACTCATCACGATCCAGCTCAGACCCACGCAGGCCAGACCCTCCCGGGCGCCAAAGAGCTTTCCGGCTTTGCGGCACAGAGCATACATGCCCCCTGACAGCGCCAGCATGATGCCAATGGTTATGAGGAACGCCCGGATGGCAGGCCCTTCTCCATAGCCCACGCTGATGAGCAGAGCCGGGATCATGAAGGCTGCCTCTATGGCAATGATCTGGGCGATAAACCGCCCCAACATCTTATAGTTCATACGCAGCCCCTTTATGCAAAGATATCATTCAGCTGGTGCAGGCTTCCACGGCTGCTGGTGACCACCACCACCCGGTCACCGGGCACAAGCAGGGATTCACCGTTGGGAACCACTGTTTTTGTCTCATGGGTGATGCTGGCGATCAGCACATCCGGCTTGGTGTTCATATCCTTCAGCGGCACATTGCAGTTACGGGTGGTCTCATCCACCACAAATTCCACTGCCTCCACCTGTCCATCTGCAATGGTATGAACGGAGACAGCTGCACCGGTCTGATTCTGCATGGCCCGCACATACCGCACAATGATATCACTGCACAGCTCCTTAGGGCTGATTACGCTGCCCAGGCCCATGGTATCGGCGATCCGGACACTCTCCTCCCGGCTCAGCTTGGTGATGGTCTGGGCCACGCCCCGGTTTGCGCTGTACAGGGAGATGATCATATTGGTCTCGTCAAGGCCCGTCAAAGCCACAGTAGCATCGCAGGCATCGATGCCCTGGTCCTCCAAGGTGGATTGACTGCTGCAATCGCCGCAAACCACATCTGTATGGGGCAGAGCCTCCACCAATTCCTCGCAGCGGGTACGGTTTTTTTCTAAAATCTGGACGGAAATGCCGTCCTTTTCCAGCAGCTGTGCCAAATAGAAGCTGACCCGGCCGCCGCCGCACAGCAGCACCCGGCGCACCCGGCGCGTGCCGATTCCTAAATTCTTCAGCAGCACCGCTAAATCTGCGGTAGGAGCAGTAACAAAGATCCGGTCGCCCTCCTGGAGCACAAAGTTACCGCTGGGGGCAACTGCCGCGCCCTCCCGTAGTACCGCGCACACCAGCACTCGACATTTAATGACACTGTTCATATCCTTCAACGCCACATTCCGCAGCTTGCTTTTGCTGTCGATCCGCAGCTCCACGATCTGGGCTCTGCCCTTGGCAAAGGACTCTCGGCGCAGAAAGCCCGGGAATTTCAGCAGCCGCTCAATTTCCTGGGCGGTTTGCCGCTCCGGATTCACCGCCAGCGACAGATGGAAGGTATCCCGCATGGTCATGACCTGGTCGCTATACTCTGGATTTCGGATACGGGCAATGGTATGGATCTTAGGGTTGATGCCGTGAGCCGTCATACAGGACAGCAGATTGACTTCGTCTGCATTGGTGACTGCGATCAGCAGATCCGCATGTTCCACGCCTGCCTCCAGCAGTACTGCCCGGGAGGCGCAGTTTCCATGCGCGCCCATGGCGTCATGGCGAACCACCAGAGATTCCAGCACACCGCCATTCTGGTCGATCACAGTCAAATCGTGCCCTTCGGCCGTCAACTGACGGACAAGCACCTTGCCCACCTTGCCGGCACCTGCAATGATGATATTCATAGGCATCCTCCAAATTGCAAGTAATTATCTTTTATTATAGCAAAATGTTTTCTCTTTGCAACCCCACCGCCACAAAAAGCCTCCCATTGTAGGTGGGAGGCTTTTACTGTTTACAATTCTTCCAGATATCCAACGCCGGCAATATCCTGAACAATTTCCAGGATCTCCATATGATTTGCCCGCTTTTTGACCTTCAATGTGGCAATGTAGGCCCGGTTGCCGGACGCACTGTCCGCACCCTGCTCCCGCTGCACATTGCTGATCTCGATCTCACTGTCCCGCACCGCCCGGAGGAAATCCCCCAGAGTGATCTCCGGTGTCAGCTCTATGTAGGCCTCCAGCTGTCTTGTCTTCCGGTGCATGGAATTGTCCATTCTCTGCAGCAAGGTGATCACCGCAATGATCGCCAGCCCGCCGGCAATGGCCGCCTCATAAAACCCTACACCCAGCGCAAGACCCACACCGGCAGCGGTCCACAGACCTGCCGCGGTGGTCAGTCCTTTGATTTGGTTCCGCCGGGTCACCACAATGGTGCCTGCGCCCAAAAAGCCGATGCCGCTGACCACCTGGGCACCCATACGCACAGGGTCTCCCGTGCCATAGACCTGGAAGATGAACTGGTTGGTTAACATAATCAGGCACGCACCCACACACACCAGCATATAGGTCCGCAGGCCCGCAGGGCGATTTTTCATGCCCCGTTCCATACCGATCAATCCACCGATGAGCACTGCAGCCACAATTCGCAGCGCCACCGCCAAATAGGTCACTTCTCTGATTTCCATAGAATCACCTCATTCTCTCAACTATATGCTACCTGTCCCCGGATTATTCCGCCGCAATTGCCTCGATCTCACACAGCACGCCCTTAGGCAGGGTCTTCACCGCCACGCAGCTACGGGCAGGCTTGGACACAAAATACTGGGCGTATACTTCATTAAACGCGGCAAAATCCCCCATGTCCGCCAGGAAACAAGTGGTCTTGAACACCTTGGTAAAGTCGCTGCCGACTGCCTCCAGTACCGCCCCCACATTCTGGCAGCTCCGGTGGGTCTGGGCGGTGATGCCCTCAGGGACTTCACCGGTAGCCGGATCCACAGGGATCTGACCGGAGGTGTAAACAACGCCGTTTACCGCGTAACCCTGGCTGTAGGGGCCGATGGCGCCGGGCGCCTTGGTTGTTTCGATGATCTTCATAGGGTCTCCTCCCGATTGTTCCAATAGTTTTCTTCCCGGTTCTGGCAGGTAAATAAGATCACCTGCTTCTTCCCGGTCTGCTCCTGCAGCAATTCCATAGCTGCGGCCATACGCCCATCGTCAAAGCGCACCAGCGCATCGTCCAGTACCAAGGGCGCCTCCGGTGTCAGTTCCTCCGCCACTGCAAGGCGCAGCGCCAGATATAGCTGATCTGCCGTGCCGTCGCTGCGCCAGAGGCTGCTGCGCAGGGTGTTCTCCCCTTCCGCGGCGGACTCCACCGAAAGATCCCGGCTCAGGGACAATCGCTGATAGCGTCCGTGGGTGAGTTTAGCAAACAGTTCCTGGGCTCGCTGAGAGATCCGGGGCGCAAACCGCCGCTGCAGTTCCCGGGCAGCCTCCTCTTGGGTCTGCTGCGCCAGGATCAATGCCCGATGATAGCGCTCCAGCAGGTCGATTCGCTGCTGGGTACGGGCCAATCTGGATTCCAGTTCTTCTTTCTGTCCCAGCGCCGCCATTTGTCCCTGACACTGTCCCAGATTCCGCTGCAAGCTCTGCTCCTCCAGCCGGTAATCCGACAGTTTTCTTACGGTCTGCGGCATATCCTCCGTCAACGTGTCCGGGAAAGCCGGCGGGGGTGTCTCCTTCTGAGAACCGGACAGCGCCTGCAGGAAGTCCTCTGCCTGCCGATAGCGGCGCAGAGTCTCCTCATACTGCCGGTGCTGCTCCAAAAAGCCTTTGTACTGCTGCTCAAAGGCTGCCGGCGTCCGGCCACCTGTGAGCATCTCCATAGCCCGGAGGTTCTCCTCTTTCCGAGTCTGCATTGCCTGCTGCTGCTGTTGATGATCCAGCAGTTCTTTCTCATAGGCCAGCCGCTGTTCGGCATAGCTGCCGGCCTGTTCTACCCAGCGGTCTTCCGGGATGCCCCGATAGCGCTGGCGCAGATCCTCGATCTGCTGGTTTATTTTTTTCTGCTTTCGCACCCCACAGATCAGCGCCGCAACTGCTGTCAGAGTCAGCATGCCCGCCCCGATCATACCCAGCACATACGGAAGCAGCACCACACCCAGGGCCAAGCCCAGCGCCAGCAGCACTACGCCCAGAATCAAGGGGGTAGGCTTTTTCAAATCCACACGCAGCTGCTTCAGCACCCGGGTATCTAGCGCTGCATCTGCCACTGCCTGTTCCGGAGTCTTTCCCCGGAAGGCATCCGGCGTGTCCGGTTTTTCCGGTATCGGCTGCTGGAGTTGCGCCTCCATCAGCAGGTGTTCCCGGTCATCCCGCAGCTGCTCCAGCTTTGCCAGTTCCCGGTGAATCGTCTCGTGGGAGGGCAGCTTTTCCCATTCTGCCTTTAGCCGCTCCCATTCCTGGGCGGCGTTGTCCCGGGCCACTTGGGCGGCGGCCAGCTTCTGGGTAAATTTCAGATTTTCTCCATATTCCAACGCCACTTTATGGTTTTCCAGCAGGCGGATCTGTTCTTTGATCTGCTGCTGACGGTCTGCGATGGTGCCGCTTTGATACTGAAGCGCCTGCCACTGCTGCAGCTTCTGCTCTAGCAGCTGCTTTTCTCCCTCTGCCTCCGGCAGAAGGCCCTTTTTATTGAAGCGGCAGCGATTCTTCAGATCCTTCAGTTTCTGTGCCAGAAGATCCGCGTCTCCGCTCTCGTCGCCGGTGGTCACCAGTTCGTTCAGCCGGCGGCGGAGCTTTTCGTCCTCGGTCACCGGCATCTGGGACTGCTTCAAAAAGCCTGCCCGGACAAACACGCTCCGCTCTACACCCAGCAGCACCTGTCCCAGGTCAGAAACCGACAGCTCCGGTACAGGAAGACCTGTCTCGGTCTCGTAGGCGCGAACCTCTCCCATGGGGATGCGGCCCTTACTCTGCCGCTGAATGGTAATGGCTCTTCCCTGCCACAAAATGTCCATCCGCCCGCTCATAGGCTCTCCCGTCCAGGGGGCATAGTGCTCCTTATCCGCCAGATACCCGGTTTTGCTCCGGGAAGTGGTATCGATGCCGTAGAGCATGGCCTCCAAAAAGGCGCACCAGGTGCCCTTGCCCCATTCGTTGGGGGCGTGGACGATGTTCAGCCCCGGCTCTAATGTCAGGGTCTTATTTACCAGCTTACCAAAGGTGGCTGTCATGGATAGGATTTTCACGGCAAGACCACCTCCTGTCCCTCCAGCAGTTGCCGGGAAATTTGGGCAGCCAGCAGAATTTCCTCCTGCTCTGCCTCCGGGGCATTGTCCAGCGCCTGCTTCAGCAGGCCAAAATACAGACCCTCAAAGCTATCCTCTCCCGCATTGCCCCACAGCTCCACCGGGCGGGTGGTCTTATCCCGCAGCAGCAGGTTGGGGAATCGGGAAAACCTAGTCTGCAATTCTGCCAGATTTGGCTGCTCACCCTCACCAATCAATGTGACCCGGTAATAGTCATCACTTCCCACGGCAGGCAGCACATTATCCAGTTCTTCGGGTCTGCATTGCCAATCGTAAAACCGGGGGGTATTCAGTTCCCGAAAACGAATCGTGGTTTCCTTACCCACGGTCACGATGTACACGCCCTTGACCCCTTCTTCGTCATAGCCCCGTCCCATAGGGCAGCCGGGCCAGGCGCACAGGGTATCCCCTGCCCGGAAGGAATCTGCTTTGTGTATGTGACCCAAGGCAAGATACCGGAGTCCCGACGCCGCCACCTGTGCCTGGGTCACCGGGCAGTAGGGGGAGCGGGCCTGGGTGGGGTCTGCGTGGAGAATACCGATGGCATAGGTTTCTTCGCAGGAGGCCCGGAAGCCTTCCAGCAAGCCGGGACAATCCATGGCAGAAAAGCCTGCGCCGTACACTCTGCAATCCAGCTCCGGCAGCGCCACCGATTCTATCCGAGGCGCAGTGAAGACATGCACATTATCCGGCCAGACCTCCTTGATCCAGGGGCTGTCCGGGCTGCAATAATCGTGATTGCCGGGGGTAATAAACACCGGCACCCGGATGGCTTTCAGCACATCATACAGGCTCTGATAGGAATAGGGAGTATACAGGCCGTCAAACAGGTCGCCTGATAGCAGCACCAGATCGCACCCCTCCTCCCGGCAAACTTCAAAAATCTGCCCGGGAACGGCGGCCAGAGCCTGCCGCAGAGCCTCCCCGTGCCCCTGCAGGGGGGAGTCCAGATGCCAGTCAGCGGTGTGGAGTATTTTCATCATATAGATCCACCCTTTCTACTTTCCGGCACAGGCCGGTTTGGCTGTCAATGGTAAAAAGCACGGCCTCCAGCTTGGTGGGGCCCTCTGCCCATTGGTAGCGGGAAGGCAGATCCCCCCGGAATTTGGCAATGGACAGCTTGGGTTGGATGCCCAGCACAGAGTTCTTTGGCCCTGTCATGCCCAGATCCGTCACATAGCCGGTGCCCTTGGGCAATACTTGAGCATCGGCGGTAGGCACATGGGTGTGAGTGCCCCACACCGCGCTGACCCGGCCGTCCAGCATATAACCCATGGCCAGTTTTTCCGATGTGGCTTCCGCATGGATCTCCACCAAGATCAGCTTGGTGTCCACTTCCTTCAGGATCTTCTCCACCTGCAAAAAGGGATTGTCCGGGGCGTAGTCCATATTGCACCTACCGATCAGGTCGATCACCGCCACCGGGCCGAACCGGCTGTCAAACACCCCGTAGCCTCTGCCGGGGGTCTGGGGAGCATAGTTTGCCGGACGAAGGATCCGGGGAGAGTCCTCCATGTAATCCACGATCTCCCGCTTGCCGAAGGTATGGTTGCCCATGGTAATCACATCGGCGCCCGCGTCCAAAATATCCTCTGCCTGCTGAGTGGTCAGTCCCACCACAGCGGCATTTTCTCCGTTGACCACCACAAAGTCCGCTTCATATTTGCGTCTTAAATACCGTAGGCTCCGGCAGATCCGGTCCATACCCGGATTGCCCACCACATCACCTACTGCCAATACTTTAAAATCCATAGCCTTACCTCACACTTTTCAGATATTCTGAAGGCGTCATGCCAAACATCTGCTTAAACTGCCGGGAGAAATGGTGAATGGTGGAATACTGCAGGCTCTCGGCAATTTCCGTAAAATTCATCTGTCCCTGGCGGATCATCTGCCGACTCTTTTCCAGCTTGATCCGGCGAATGTACTCCCCGGGCGGGATCTGCAAATGCCGGTGGAACAGCGCCGTCAGGTAGCTGGCGCTGACCTGCACCGCCTGGGCGATCACAGGTACGGTGAGTTTTTCCGTCACATGGGCGGCAATATACTGCTGGGCACGCCGGATTACCTGATTCTCGCTGTTCAGGCATTGAGCGGCCTGCTCCTGCACGGTCTGCTCTGCGCTCTCCCGCAGCAGGGTCAGCAGCAACAGCTGAAGTAAGCTGATGAGGGCATCCCCTGCGTAATCATCCGTTTGTTCCTGCTCCCGGAGCATCTGCTGCAAGATTGCTACCGCTCTGGAAGACGCCGGAATCCGGCGGTTGGTCAAGCCGGACAGGTCGTACCCCTCCGCCTCAAAGGCGATGGTCATCAGCTTGGGAGCAGCATCCTTGGCCGCGTGCTGCATATGCCACTGGTTTTTACCGTAGAGCACCAGATCCCCCTGCTCCAGCTGCAGATCCAGACCCTCTGCCACCGAGTGCAGGCTGCCCGCGTCCACATAGGTTAGCTCCATCAGCTCATGGGACTCTCCAGGGAACAGGTATCCCGGCTCCTTCTGCTGATACCGCAGGGCGCACAGCCGGGTGATCTGCAAGGTCTGACGGATCTCAAATTGGTGGGATGCCTGGGTTTGCAGCAAGCGGGGCAGGCAATAGCCTGCCATCTGCACATTGGCCCTGCCACCCATAGCGCTTAAGGCAAACCGCACGCCGGACTTCAAGCGAACCGTCCGGTCCAGATAAAAGTCCTGCATTTTCCCGTCCTGCATTGAAATTGATAAAACCGGCATGCCGGACACATGGCCCAGCCAAGTCTCCGCCACGGTCTCGTAAAGGGCTGTATCATCCGCAGAGAGGGCAACACTGTGGCCGTTTGCCAGGCTCGATAGCTGGTCTTTTTCCATAAAAACCGCACCAAATGCCCCAAAGTCCCGGTGATTGAGTGTCTGGATCAATCTGCTGCCCTCCTAAAAAAACAAGTAGTAGCGTTACCAATCGGTAACGCTACTATTATATACGAAAAAATTGAAAATGGCAAATACTATCTTTGGTATTCAAACTCAAAGTTATAAATATCCACTGTGTCTCCGTCCTGGATGCCCATTTCCTCCAGCCGTTTGAACAGGCCGCACTTGCGCAGCTGGATATCAAAGTAGTTCCGGGACTCATAGTCGTCAAAGTTGATATTGGCAACCAGCCGCTCCAGCCAGGTGCCGGTGACCAGCCAGGTGCTGCCGTAGTGCTCGATCTCCAGATTGTTGGGATCACCGGCCTCCACCACAGGGGCCACATACTCCGGCTCGTAAATGGTCACAGGGGGAAGGGTGCGCAGCTTTGTCGCCACCACCCGCATCAAATTCTTCGTGCCCTGGGTAGTACCGGCAGAGATCTCGTAAAATTCGCAGCCGGCTTTCTCCACATGCTCCCGCAGCCGCTGGAGATTGTCAGACTCCGGCATCAGTAGATCGCACTTGTTGGCAGCTACGATCATGGGACGGTTACTGAGATCTACGGAGTAGTTCTTCAGCTCCTCGCAAATGGCGTCAAAGTCCTCCACCGGATCCCGGTCCTCGCAGCCGGACACATCCACCACATGCACCAGCAGACGGCACCGGTCAATGTGCCGCAGGAAGTCATGACCCAGACCTGCGCCGTCGGCAGCGCCCTCGATGATGCCGGGGATATCTGCCATAACGAAGGACACGCCCTCGTCCACATAGATCACACCCAAATTGGGATAGAGCGTGGTGAAGTGGTAGTTGGCGATCTTGGGGCGGGCATTGGAGGTGACGGAGAGCAGCGTGGACTTACCCACATTGGGGAAGCCAACCAGACCCACATCCGCCAGCAGCTTCAGCTCCAGAATCACATCCCGCTCCTGTCCCTTCAGGCCGGCCTTTGCAAACCG
>JAZNRW010000019.1:0-9165 GCA_045590835.1 Faecousia sp.
ACAATGCCAATGGCAAGAAGGTGGTTAAGGACATTCCTATGCCCACCCACTCCGAGGCCATTACCGCTACTCTGGAGATCCTGCAGGATGCTGTTGACGGTGTTATCAAGTCCGTTGACGAGATCGATGCTGTTGGCCACCGCGTGCTGCACGGCGGCATGGAATTCTTCGATTCCTGCATCGTCAATGATGAAGTGATCAAGGCAATCAAGAAGTGCATTCCCCTTGGACCCCTGCACAATCCCGCTAACCTGATGGGTATCGAGGCTTGCCAGGCAGTCATGCCCAAGACTCCCCAGGTTGCTGTGTTCGATACCGCTTTCCACATGACTATGCCTCCCAAGGCATACCGTTATGCCATCCCCACCGAGTACTACGAGAATGACTCCATCCGCCGCTACGGTTTCCACGGTACCAGCCATAAGTATGTGGCTCGCCGCACCGCGCAGCTGGTGGGTAAGACCGAGTTTAAGATGGTCAACTGCCATCTGGGCAACGGCTCTTCTATGTCCGCAGTGAAGGACGGCAAGTGCCAGGATACCACCATGGGCCTGACCCCTCTGGCCGGCGTGCCTATGGGTACCCGTTCCGGTGATATCGACGCTGCTGTGGTGCAGTTTATCTGCAACAAGTACGGTATGAGCGTGGACGAGTGTCTGAATATGCTGAACAAGAAGTCCGGTATGCTGGCTATCTCCGGTGTCTCCTCTGACTTCCGTGATTTGGAAGACGGCGCTAAGAACGGCAACGAAAATTGCGCTCTGGCCCGTGACAAGTTCTGCTACGAGGTTGCCAAGTATGTAGGCGCTTACGCCGCTGCTCTGAACGGCCTGGATGTGCTGACCTTTACCGCTGGCGTAGGCGAGAACGACTGCGCTGTCCGCGCTGCCGTCTGTGAGTACCTGGGCTTTATGGGCGTAAAGATCGATCCCGAGCTGAATGCTAAGCGCGGCAAGGAAATGCTGATCTCTACCCCCGATTCCAAGGTGCAGGTCTGGGTGGTTCCCACCAACGAAGAACTGATGATCGCTCAGGATACCGCCGAGCTGGTCAACGCAGCCAAGTAATCAATCATATACCAAACGAGGCGGAGTGAGCTCCGCCTCGTTTTCTTTGGAGGAAACTATGACTTCTGTATCTGAACGCTTCTTGCGCTATGCGCGCATCCATACCACTCCCGATGAATTTTCTGAAACATGTCCTTCTACTGACCGGCAGAAGGTCCTGGGTGCAGCATTGGTTGAGGAGATGCTGGCTATGGGCATCGCTGATGCCTATATGGATGAAAACGGTTATGTCTACGGCACCGTTCCCGGAGATCCCAGCCTGCCCACCATTGGCCTCATCGCCCACATGGACACCGCTCCCGATGCCTGTGGTGAGAATGTGCAACCCCGGGTGGTGGAATACAATGGCGGTGATATCTGCCTAAATAAAGAGCTGAACTTATATTTGCGGGAATCGGAATTTGAAAGTCTCCGCCGTCACCACGGCAAGCACCTGATCGTCACCGACGGCACCACTCTGCTGGGTGCCGATGACAAGGCAGGCATTGCCGAGATCATGACCGCCGCGGAATTTCTTCTGACCACCAAGATGAATCATGCCACTTTAAAGATCGGCTTTACCCCCGATGAAGAGATCGGCCGGGGCGCAGACCGATTTGATGTAAAGGGGTTTGGCGCGGACTACGCCTACACCGTAGACGGCGGCACGCTGGGAGAGATTGAGTACGAGAACTTCAATGCCGCCGGCGCCAAGGTGGTGTTCCACGGACGGAATATCCATCCCGGTTCTGCCAAGAACAAGATGGTCAATTCCCAGTATATTGCCATGGAGTTCCAGAGCCTGCTGCCTGAGGCACAGAAGCCGGAACACACGGAAGGTTACGAGGGCTTCTTCCATCTGACCGACATGGAAGGCACAGTGGAGCAGTCCACCTTGCGGTATATCATTCGAGACCATGATATGCAGAAATTCCAGGAGAAGAAGGCGCTTTTGGAGTCGGCAGCCGCCTTTATCAACGCCAAGTACGGCCAGGGTACTGCGGAGCTGACCGTCCGGGACAGCTACTTCAACATGCGGGAGAAGATCGAGCCCTGTATGTATATTGTGGAGCGAGCCATGAAAGCGATGGAAGCCGTCGGCATGGAGGCGGTTGCGGTTCCCATCCGTGGCGGTACGGACGGGGCGCGGCTGTCCTTCGAGGGGCTGCTCTGTCCCAATCTGTGCACAGGAGGCGAGAACTACCACGGTCGGTTCGAGTATATTCCTGTGGAAGACATGGAGCTTTGCACAAAACTGCTGGTGCAGATCCTAACCAGTCTATAACCGTATCCCCCGGCTCTGCCGGGGGATATATTTGTATCATATTACAACTTCCGGTGCGTTACCCGGCGGGTTTTGGGCAAATAATAAAAAAATCGCGCGCAGAGAAAATACAGCAGGGAACTTACTTGACAGTGATAGGGTTTATCGGTATAATACTATCGATAAGAAGAGGTGTAAATACTCCTCAAACAATGAAAGCAAGGAGTTGTAGACAGATGAGCAAGATTAGCGTAATCGGCGCCGGCAATGTAGGCGCGACTGTGGCAAACGATCTGATGGTGCAGGGCATTGCTTCCGAAATTGTTCTGATCGATATCAACAAGAGCAGGGCAGTGGGCGAAGCGCTGGACATTTATCAGGGCGCCCCCTTCCATTCTCCGGCGATTGTGCGTCCCGGTGACTATGAAGACGCTGCCAACTCCGATATTGTGATTATTACCTGCGGTGTTGCCAGAAAGCCGGGCATGTCCCGTCTGGATCTGGCCCAAACCAATGTAAATATTCTGAAAGACGTTGCCAAGAGCGTGGTGCAATATGCCCCCAATGCCATTTATGTCATCGTCTCCAATCCTGTGGATGTGCTGACCTATGTGTTCCATAAGGTGTCCGGCCTGCCGGAGCGGCAGATCATCGGTTCCGGTACGATTTTGGATACCAGCAGGCTGCAGTCGGAGCTTGCCAAGCGTTTCTGCATCAGCCCCAAGAATGTTCACGCCCATGTGTACGGTGAACATGGTGACAGCTCCTTCGTGCCTTGGTCTCTAGCCACCATCGCTAACAACCATGTGGATGTTTATAAGGAGAATTCTCCCGACAAGGATCGCATTGATTGGAACAAGGACTATGAAGAGGTGGAAACCTTTGTGAAGAAGTCCGGCGCCATCGTCATTGAAAACAAGGGCGCAACCTTCTATGCGGTGGCGATGTCCGTGTGCCATATCTGCAAGTGCATTTATGCCGGCGCAGGCACAGCTCTGACCGTCTCTACCATGATGCACGGCGAGTACGGAGTAGAGGATGTCTGCCTGTCCACTTTGGCACTGGTTGACCGCACCGGCGTTCGCGGCAAGATCCTGAACAGACTGACCGAGGAGGAAGTGAAAAAACTCCAGGCCAGCGCCGATAAGCTGAAATCTGTCATTGCCCAGATCGATCTGTAAATGATATAAAATTAAGAGGACATCCCACCGGATGTCCTCTTTTTTGCTCATAAAACCTGTTGTTCCAACAGTTGCTGCAGATCCTTGCAAATATCCTCCGGCTGCCCGGCAGATTCCACTGCCTGCTGCAGGGAGGGGGTGTCGAACCGACAACCGATGAAGGCCTTAGCCAAGGCCTCCGGCATGGACCACTCCATAGCGTCGGAGTAGACCTTTGCATCGGTTACTGTCCCGCCTTTTGCCTCCAGCTGAAGCTGGATATGCCCCCAGGGGAACTGTCCTTCACATTGGAAGCTGAATGCCAGGGGGTTGCCGTACAGGTATTCCCAGGAACTGTATTCCTGCGAGCGTTTCTTGATCCACTCCCGATCTTCCGGTGTCAAGACAACAGGGGAGAGGGGACAGTTATAAACCTGCCGGAATGCCTCTTCCATGTATGCTGCCATAGTCGAAATCGTAAGTTCGGGACACAGCTCCTTCAAATTCACCACCCGGGAGCGGACAGATGCCACACCCTTGGCCTCCAGCTTGGCTTTGGGAGGGCTGAGGTAGCGACCCAGCTTGTCCCGGTCTACATCCACCATCAAAGTGCCGTGGTGATAGGCGTGCAGACGGTCCTGATAGAATGCGTTGCCGGAGAACTTCCGCCCTTCTGCCAGCAGATCGTTTCTGCCGGATTTCTCCACCTGAATACCGGCCAGGGCGCAGGCCTGCCGAATCACCTCGATCTGCCTGTCCAGATCATAGTCCTCTTTGCACATGAGGAATGTAAAGTTAAGATTACCCACATCGTGAAAAACCGCGCCGCCGCCGGACAACCGCCGCGCCAGCTTGCCGCCTTCCTGTTCAAGCAGTGAGGTGCGGCACTCGGCCCACGCGTTCTGGTTTTTGCCGATGACCACGGTGTTTTGGTTCTGCCACAGATACAGAATGCACGCTCCGGGTTTCACTGCATCCAGAAGCAGCTTTTCCGTAGCCAGATTAAGATAGGGATCGAACCCCGTACTTTTATAAATGCCAATGGTTTGAATCATGCTCATTCCTCCTGATGGAATCCACCCCTATTATAAAAGGCGGAATGGCGTCCGTCAATGCTTATCTTAAAAAGGGTCTTGACAATGCCAAAAAGAAAGTGTTATATTTGTGTTATAAATACTACTATATAACATTCGAGGTAGCAGAATGAACCATATTCGCCAAGACAAAATGAAGGAACTAATCGAGCGAAAGAACATTGTTACCATCAAGGAATTGCAGGAGATATTTCCGGAGGTTTCCCTGATGACCATCCACCGGGATCTGGATACCTTGGTGGATGCCGGTGCGGTGGTAAAGTTCCGGGGCGGCGCCAAATCTGTGCGCCACAATGTGGATCCGGAGTTTAATGTCCGGGTGGCTGAGAACAATCTGGGCAAGCGGATCATTGCCCAAAAGGCGCTGGAACTGATACAGCCCCACAGCGCTGTATTTTTGGATGCCAGCACCACCAACCTGGCTCTGGCAAGAAACCTTCCGGATATCAATCTGAATATTTTCACCACAGGTCCCAGTATCGCGCTGGAACTGTGCCGGCTGCATAACCCGGTGGTAACCCTGTGCTGCGGCACCATTAATCGGAAAAATCTGGCGCTGTCCGGCCAGAACACCTTGGAAATGCTGGATAAGATCAACATCGATCTGGCATTTATCGGCGTCTCCGGCTGCAGCATGGATGCGGGTTTCACCTGCGGCACCGAAAGTGATATGCTGGTCAAGCGCCGGGTGATTCAAAAAGCCCGTACCAGCGTGGTGATGTGCACCCTGGAAAAGCTCCGCTGCCTGATGCCTTATACCTTTGCCACCATGGCAGAGGTGGACTATTTGATCTCCGATGCGCCTATGCCGGAGGCCTTCCAAATTGCGGCCCGGGAAGCGGGTCTGAAGCTGCTGTAAAACAAACATCCGAACCTGTCTGAAAAGAGGCGGGTTCGGATTTTCTCTTTTGGTGTAAATGCCTATTGACGGATGTTGTTATTTGGTGTTATAATTAACACGCTAAAAATGGGGTGACTAGGGGTATTAACCTGGGTCAACCTGAAATTTAAAGGAGGCTATACCTTTGGCAAATGCAGTTATCATGCCCAAGGCGGGCATCACAGTTGAAAGCTGTATCATTGGCGAATGGCTGAAGAAGGTGGGCGACTCTGTCAACGTAGGCGACGTTCTGTTTACTTACGAGACCGATAAGGCCAGCTTTGAATGCGAATCCACCGCAGCAGGCACTCTGCTGGATATCTACTTCCAGGAAGGTGACGAAGTGCCCTGCCTGCAGAATGTCTGCGCGATCGGCAACCCCGGCGAAGACACTTCCGCTCTGAAGGGCGGCTCTGCTTCCGCAAATGCACCTGCAGAAGCTCCCGCTGCTGCTCCCGCAGCCGCACCCGCACCCGCTGCCGCAGCCTGCGCTACCAAGGCACAGGGCATCCTGATGCCCAAGGCCGGTATCACCGTAGAGAGCTGTATCATTGGCGAGTGGGTCAAGAAGGTTGGCGACCAGGTTAAGGTCGGCGACATCCTGTTTACATACGAAACCGACAAGGCTTCCTTCGAGTGCGAGTCCACTGCCGAAGGCGAGCTGCTGGATATCTTCTACCAGGAGGGCGACGAAGTTCCCTGTCTGGAGAATGTCTGCGCTGTGGGTCCCCATGGCGAACCCACCGAGTGCCTGAAGGGTATCGGCGGAACTCCTGCTCCCGCTGCTGAAGCTGCACCTGCTGCCGCGGCTGCTCCTGCTGCTGCTCCTGCTGCCGCCGGCGCACACACAGACATCATGCCCAAGGCCGGCATCACTGTAGAAAGCTGCATCATTGGCGAGTGGCTGAAGAAGGTTGGCGATTCCGTTAAGGAAGGCGACATCCTGTTTACTTACGAGACCGACAAGGCTTCCTTCGAATGCGAGTCTACCGCAACCGGCACCATTCTGGAGATCCTGCACGAGGCCGGCGACGAAGTGCCCTGCCTGGATGCAGTTTGCACCATCGGCGTGGCCGGCGCTGTCGCTGCACCCGCTGCCAAGTCCGGCGCTCCCGTATCTCCCAGAGCCAAGAAGCTGGCCGCTACCGCAGGCGTGGATGCTTCTCTGGCAACCGGCACCGGCCCCAACGGCCGGATCATCGAGCGGGATGTCCGGGAACTGATGGCCAATCCTCCCGCAGTTGCCGCTGCTCCTGCTGCTGTGGCTGCACCCGCACCCGCTGCTGCACCTGTGGCCGCCGCTCCCGCTGCTGCTCCTGCAGCTGCCGAGACCGAGGCCGAGTACAAGGATGTGAAGTTCAGCGGCATCCGCCGTGCTATCAGCAAGTCCATGACCACTTCTCTGCACACCATGGCTCAGCTGACCCACAACACTTCCTTCGACGCTACTGCAATTTTGAATTACCGGAAGGTTCTGAAGGCTGCCGGCGGCGAGTACGCAGGCATCACCCTGGGCGATATCGTGCTGTATGCCGTTTCCCGTACCCTGCTGAACCACCCCGACCTGAACGCCAACATGCTGGATGACAACAACATCCGCCTGTTCAAGCATGTAAATCTGGGGGTGGCTGTGGATACTCCCCGTGGCCTGATGGTTCCCACCATCTTCCATGCTGACGAGATGAGCCTGCTGGAGATCTCCAAGGCTGTTAAGGATCTGGCTGCTCAGTGCCGCGACGGCGCTATCAGCCCGGACAAGCTGTCCGGCGGCTCCTTCACCGTGTCCAACCTGGGCAACATGGGTGTTGAGTCCTTTACTCCTGTCATCAATCCTCCCCAGACCGGTATCCTGGGTGTCTGCGGTACTACCGACCGTGTCCGTAAGGGCAAGGACGGCAGCATTGAGCTGTACCCCGCAATGGGCTTGAGCCTGACCTACGATCACCGCGCTGTGGACGGCACTCCCGCTGCCAAGTTCCAGAAGGAGCTGGGCTACAATCTGGAGAACTTCACTGTTCTGCTGTCCAAGTAAGGAGAAGCGCCCATGGAACTGTTCGATTTACTGGTCGTGGGCGGCGGTCCCGGCGGATACCTGTGCGCCGAGCGAGCTGCCCAGAGCGGTATGAAAGTCGCCTTGTTTGAGAAAAGAGCCCTTGGCGGAACCTGTCTGAATGAGGGCTGTATCCCCACCAAGACCCTGCTGAACTCTTCCAAGATGTACCGTCACGCCACAGAAAGCGCTGCTTTTGGTGTCACCGCAACCGGTGTCACCTATGACCACGCCAAGGTGGTGGAGCGGAAGAATAAAGTAGTAAAGACCCTGGTCTCCGGCGTTGGCGCCACCATGAGCGCCAACAAAGTCACGGTCATCACCGGTGAAGCAAAGATTGCCGGATCTGCCGCCGAAGGCTTTGCCGTAGAGGCAAACGGAACAACTTACACCGGACGCCGTCTGGCAATTGCCAGCGGTTCCGAGACCGTGGTACCTCCGGTGCCCGGGCTGAAGGAAGGTCTTGCATCCGGCTTTGTGGTTACCAACCGGGAAGTTTTGGATCTTAAGACTTTGCCGAAAAATCTGGTGGTCATCGGCGGCGGTGTCATCGGCTTGGAAATGGCCTACTACTTCGCCTCTGTGGGCGTAGCGGTCACCGTTATTGAGATGATGCCCAAGATCGCCGGCGCAACCGATCCGGAGATTTGCAAAGGCCTGACCGATGCCTTCACCAAGCGGGGTATGACCTTCAAGCTCTCCTGCAAAGTGCTGGAGGTGAAGGAAAACTCCGTCATCTATGAGGAAAACGGACAGAAGCAGGAGATCGCCTGCGATTTGGTCCTGCTTTCCGCAGGCCGCCGTCCTGCCACCGCAGGCATCGGTCTGGAGAATCTGAATCTGCAGATGGACAGAGCTGCCATCGTTACTGACCGGCATCTGTGCACCACAGTTCAGAATGTTTACGCAATTGGCGACTGCAACGGCAAGGTGATGCTGGCCCACACCGCTTACCGTGAAGCGGAAGTGGCAGTGAACCATATGCTGGGCAAGCCCGATGAGATGCGTTACGACGTGATTCCCGCGGTAATCTACACTGACCCTGAGGTGGCCTCTGTGGGCCATAGCAAGGAAGGCGCTGAGAAGCTGGGAATGAATGTCAAGGAAGTCAAGCTCCCCATGTCCTACGCCGGCAGATACCTGGCAGAGAGCGAGGGCGGCAAGGGCTTCATCAAGCTGGTGGTGGATACCGACCGGAATCGTCTGGTTGGCTGCCACATGGTAGGCTCCTACGCCTCTGAAATCATCATGACCGCAACCATGATGGTGGATACGGAACTGACACCCAATCGCTTAAAGCGGCTGGTGTTCCCGCATCCCACTGTTGCGGAAATCATTCGTGAAGCAATTTTCCATATTTAAGGAGGAGAAATAAAATGCCCAAGAGTTTGTATGTGGATCCCAACGTGGTGCGTGCACCCGGTAAGGTCACCTTCAACGACATCCCTGTCAACCAGTACAACAAGACCGTCAAGGAAGAGCTGGACTCCGGTAAGTACACCAAGGAAGACCTGGTCCGCATTTTCCGCGACATGACCGTTCTGCGTGAGTTCGAGACTATGCTGAACTCCATCAAGACCCAGGGCGGTTACAACGGCATCGACCACACCTATCCCGGCCCCGCTCACCTGTCCATCGGTCAGGAAGCAGCCTGTGTCGGCCAGGCTTACC
>JAZNRW010000020.1:0-3847 GCA_045590835.1 Faecousia sp.
GAAGAATTACTGGAATTCATTGCAGAGAACACATACCAGTATTTCCTTGCTCAGAATACCGACACAACCTACACCAAATCCCTGCAGAAAGCTTTGGACGAAACCGAACAGTCTATCGCTAACCTGCTGAAGGCCATTGAGGCAGGCATCTTCAACGAAAGCACCAAGGAGCGTATGAATGAGCTGGAAGAACAAAAGAAGGACCTCCGACTGGCACTAGCCGCAGCTAAACTGAAAGAAGACCTGGGGCTGAAGAAAGAACATATCGTATTCTTTCTGCATCAATTTGCCGAAATGGATTACACAGACATTGACTGCCAGAAGCGGTTGATCAAGACCTTCTTAAACTCAGTGTTCGTCTATGATGATAAGGTTGTCCTTACTTTTAACTACTCCGGTGATGACCGAACCATCACCCTGCATGAAATTGACGGCGGATTAGGGCATAGTATTCGTATTCCACGTGCCGTAGTTCACCAAAAAAGACACCACCCACTGGGGTGGTTTCTTTTTTGCCGTACTGGAATCGAAAGGACGGCCCGGACGAAGTCCGGGTAAACAACATGCCGGGGGCATGTTGTTTAGTCCGTGGGAGATTCCCCTGACTTTCGGACGCATCCTGTAAGGATGTGGACGAAAGCCAGCTTATTTAACAGATTGGTTGCGTTTCTGGAAAAGACACCCTTTAGGGTGTCTTCTTTTTTTGCTGTACGGGAATCAAAAAGCCGTGAAAAAAGTGTAGCCAAATCCTCTGGAGGATTTGGCTACACCTATTCTTTATCGTTATGCTGTTTCTTTACCTTTCAGCAAATCAATACAATAAAGGTAAGTGGCAGCGGTCCAACCCATAATGGGCGGTGTGTTATACTCTTTGCTATGTGTTATACTACCGGTGCACACATTATACTTTTCCCAAAGGGTACCGGTGGTCTCAAAACACCGTTCCACAGTATCCGTGTATTTCTTTGCCAGGCGCAGGGCATCTTCTGTAAATCCGTAACGCAAAAGACCCGCAATGACAATGTACTGCTGGCAAGGCCAGCCATAGGGGTAGTCCCACTGGAGATTGTACGAATCATCCCGTTTTTCTGTGGAGGCAAGGCCGTATGCTTCCTCGATCTTATGCAGCACCCCGCGCGTCTGCGCCGCCTGTTTCTCATCCGCAAGACCCACAAACAGGGGGTAAAAGGTAGAGGTCGCCACCATATCGCTTTTCTGTTTGGTGACAAAATTGTATTCTGCGAAAAAGCCCTTTTCCTCGTCCCACATGAGTTTCTGCATCAAAGCTTTTCTCTCGGTTGCTTTTTCTGCCCATTCGGCTGCCTCGTCGCTTCCGATTTCCGTTGCGATAAAGCTTAGGTTTTGCTCCATATTGTAGAGCATGCAGTTTAATTCCAGGGAATTAAAGTGGTGTGGTTCCAGTCCGTACCGGCTGGAGCAATCCCATCCGGATTCAGCGAAGGTATACATCGCCTTTCCGTATTCTTCCAAAACAGCATCATCCTCGGGCGCTTCCATAGCAAACCGAACGCACAAAGATTGCCCAAATTCCTTCAAAACCTCGCGGTTCGTGATTTGTCCATAAAAACGGTTTAGTCCCGAAGGGGTCATGCGCTGTTCTTGCCAAAACACATATTCCTGCTTCAAAGAAGCGTATTTTTCTTTCAGCCATTCCAAATTCTTGGTAACGGCGTAAAGCTCCACCACCATTTGGGATAAAAACGGCGGTTGGGAGCGATCTGTAAAGAAAGTTCGGTTTCCGTTGGGCATAAAGCCGTATTTGGAAATCAAATAGGTCATATCGTCGATGTTGTTTTGCGCCAATTGGGTCTGCCCAGACAAAATCAGACCCACATTGGTGAAATAGGTTCCCCAATAATAAATCTCCCGGAACATTTTGTTCGTACCGGAGATCGTATAGGGATAAGGCAGGCCAATCAGCGAGCCCTCATCCTCTTTGTTATCCCGAATCACATTTTTCCAGTTATCAGCGATAAAATTTAAAAGCTTTTCCATGCGAAATACCCCTTCTCTTTTCATATCCTCTTTCATGATGTTGTTTTTCTGCATCGTTGCAGGGAAGTTGCGTCTTTCGATTCCATAGGATACACACAGCATCCTTACGAGAACCTGCTTCTGTAATCAATATTCCCGCACCACCGCCTTCACCAAGCCGATCAGCTCCGCTTCCGAGCCATCAATGGGGCTGTAGGCATCGTTTTCTGGCATCAGCCATACTTCTTCGTTTCTGCGGCGCAGGCGTTTCACGGTGGCTTCATCCCCGATCCGGGCCACTACAATCTGCCCGTCATCGGCATTTGCCTGAGGCCGGACCACCACCGTATCTCCATCCAAGATTCCCGCGTTTATCATGCTGTCGCCCCGGACGCGGAGGGCAAAGCACTTGGGGTCGCCGTCCCAGCTGATGGTCCCCTCTTGATTTTCCAGAGCCAAAATGGGTATGCCGGCAGTTACCGTACCCACCACAGGGATCTGTCCCGGCCGCTGGGCGGTGACGATGGCCCGCTTGCGGCCCTTGGCGCCGGGGGATTGGAGCAGACCCTTGGCCTGCAGCTGCTGCAGGTGATAGCTGACAGAGGCGGTAGACCGCAACCCTACAGCCGCGCCGATCTCCCGCACGGAGGGGGCAAATCCGTTTTCCTGTACAAAGGTATTCACAAATTCCAGGATCCGTTCCGATTTGTTGCTGGTTCTGGGCATATCCGTTCCTCCGTTTTCGTATTTTCTTCATTCTAGCACATATGAACGAGAAAAGGAAGAGACTTTTCTGAGTTTGAGAACAAATTTTTCGAAATTCTGCGCCCGCGCCTCACTATACTGTAATGAGCAATATGCAGAGAGGAAGGATGTTATGGAAACCTACGACAAGCAAAAGGCTGCCCGAGTCTGGCAGCGGGTGCAAAGCGCAGTTCCGGAGGATCCCACCAGAGGGCTGGCAGGGATGATCGCGGAGGAATGGGCGGATGCTGCCGCCTATCTGACCCTGGCCCGGCGGGTACAGGGGCGGGAGAGCGCCATTTTGCGGAAAATGGGGCAGGAGGAGCAGTCTCACATGGCCTGCCTGAAAGGAATGTACACTCTGCTGGGCGCTGGACGGCCGGAGATCCCCGCGCCCCAACCCCTGGATCGAGCGCCCATAGGACTGCTGCTGCGCCGATGTTATGGCAGAGAAATGCGGGCCCTTGCCCAGTATGAAACCCGGGCAGCCGATCCGGAGTATGGACAGATCTTTGCCCGGATGGCCCAGCAGGAACGGGAGCATTGCCGGCAGCTGCTGGAGCTGCTGGGTTCTCTGAAAACGGAGGCTCTGGGCTGATGAGGGATGCAAGGTAATTCTTGCTATAAAAAGAGCGTGTTGCATTTTTGCAACACGCCCTTGCTTTATACAGGGGTGGGAGTACGGCTGCGCTTTTTCAGCTTGTACAGTTCCTCGGCGGCAAGTCTTGTCTTCGCCACCACATCGCCCCCCTCGGGGAAGCAGTAGTACAAAGCATCCTTGTTGCCGATGCAGATCACATCGCCGATCTCGTACCAGTAATAGTCCGAATACAAGCCGCAGCAGGTCAGCGGCCCTTGCTCATACAGAAGCTTCCCATTTCCGTCCGTCAGCCGGAAGCCCTCTGCCGTATGGGTCAGTACGCCCTCCCCTACCATATAAAGCGCCCGGTAATCGATGAGCATACCGATATTCACTGGCACCTCCATACGGTATGTACCGCTTTCAATCTCCGCTCGCACCTGCTCCCGTTCCCAATCATACCATTGGGGAATATGGGAAAAGGCCGTATCACCGTCATCCGCCTGCAGGTAGCCGGTTTCCGTAAGG
>JAZNRW010000021.1:0-14670 GCA_045590835.1 Faecousia sp.
AATTTCCCACGGGCAGGCTGTTGCCATCGGTATGGCCATTGTAACCAAGGCCGCTGTGGCCCGTAAGCTGTGCTCTGCCGACATGCTTACAGATCTTTTGGCTGTATTGCAGGCGTTTCACCTGCCCACTTCCACTGAATATTCTGCCAAGGAACTGTTTGGCAGCGCTCTATCTGACAAAAAGCGTTCCGGCAGCAGTGTCAACCTGATCATTCCCCGGGCCATCGGAAATTGTGAGATCATTCCCACGCCGGTAGAAGAACTGGAATCTTTTATTCAAGAAGGTCTTTGATATGGATATTACCATCTATCCCGGCAGGTTGTCCGGGACGCTCCGAGCGATCCCGTCAAAATCCCAAGCGCACCGGCTGCTGATTTGCGCTGCCTTTTCTGACCGGGAAACTGTTCTGGACTGTCCGGAAACCAACGAGGACATCGAGGCTACCGCCGGCTGTCTGCGTGCACTTGGAGCAAAGATCATCCGTAATGACAGCGGATATGTGGTAACGCCCGTTACTGACCTGCCGAAGAGTGCGGTTCTTGACTGCTGTGAGAGCGGCTCAACATTGCGATTCTTATTACCTGTTGTTTGCGCGTTGGGCGTGCAGACAACGATTCATATGTCCGGACGCCTACCCTATCGGCCTCTGTCGCCCTTATGGGAGGAACTGGAGCGAATGGGCGCGAGTCTTTCCCGTCCCACGGAAACCACCATCTCCGCGAGCGGTCAGCTGCAGCCCGGTGAATATACTATCAGCGGAAGCATATCCAGCCAGTTTATTACCGGCCTGCTGCTGGCAGCCGCTTTACTTCCCGGCGCCAGCCATATTACAGTCACCGGGGAATTACAGTCAAAGCCCTATATTGACATTACCAAGCAGGTACTGTCCCTCTTTGGCGTTTCTTCCAAAGGAAATCATATTCGCGGCAGCCGCCACTTCCGCTCCCCCGGTCACATTACTGTTGAGGGCGATTGGAGCAATGCTGCGTTCTTTCTGGTGGCAAACAAGCTGGGCAGCCACCTAACGATCCACAACCTGAATCCGAACTCAACCCAGGGAGACCGGGCCATCGCTGCCATTTTAGAGCAGGAAGGTAAAACGCCTGTCATATCCGCAGCGGACATACCGGATCTTGTACCGATTATGGCCGTTCTCTTCGGCGCAAAAAACGGCGCAGTATTTACAGATATCCAGCGTCTTCGTATGAAAGAATCCGACCGGGTGGCATCCGTCAGCAATATGATGCAATCTTTCGGTTTCCCGGCGGTATCCACTGAGTCTACACTAACCATCGGTTCCGGACGCTTCCGCAGCTGCACCATAGACGCGTCCGGCGATCACCGCATTGCCATGGCTGCGGCCATCGGCGCAACTGTTGCAGATGGGCCGGTGACCGTTCTTGGAGCGGAATGCGTAGCAAAATCCTATCCCGCCTTTTGGCAGGAATTTAATCGCTTGGGAGGTAATTATGAGCAGCACATACGGTGAATATCTAAAGCTTTCCTTATTCGGCCAATCCCACGGCCCGGCTATCGGCATGACCTTGGATGGCATTCCTGCCGGTCTTCCGGTAGATCTGGAGCAGCTTCAGCAGTTTCTGGATCGTCGGGCCCCAGGTCAAAACGGGTATTCCACAAGCCGTAAGGAAGCTGATCGGCCAGAGATCCTGTCCGGTATTCTAGACGGGTATACCTGTGGGGCTCCCATTGCCGCAATCATCACCAACACCAACACCCGTTCCGGCGATTACAATAACCTAAAGGATTGCCCCAGACCTGGCCATGCGGACTATCCGGCGCAGGTGAAATACGGCGGTTACCAGGATGTGGCCGGCGGCGGACATTTCTCCGGGCGTCTTACCGCTCCACTTTGCATTGCCGGCGGTATGTGCAAGCAATGGCTGGCAGAGAAAGGCATTCGCATTGGCGCCCATATCAGTGTCATCGCCGGCGTTGCGGATGATCCTGTCTATTTAGATTGGGTGCATCCGGATTTGGACGCAATTGGAACTGATTTCCCTGTCCTTAATCCTACGGCAGGAGAAAAAATGCAGCAGGAAATCGCCAAAGCAAAGGCTGACGGTGACAGTGTGGGCGGCATTATTGAGTGTATTGTTACGGGCCTTCCCGCCGGGATCGGTGATCCCATGTTTGGGGGTATGGAAAGCCGCATCGCGCAAATCGTGTACGGGATTCCCGCTGTTAAGGGATTGGATTTCGGCTCCGGATTTACCGGTAGCTTCCTCCGGGGAAGTCAAAACAACGACCCCTATACTATGAAGGACGGAACTGTCCAAACCATAACCAACCGGGCAGGTGGCATTCTGGGCGGCATTACCAACGGCATGCCTCTGGTGTTTCAAGCTGCTATTAAGCCTACCCCGTCCATTGCCATGGAGCAGCAAAGCGTCAGCCTCAGCAGGCTGGAGGAGCAGCCGCTGATCATTCATGGCCGCCACGATCCCTGCATTGTACCCCGTGCTGTACCGGTACTGGAGGCAGCTGCCGCTATCGCCGTAATGGATGCCTGTCTGGCAGCGGGACTATTCTAAAAGGAGCGCATTATGGAACTGAACGAATTGCGGAATCAGATCGATTCCATTGATAATCAGCTGGTGGAGCTATTTGTAAAGCGGATGGAGACCTCCGCACAGATCGCCGACTACAAAAAAGAACATCATATGCCCATCCATGTCCCCGCCAGAGAGCGTGAGATCCTGCAGGATGTGGCAAAGAAGGCCGGGGGCGATATGGCCAATTACACCCGGGTGCTGTATTCCATGCTCTTTGAGCTCAGCCGCAGCTATCAGAGCAAGCGCAACACCGCTGTGACACCCCTGTATGAAAAGATTACCGATTCAATCGAACACACCGAAAAACTCTTCCCCCAGGCTCCCATGGTAGCCTGCCAGGGCGTGGAGGGCGCATACTCCCAGATTGCCTGTGAGAAGATATTTAAGAACCCCTTCATCATGTATTTCAAGAACTTCGACGGTGTGTTTAACGCCATTGAGCAGGGTCTATGCCAGTACGGTATCCTGCCTATCGAAAACTCCACCGCAGGATCTGTGAAGAAAGTCTATGATCTGATGATCCACCATAATTTTTCCATCGTCCGGACGTTCCGTATGAAGGTGGATCATAACCTGATTGCTAATCCTGGCGCAAAATTGGAGAATCTCACAGAAATCTACTCCCACGAGCAGGCAATCAGCCAGTGCAGTGAGTTTCTAAAGCAGCTGCCCGACGTCAAGGTGATTCCTGTGGAGAATACCGCTGTGGCAGCCAATATGGTAGCTGCATCCGGCAGACTGGATGTGGCAGCCATCTCCAGTCAAGCCTGTGAAGATCTGTACGGGCTCAAGAGCCTTGCTGATTCTATTCAGGACAAGGGCAACAACCGCACCCGTTTCATCTGTATCAGCAAGAATCTGGAGATCTATCCCGGCTCCGATAAAACCAGCATCATGATGGTCCTCTCTCACAAGCCCGGCGCATTGTATAAGGTTCTGGCCCGGCTGTATGTGCTGGGGATCAATGTAATCAAGCTGGAGTCCCGGCCCATTCCGGAACGGGATTTTGAGTTTATGTTCTACTTTGATCTGGAAACCTCTATTTACTCCGAGGAGTTTGTCCAACTCATGTGTGAGCTGGATGACCTTTGCGAGGAATTTAAGTATTTGGGAAGCTACACCGAGGTGGTATAAATGATTTGCGGTCTGCTGGGCAGAAAGCTCGGCCACAGTTACTCCCCTCAGATCCACGGAAATCTCGGGGAATATACATACCGACTCTTTGAGAAAGAACCGGAGGAACTGGCGTCGTTCTTAAAAAGCGGAGAATTCACAGGCTTAAATGTGACTATCCCCTATAAAAAAGATGTTATCCCCTATCTGGATCACCTATCTGACAGAGCCAGAATGATTGGCGCGGTCAACACCGTTGTCCGTAAGGCGGACGGCACCCTAATCGGACATAACACCGACTATTTTGGATTTTTCTCCATGCTGACCCGATCCGGGCTGCAGGTAGCAGGCAAAAAGGTTTTGGTTCTGGGCAGTGGTGGCGCGTCCGCTACTGTTACTGCTGTTCTAAAGGAGCAGGGTGCGGATGTGATTGTGATCTCTCGTTCCGGTGAGAATCACTACGGCAATCTACATCTACATGCTGATGCGGCCGTGATCGTTAATACCACCCCGTTGGGTATGTATCCAAATACCGGTGTCTCGCCGGTAGATCTCTCTGTGTTCTCCAAGCTTGAGGGTGTTTTGGATGTGGTGTATAACCCCGCCAGAACCCAGTTGCTGCTGAATGCGGAGCGCAGAGGGTTGGTTACTGAAAACGGACTGTGGATGTTGGTAGCCCAGGCTAAGGAAAGCGCTGAATGGTTCACGGGAACACAAATCCCCGACAGTAAAATCGAAGAAATCCACCATATTCTGCAGCGTCAGATGGAAAATCTGATTCTCATTGGTATGCCCGGCTGTGGAAAATCCACTGTGGGAAAACTGCTGGCGGAGGCAACCGGAAAAACATTTTTTGATGCGGACGCACAGATCGTGAATATGGCAGGCATGCCGATTCCCGAAATTTTTGCAAAAGAAGGCGAAGAAGGCTTTCGGCAGCGGGAAACTGCCGTCCTGGCCCGGCTGGGCAGCAGATCCAGCCTTGTGATTGCCACCGGCGGCGGCTGTGTTACACGGCAGGAGAATTATCCCCTTCTGCACCAGAACGGCAGGATCATCTGGCTGCAGCGGCAATTGGAGCAGCTACCAATCGATGGCAGGCCTTTGTCGCAGTCCGGAAAACTGGCCGAAATGTATGAAGTTAGAGAACCACTATACCGCAGGTTCGCAGACTTTACTGCCCAAAACAATCAGACACCCCAAGACACACTGGATGCAATTTTGAGTTTGGAGGGGCTTTTATGAAAATTTTGGTTTTAAATGGACCGAACATCAATATGCTGGGTATTCGGGAACCGGGCGTCTACGGAAAAGACACCTATGCAGATCTGTTGTCCTTGATTAAACAGACGGCCTTGGATCTAAGTGTTGAAGCAGAACATTATCAGTCCAACCACGAAGGTGATCTGGTGGATCAGATTCAGGCTGCCTACGGAAAATTCGACGGAATTGTCATTAACCCCGCCGCCTACACCCATACATCTGTTGCCATTTTAGATGCATTGAAGGCTGTACAAATTCCGGCTGTGGAAGTGCATATCTCCAACGTGGATACGAGGGAATCCTTCCGGCAGGTTTCCTATCCAGGCCTTTACTGCGAAAAAACAATTAAGGGTCTGGGCATCGACGGATACCGAATCGCTATGGAGTATCTTAAAAAAAGCTATGGCTAAGCCGCATAAAAACACGCCCCGTTTGTTGTACAACAAACGGGGTGTTTCATTATGTATTAATTAGAATGCGCCCTGCTCCATCATAGCGGTTGCGACCTTCTTAAAGCCTGCCAAGTTTGCGCCGGCCACAAGATCATAACCCAGGCCATATTCCTCGGCGGCTTCCACAGACATGGCGTGGATCACCTTCATAATGCCCTTGAGCTTCTCATCCACTTCCTCAGCGGTCCACACAAGACGCTCGGAGTTCTGGCTCATCTCCAGACCGGAAACAGCAACGCCGCCGGCGTTGACAGCCTTGGAAGGTGCCACGATCATATGCTTCTGGCTACGCAGGAAGTCCAGCGCATCATTGGTGGTAGGCATATTGGCAACTTCAATGTAGTACTTTACCCCGGAAGCTGCGATCTTCTCGGCAGAATCCATGCGCACATCGTTCTGGGTAGCAGCAGGCATGTAGATATCCACATCCTTCACGCCCCAGCACTTTGCGCCGGGAACAAACTCCACACCGTATTTATCCGCATAGGGCTTGCAGTGCATAGGATCCTTTGCACGCATTTCCAGAATGTAATCCAGCTTTTCGCCGGTCACACCGTCGGGATCGTGGATGTAGCCATCGGGACCTGCAAAGTAAGTAACCTTAGCGCCCAGTTCTGCGGCTTTCTTCATAATACCCCAGCCCACGTTACCGTAGCCGGAAATTGCAATACGCTTGCCTTCAATGGAGTCATTCTCGTGCTTGAGAACCTCCTGCAGATAGTAAACAGCGCCGTAGCCGGTAGCCTCGGGACGGATCAAAGAGCCGCCATAGCTGAAGCCCTTGCCAGTGAGCACGCCGTTTTCCCAAACGCCCTTCAGGCGGCGGTACTGGCCAAACAGGTAGCCGATCTCGCGGCCGCCCACGCCCATATCACCGGCAGGAACGTCCACGTCCGGTCCGATATAGCGGTACAGCGCGGTCATAAAGCTCTGGCAGAAGCGCATGATCTCAGCGTCGGACTTACCGGCGGGATCAAAGTCAGAACCGCCCTTGCCGCCACCCATGGGCAGACCGGTAAGGCTGTTCTTAAAGGTCTGCTCAAAGCCCAGGAATTTGATAATGCTGGGGTTCACATTCGCCTGGAACCGCAGGCCGCCCTTGTACGGGCCGATAGCGCCGTTGAACTGACAGCGGTAGCCGATGTTGGTATGGGTCTGGCCATTGTCATCCGTCCAAACGACCCGGAAGGTAAACATCCGTTCCGGTTCGACCATGCGCTTGAGCAGGTCAGCCTTCTCGTACTCGGGATGCTTGTCGACCATGGGTGCGATGGATGTAAAGACCTCCTCAACGGTCTGCACAAACTCAGGCTCGTTGCTATGCTTCTGTCTTACATACTCAATAACGCTTTCTACATATTTGTTCATTATTTCACCCTCCTCTTTCTTGTAGGTGCAAAATTATTTACGGGCTCTGGTCAGGTCTGTTTGTTACCCATAAAATGAATTTTCGACACCTATGTCTTGTATTATAAACCTACTATATACACAAATCAAGTCAATATTTACAGAATAATGAAATTTATTCCAACAAATCTTTCATATTGAATCAGGCATTTTTTGTTGATATCCCCCTATGATTTTACGCCGTCAATGTTGATTATTCGAAAACGGCATGATATAATGCAATTAAAGCATATTACCAATGGTTGACAAGGAGGAAACAACATGGATTACAGCAAACTGCAAAACGGCAGTGATATTCGAGGTGTTGCTCTGGAAGGTATTGAGGGTCAGCACATCAATCTGACAGAGGCTGCATGCCGGGACATCGGCAGAGGCTTTGCCCTGTGGCTGGTTCAAAAAACCGGCAAGAAGGCCGGTCTGCGTGTGGCAGTCGGCCGTGACTCCCGCCTGTCCGGTGAGGCCCTGTGCGGCTGGATTTGTGATGCCATGGTACAGCAAGGTCTGGAAGTAACCGATTTCGGTATGGCCAGTACCCCCGCCATGTTCATGTCTACTGTCACAGAAGGCTATGCATTCGATGGCTCTGTTATGATTACCGCCAGCCACCTGCCCTTTAACCGGAACGGTTTTAAGTTCTTCACAGCCGATGGCGGTTTGGAAAAGGGCGATATTAAGCAGATCCTGGCCTACGCAGGCGGTGATGATGTAACCGGTCTTGCATCCGGTTCTCTTGTAAACGGCGAATTTATGGATACATACGCCAAGATCCTTGCCGACAAAATTCGCGCTGCCACTGGCGAAGACAAGCCTTTGGAGGGCTTCCGCATCGTTGTGGATGCCGGTAACGGCGCAGGTGGATTCTATGTTGATAAGGTGCTGAAGCCCTTGGGCGCCAACACCGAGGGCAGCCGCTACTTAGATCCCGACGGCAGCTTCCCCAATCACATCCCCAACCCCGAGGACCACAAGGCTATGGAGGCCATCACGGAGTCTGTGAATCTAGCCAAGGCCGACCTGGGTATTATCTTCGACACCGATGTGGACCGTGCCGGTGCTGTGCTGTCTGATGGCAGTGAGCTGAACCGGAACCGGATCATTGCTATGCTGTCTGCCATCCTGCTCCGGGAGCACCCCGGCACTACCATTGTTACCGACTCCATCACCTCCACCGGACTTGCCAAGTTCATTGAGGAGAAAGGCGGTATTCATCACCGCTTTAAGCGGGGTTACCGGAATGTGATCAACGAGTCCATCCGGCTGAACGGTCTGGGTCAGGACAGTCAACTGGCCATTGAGACCTCCGGTCACGGCGCGCTGAAGGAGAACTACTTCCTGGATGATGGCGCATATCTGGTTACCAAGCTGCTTATTGAGCTGGCACGGGGCAAAAAAGAAGGCTACACACTGGAGTCCCTGATTGCCACTTTGGAAGAGCCTGCAGAGAGCGTGGAGTTCCGTATGAACATCCTGCTGGATGAGTTTAAACCCTACGGCCAGCAGGTGATCGATGAACTGACCGCTTATGCCCAAAAACAGGACGGCTGGAGTCTTGCTCCCAGCAACTTTGAGGGTGTCCGGGTAAATCTGGATGAGGCTCACGGCAATGGCTGGTTCCTGCTGCGTCTGTCGCTGCATGATCCTCTGCTGCCTCTGAACATTGAGAGTAACTCTGTTGGCGGCGCTAAGAAGATCGCTGCAGAGCTGGCATCCTTCATTGCCGGTTACGACAAGCTGGACGCTGAGAAAATGATGGCCTTTGCCAAGTAATTTATAGAAATTGACCCCACACCGGCAGGTGTGGGGTTATCTTTATTTATTTATGAACCAGTCTTCCACAATATCGCTGTGGGTCACCACGATTTCGATATTCTTTAGTTCCTCTTTGGAGAAAAAACGCAGATCATTGGATTCGCTGCTGATGGCCATAGAGGGTTCTTCCTGCAGTTCCAAACCAAACACCACGATCACCATCCGCCAAATGCTGCCGTCCTGATAAGCAGCAATGCGCCCCGGTTCTCCATAGACTCCCAGCTTTTGAAATTTTGCCGGAGCGATTCTTAGACCCAGTTCCTCATATATTTCCCGGGTAATGGCCTGCAGCTCGCTTTCGTGCTTTTTCACACCGCCGCCGACCAGACCCCAGATATCACAGTCCCGGCGCTTTTCCAGTAGGAGTTTCCCATTACAGGTAATGATCGCATTGGCGCCCAGCCGTGTTTTCTGTGTGGTTTTCGGCGGATTGGGGTGCCCCCGGTAGAAGGTTACAATCGACATAGCTTTCCTCCATAGTATTTACTGCCTGTTATGATAGCATAATCTGACCCACTTTTCTACCTAAAATTCCTTGGGCACAGGCTTGGTGACTCCGGTACGGCGAGCTTTGCTCAAGCCCCCTGCCATATGGCTGCCTTCCCCATCGGCAAATTTTGCCCGGCGGATAATATCCTCGCCGAATTTATCCCGCAGAGCATCCACCGTTTCATCCAGCCGGAGTTTGCGTTCATACTGTCTAGGACTTACCCCGGAGAATAGATCGTACTGCTGATACGGTTCTTTTGCCAGCTTTGTTACCTGCACCCCCAGCTGCCGCAAAGGTGTCTGTCCGTCCCAGGCCTCATCAAACGCCCGGCAGACGGCAGCAAACAGCTCCGAAGTAAGATTTGTGGCCCCGGGCAATTGCAGCTGATGGGAGAAATGATGAAAGCTGTTGGTGCGCAAATGCACCGCAATGCAACTGCCGCTTTTTCCGTCCTTGCGCATCCGCATTGCCACGGTCTCGCACAGGCTCAGCAGCACCCGATATCCAGTCTGCCGATCTGTTACATCCCGGGAGGTTGTGGTGGCATTCCCATATCCTTTGTTCTCCGCAGGCTCCGGTGTCACCATATCCGCATTACGGCCGTTAGCAAAGTGCCAGATCGTCTCCCCATGCTTTCCCAGCCGCTTCCGGAGAATACCCGGATTGGCATTTGCCAGTTCCCCAATGGTATAAATCCCCAGACCCTTCAGTTTCCGCTCTGTAGCGGCGCCTACCAGAAACAAGTCCCGCACCGGCAAAGGCCAGAATTTATGCTCCATTTCCTCCGGATACAGAGTGTGGACCTTATTGGGTTTTTCAAAATCCCCTGCCATCTTTGCCAACAGCTTGTTGGTGGAGATTCCGATATTCACCGTAAACCCCAGTTCCTCCCAGATCCGCTTGCGCATGGCCTCCGCTGCCAGCCGGGGATCACCGAACAGCCGCCGGGTACCGGTCATATCCACCCATGCCTCGTCGATAGAGTACTGCTCCACCATGGGGCTAAACTGGCGGAGCATCTGCACAAAATGCCGGGAGGCTTCCACATACAGTTCGTAGTCCGGCTCTACAACAGTTAAATCCGGACATTTCTCCAGCGCCTGAAATAACGGCTCTCCTGTTTGGATCCCATATTTTTTGGCAGGGGTGCTTTTGGCAAGGATAATGCTATGCCGGGATTCCTTATCCCCCGCCACCACTGCGGGGATCTGCCGCAGATCTACAGATTCCCCCAGCACCTTTACCCTATAGGCCGCGGTCCAGGACAGAAACGCGCTGTTGGCATCCACATGAAATATCACCCGCTGTCCCATTTCAATACACCCTTCTCATAATACACCAGCTGTGGCTACGGATGGTATATTTCAGTTCCAGCAGCCACTGCTGATCATCCACCACCGCCTTGCACACAAAGACTTGCGCTTCGATCCCCACATACTGAATTGTTTTGCTGCTGACTACCTCGGTAATGTCGATCCGCAGCAGCTGGTGGTTTTCGTCTTCCACCCGCAGGCGCAGGGGTTGGATCTGCCCCCCGGCGCTGCATACGGATATCACATCTACAGGACAATTTACCCAATTCACCCTACTCACCTCTTTCTTTGTTTATTATAGTACATTTGTTCTATAATAGCAAGAGGAATTTTCCGGTTGCCACTTCCCTGCCGGTTTGGTATAATGACAGCAAACGACGAAAGGTGCGCAAAAGCTATGTTAAGATATCCCTGTCTGGTTTTGGATCACGACGACACTGTGGTGCAAAGTGAAAAAACCATTGGATACCCCTTCTTCTGCCGTATTCTCAGTCAATTCCGCCCGGGCGCATCCATTTCATTCAAGGATTATGTCCATGATTGCCACAACCTGGGCTTTGCAGATATGTGCCGGCAGCGGTTTCAGTTCACCCAGAAGGAGCTTGACGATGAATACATCGGCTGGATGGAATATGTCACTACCCATATCCCTGCCCCCTTCCCCGGGATCGGCGATGTGATCCGCCGGCAAAAGCAGGAGGGCGGTCTTTTGTGTGTGGTCTCCCACTCCAGTATCCAAAATATCACCCGTGATTATGATGTACATTTCGGCGTACAGCCGGATGCCATTTATGGCTGGGATCTACCGGAACACCAGAGAAAGCCGAACCCCTATCCCCTGGAGCATATTATGGAACGTTATCAGCTAAAACCTCAGGAGCTTCTTGTGGTGGATGATATGAAGCTGGCGTGGCAAATGGTGCAGCCGGTAGGGGTGGAAATTGCCTTCGCAGCCTGGGGAAAGACCGAATTTCCGGAGCTGACTCAGGAAATGCAATCATTATGCAATTATACATTTTCTACTCCGGAAGATCTGCAGGCATTCCTGTTTGATTAACTTGACACTTATGGTATAATACCTAAGGAAAAGGAGGTGCGTATTCTGGAAAAAGAAAGTATCAAAGTAATGGCCCGAAACCGGGAAGCCTACCACGAGTATTTTGTGGAAGAAGAGATGGAAGCCGGCATTGAGCTGTGCGGTACAGAAGTCAAATCTATCCGCAAGGGTACTCTGAATTTGAAGGATGCCTGGTGCGGTATTAAAGACGGCGAACTGATCCTCAACCAGATGCACATCTCCCCCTACGATCACGGCAACCGGTTTAATCCCGATGCAAAGCGCCCACGGCGGCTGCTGATGCACAAGCGGGAGATCATGCGTCTGTTTGGCAAGGTCAAGCAGGACGGCTATGCGCTGATCCCCCTTTCGGTCTACCTGAAGGGTAGCCGGGTAAAGGTGAAAGTGGGTCTGTGCAAAGGTAAGAAACTATACGATAAAAGACAAGCAGCGGCCGAGCGGGATGCCAAGCGCCAGATCGACCGGGCAATGAAGGAGAGATATTAATATGAACCCTACTTTTAAAATCACTATGGAAAACGGCGGTGTCATTGAGGGCGAACTGTACCCCGAAAAAGCACCCCAGAGCGTGTATAACTTCATCGACCTTGCCAATCATAACTACTACGACGGCCTGATCTTCCACCGGGTCATCCCCGGCTTTATGATCCAGGGCGGTTGTCCCGACGGCACCGGTATGGGTGGCCCCGGCTACTGCATTAAGGGCGAGTTTTTCTTCAATGGCTTCAAGAACGAGCTGAAGCATAAGCGCGGCGTCCTGTCCATGGCCCGTTCCTCCTCTCCCAACTCCGCCGGCTCCCAATTCTTCATCATGCACCAAGATGCCAAGCATCTGGACGGTCAGTATGCCGCATTCGGCAAGGTGACCTCCGGTATGGATGTGGTGGATGCCATCGCAGCTACCAAGACCGGTATGCAGGATCGTCCTGTGGCTGAACAGAAGATCGCTTCCATCACTGTGGACACTAAGGGCGAGACCTATCCCGAACCCAACAAGCTGCCGGATCCCTACGGCCGTTTCTAACATGAATACAGGGGTGCCTCGGCACCCCTAATCCCTCACCTGTCGATATGGGGATGTACTGGTTTCGACGGGGGTAGTGAGGCTGGATAAGCGGGCCGTGGCGCCTGACCACGATAAAACGGGTACTTTTTAAATTTAACTGACAACAAGACTGTTGCTATCGCTGCCTAATTAGGCGCGCATCCTCCCCGGAAGGTCCACGAGCCGGGCTTGGGTGTCATCTGAGTGGAGCACGTGCGTATGGTAAGCTTTGCCCATACCATGCATGATGAAGCTACTGATTCCCGTAGGGTGTTTGTTCCCGCCGGGATGAGGGAATGTAAATAACAAACTGCGCCCGGAGAAAGTCCTTCCAAGTTGCCTTCGGACAGGGGTTCGATTCCCCTCATCTCCACCACAAGGGTATTAAACAAACCTTATTTCTTCAAAGGTGGCTTTGCTGTAACGGTTTGGCTATAATACCATCACAGAAAAAGACGGTTTTCCAATCACGGAAAGCCGCCTTTTTTCGTTAATTTGGGCAAGAGAAAACCGCCCAGCGATTGCCGGACGGCTTCCCTTTACGAAAGGAGAAACTCTATGTCTACCCTACTGGGGGACAAGTGATTTTATTCGGCTTCTTTCCTTTTCTGAAAAGCTGCCTGTGCTTCCATTCTGCGCCTACGGTTTTCCTTTGCCTGTTGAGCGTTATAAAAAGCATCTAAAGACAATTCCGCTTTTCGGCGGTCTGTCTGATACTGACGCTGCCGCTTTTTCTTTTGCTCACGAAAGCAAGCATCCGCTCCGCTGCATTCTTCCTTGACACAGAAAAGACAGATTGCTGCATTCTCCCGCTCTTTCTCAGCATCCCGCTTGAGCTTCTTTTCTGATACAGCCATGATCAAAACTTTTCAATCACTTCACCCGCAAGCTCGTCCCACTTGCTATAAAGTGCAGGATTGCGGCTGCATCTGTCATAAAGACTTGTCACAAAGTCGAATGCTTCAATATAATTATTCCCGTTCATGCCGTTACCCCTATATGCAACGGCTCTGAAAGCAGCGGCATCCTCTCTGTCATCGGTGCTATCTGCGGCAGCTTTGGCGTGCTGTGCGATCATTCTTGCCATTGTGTGATTACCGTCATTGATAGCCTTATCCATAAGCCGGGAATATTCGCTTGCATTCAGAATGCCGCTTTTCATCAGTTCAAGGGTTGCCATGTCAAGCTGTGCCGGGTCAGCAGCAAAGGCGCTGCCGATCTCTGCAATAAAAGCATTACGCACCTCGTCCATGCGCTTTCTGTGATTGTAAAAGCCATCTCTGCGGAATTTCTCAAAGGCGGCGGCTGCTTCTGCATAATCGGCTTCATACCGTGCAGATTTTGCGGTATAGTCTGCGCCCAAACCGTTACGGCGGGGGTATGCGTTTTTCTTGCTTTCTGCGCTCTTGTAGGCATCCTTTGCGGCGGTGTATTCCTTAAACGCTTCCGCTGCAATATCGTTGATCTGTCGAATATAAGTATTGAATTTGCTCATTTTTGTTACCTCATTTCAAATTATTTTTTAATTGTCCTGCATATCATCCCGTGTGAAATGATCTGCAATTACATCAATGTAAATAGGGGTTGTGTTTTCCTCTGTGTGCTTTGCAATAATCGCCCTGTTTGCTTTGTTCAGCAGTTCTACCGCCGGAATTATCATTGTTTCCCATATATCCCGGTCAATCTCACTACCACAGAGCGGACAATATCTCACCTCTGTGTCATCGGGTACATATTTGTGTACTTCCTTGACCATGCCACAATCCCCGCAATGAATACGCATATATGCCATTGTTTACACCTCACTTTCTTAGGCAGATACGCCCCTGTTATTGATCAATCGGTCAAGTGCGTACCGGCACGCATCTAAAATGTGATTGTTTTCGTCCGGCACATCTGCAAGAAATTCGCCGTCTTTTGTGGTCAAGTATTCGTATTCGGTAAATTCTTTCCATGCGTGCGGGGTTCGTTTGGGGTCAATAACGATCTTTCGATTTTGTAGCCATCTGATACCATATATCACGCTGCCGGGGTATTTCTTGCAAGGGTAAATCTTTAGTCCCGCTCCCCGCAAGTCTGCAATGCTTTTCGGTTCGGCGGCATCTGCAAAGATTGTTTGTTGCTCA
>JAZNRW010000022.1:0-4547 GCA_045590835.1 Faecousia sp.
AATCCTTGATCTTCTTGGCACGGCTGGGGTGGCGCAGCTTGCGGATGGCCTTGTTTTCAATTTGGCGGATACGCTCACGGGTAACGCCAAAGCTCTGACCCACTTCTTCCAAGGTGTGAGTCCTGCCGTCGTACATACCGAAGCGCATACGCAGGACCTCGGCTTCCCGATCGGACAAGGTGTCCAGAATCTCCTTTAAGGCTTCTGCCAGCAATGCGTTGGAGGTGGCGTCAGCAGGACCGGGGGTGCGGTCGTCTTCCACAAAGGAGCCGATGGAGGTATCTTCTTCATCGCCTACGGGCGTGTCCAGACTCAAAGTATCGGCAGCGGTGCGGTTTGCCTCGATGATCTTCTCCACAGGCAGATTCAGCTCTGCCGCGATCTCCTCAACAGTAGGCTCTCTGCCCAGCTCCTGCACCAGCTTCCGGTTGCACCGGGTAGCCTTATTTATGACCTCCACCATATGCACCGGAACACGGATGGTCCGTGCCTGGTCGGCGATGGCACGGGTGATAGCCTGCCGAATCCACCAGGTTGCATATGTAGAGAATTTGTTTCCCTTTGTCCAGTCAAATTTATCCACCGCGCGGATCAAGCCGGTATTGCCTTCCTGGATCAGATCCAGAATATGCAGGCCTCTGCCGGAATACTTCTTGGCGATGGAAACCACCAGCCGGAGGTTCGCCTCAGTCAGCTTGTCCTTGGCAGCCTGGTCGCCTTCGGATACCCGCTTCGCCAGCTCCACTTCTTCTTCCGCGGTGAGCAGCCGGATCTGACCGATTTCCTTCAGGTACATCCGCACCGGGTCATCCAGGTTAAATTCTGCTGCCAGATCCACCGGATCTACCAGATCTTCCTCATCAATGGCAGACAGGTCAATATCATCACCGATCTCGCCGTCCAGAACCAAATCTCCATCGTCACCTAGATCCAGATCCAGATCTGCAGTCACAAGCTGAATATTCATCGCCTCAAAGCGGTCATAGATTTCCTCGATTTTTTCCGATGTCAGATCCATCTTTTCCAGCAGGGCATTCAGATCCGCCATGGGGACCATGCCATCCTTCCGTCCCTGGGCGATCAGCTCCTGCAAGGCAGCCTGGAGGTCCTCGCCGCCCTTGGCGGCTTTCTTCGTTGCGCTCATATTTTCTCTCCCCCTATCTAATTTCTGATAGACTATACCCCGAAAAAACCCTTTTGACAAGGTTTTTTCCAAAAGTTTTTTTCTTTTCCGCAGATTTTGTGCTGCCTACTGCCATTATTCCCGGAATTTTGCGAAAAGATACAGTTTACAATGTGGCAAAAATTCGGTATAATTACTGTGTATGTATATGACAACGCGGAGTGAATACTATGACAGAACTTTCCAAAATTCGTAATTTTTCGATCATCGCCCACATTGACCACGGCAAATCCACTTTGGCCGACCGGCTTTTAGAGGAATGCAACGCCATTGATCGCCGGGAAATGGAGGAGCAGATCTTAGACTCTATGGACCTGGAACGGGAGCGGGGCATTACCATTAAGGCCCGTGCCGTCCAGCTTACTTACCACGCCGACGACGGAGAAACCTATGCCCTGAACCTGATCGACACCCCCGGCCACGTGGATTTCAACTATGAGGTCAGCCGCTCCCTTGCCGCCTGTGAAGGCGCAGTACTGGTTGTGGATGCCAGCCAAGGCGTTGAAGCGCAGACTTTGGCCAACACCTTCCTCGCCACCGATGCCGGTTTGGAGGTTTTGCCCGTTATCAATAAGATCGACCTGCCCGCTGCCCGGCCCCAGGAGGTCAAGGCAGAAATTGAAGATATTATCTGCATCCCCGCAGAGGATGCCCCCGAGATCTCTGCCAAAAACGGCATCAATATCCACTCCGTGCTGGAGATGGTTGTGCAGGGCATCCCCGCCCCCAAGGGTGACCGGGAAGCTCCCCTGCAGGCGCTGATTTTTGACAGCCAGTACGATTCCTACCGGGGCGTTATTGTCTATGTCCGCGTCAAAGAAGGTATCGTCAAGCTGGGTATGGATATCCGTATGATGGCCACCGGCGCCACCTACAAGGTGGTGGAAGTGGGAACCATGAACCCCTTGGGCCTGACCCCCACCGACGCTCTGGGTGCCGGCGAGGTTGGCTACATCACCGCATCCATTAAAAATGTTGCCGACACCCGCGTGGGCGACACCGTTACCACTGTAGAAAATCCTGCTGCTGAAGCGCTGCCTGGCTATCGGCAGGTGCAGCCTATGGTCTATTCCGGCGTGTATCCGGCGGACGGCGCAAAATACCAAGACCTGCGGGAAGCCTTGGAAAAGCTGAAACTGAACGACGCCTCTATGAGCTACGAGCTGGAAAGCTCCATTGCCCTGGGCTTCGGCTTCCGCTGCGGCTTTTTAGGTCTTCTGCATATGGAGATCATCCAGGAGCGTCTGGAACGGGAGTACAACTTAGACCTGATCACCACCGCCCCCAACGTTGTTTATCGTATCACAAAAAATAACGGCGAAGTAATGATGGTGGATAACCCTCTGGACTACCCTGATCCTATGGAGGTCCAGCTGGCAGAGGAGCCTTTTGTCAAGGTCAATCTGCTGGCGCCCCAGGAATATGTGGGCAATATTATGGATCTTGCCACCTCCCGCCGGGGTGAATTCCGGGATATGGTCTATCTGGACGCAAAGCGGGTGGAGCTGCACTATGAAATGCCCCTCAATGAGATTATTTACGATTTCTTCGATGCCCTCAAATCCCGCACCCGGGGCTATGGCTCCCTGGACTATGAGCTGATCGGCTACCGTCCCAGCCGGCTGGTAAAGCTGGATATTCTTCTCAACGGCGATATTGTGGATGCGCTGAGCTTCATTCTCTTTGCTGATAACGCTTACCCCCGGGCACGAAAGATCTGCGAGAAATTAAAGGAGAACATCCCCCGCGCTCAGTTTGAGATTCCCGTGCAGGCTGCCATCGGCGGCAAGATCATCGCCCGGGAGACCATCAAGGCTCTGCGCAAGGATGTGCTGGCTAAGTGCTACGGCGGCGATATTACCCGTAAGAAAAAGCTCTTGGAGAAGCAGAAAGAGGGCAAAAAGCGGATGCGTACCTCCGGTACGGTGGCCGTCCCCTCCGAGGCCTTTATGGCAGTGCTGAAATTAGACGAAGATTGATTCAGGAGGCCCTATGGCTTTATTACAACGGAAAAACAAGATTCCTCTTGGAATCTATGTCCATGTTCCCTTTTGCAAAAGCAAATGTCAATACTGTGACTTTTACTCTATTTCCAGCAAAAAAGAACTGGATTTTGACGGATATGTGGACGCAGTCTGCACCCATATCAAGGAGGCGGGCCCCCAAGCCCCCAACCACATTGTAGATACCATCTACTTTGGCGGCGGCACTCCCAGCTTTTTAGGCGGCGAGGGAATGGCGGCGATTCTGACCGCCATTCGAAAAAGCTTTGATGTGAGTCCCACAGCGGAAATTACCTTTGAAGCAAACCCCGATTCTGTCACCGACCGCCTTTTGCGGCGGCTTCACAGCGAAGGTTTTAACCGAGTCAGCCTGGGCATCCAATGCGACAGCGACGACATTCTCAAAAAACTGGGCCGTCCCCATACCTACCAGGAAGCGGTGGCCGCGGTGCAAAAGATCCGTAAGCACCGCTTCCGCAATCTTTCCGTGGATCTGATGTACGGCCTGCCCAGCCAGCGGCTGCAGGATTGGGAGAAAACACTTCGCAATGTGCTGAAGCTGAAGCCGGATCACATCAGCTGCTACGGTCTGAAGGTAGAAGAGGGCACACCTCTGTACGAATGCCGGGATTTTTACAATATGGCCGACGACGACACCCAGGCGGATATGTATCTGCGAGCCGTGCAGATTCTCAAAGAGCACGGCTACCGGCAGTATGAGATCTCCAATTTTTGCCGTAAAGGTCTTGTCTCCCGTCACAATTTGAAATATTGGACCGGCGGAGAATACTTAGGCTTCGGGCCGGATGCCAGTTCGGATTTTGGCGGCAACCGGTTTGCCTTTGTCCGGGATTTAAACGCCTACATTGACGGCATCCGCAGCGGCGGTGCTGTTCTTCGGGAGCTGCAGGAGATTTCCCCCCGGGAGCGAGCAGGCGAATATCTCATGATGCGGCTGCGCACCGTTTCCGGCATTGATCCTGCAAAATACGAGAAAAAATATTTGCTGCCCTTCGGACCTTTGGAAAAGGTACTCTGGGACTGCAAGAAAAAAGGCTTGGCAGATCAGACCTTTGACGGTCGGTGGCATCTGACCCCGGAGGGCTTCCTGCTGAGCAACTCCATTATTTCTGATCTGCTTTTGATCCAGGACAAAACAAATCCCTTCACTTGATTTTTACAGTCCCCTTGTTCTGCCAACAAGGGGACAGTTTTTGCCGTAAATGATTGTTGTGGTTATCCCTTTTAATAAGCACGACACAAAATATGGTATCAGCCGGCGATAGCGACTAAAAGCCTGTCAAAGATGTCACAACCCATTTTTCTGCGGTTGAAGCGATAACAGAACTCGCTAAGATACA
>JAZNRW010000023.1:0-9299 GCA_045590835.1 Faecousia sp.
AAAGAGCATACGGCCCAAAAAGCCGCGCAGGTACACATCGTCCTTTTTAGTAGAGTACTGACGCAGCCAGTCCACCAGTTCCATAGTATTGCCTTCAAAATACGCAGAGTTATCCTTGGGCAGGTAGCTGCGGGAGGTGGAGATGCCCCATTTAATCGACCCCTCATCCGGCTCCAGTTCTCCCATAAGGATCTGGAACAGGGCGGTCTGTGCCAGCTCGTTTTCGCCCACAAAGGCGATTTTATCATTCTTACCTACGGAGAAGTAGACCTTATCCAGCAGCTTGACCCCGTCCACTGTGACGGATACATCGTTGACGGTGAGGATGTCCTTACCCAGCTCCCGCTCCGGCATAAAGCCCACGAAGGGATACCGGCGGGTAGAGCAAGGCATCTCCTCCACGGTCAGCTTGTCCAGCAGCTTTCTCCGGGCGGTGGCCTGCTTGGCCTTGGACTTGTTGGCGGAGAACCGCTGAATGAACAGCTGCAGTTCTTCGATCTTCTCTTGATTCTTCTTATTCTTGTTGCGGATCATAGCCTGCACCAGCTGAGAAGACTCATACCAGAAATCGTAGTTACCCACATACATCTTGATCTTGCCGTAGTCGATATCCACCGTGTGGGTGCAGACGGTGTTCAGGAAGTGGCGGTCGTGGGAAACGGCGATGACCATGCCGGGGAAGTCCAGCAGGAAGTCTTCCAGCCAGTTGATGGCTTCAATATCCAGGTTGTTGGTAGGCTCGTCCAGCATGATGATGTCGGGATTGCCGAACAGGGCCTGGGCCAGCAGCACCTTCACCTTCAGCCGGGGGTCGGTGTCGCCCATAATGTCATAGTGCATATCCGTGGGGATGCCCAGACCCTGCAGCAGGCGGGAGGCATCGGATTCGGCTTCCCAGCCGCCCATTTCCGCAAATTCTGCTTCCAGCTCTGAGGCCCGGATGCCGTCCTCGTCGGTGAAATCCGGCTTTTCGTAAATGGCATCCTTCTCCTTCATCACATCATACAGGTGCTGGTTGCCCATGATGACGGTGTCCATGACGGAATATTCGTCGTATGCGTTCTGGTTCTGCTTCAAAACGGAAACACGCTTGCCCGGTTCTACGGAAACAAAACCGTTGGTGGATTCCAGTTCGCCGGTGAGGATCCGCAGGAAGGTGGACTTGCCTGCGCCGTTGGCGCCGATGATGCCATAACAGTTGCCGGGCAGAAACTGCAGATCCACATGCTGGAACAGCCACTGGCCGCCGAACTGCATTCCTAAATTACTAACAGTGATCATAACATACTCCTTAAACTTAAGCACATAATATTTCATTATAATTATAGCGAGAATACGGGAATAATCAAGGGGAAAACTTCCAAATGTGAATATTCCAAAAACTTTTTCGCAAGGGGTTGCATTTTTCGGCAGGTATGATATAATTTTAGCACTCACATAAAAAGAGTGCTAAAAGCACAGCGGAAAGGAATTTGAATTATGGAAAAGATGCAGTTCAAAGCGGAATCTCAGCGCCTGCTGGATTTGATGATCAATTCTATCTACACCCATCAGGAGATCTTCCTGCGGGAGATCCTGTCCAACGCCAGCGACGCCATCGACAAGCTGGCTTACACCGCCCTGACCGATGATAAGGTGGGCATTCACCGAGATCAGTTTGCCATCACGATTACAAGAGCCAAGGATGCGGGTATCCTCACTGTGTCCGACAACGGCATTGGTATGACCCGGGAGGAGATGGAGGAGAACCTTGGAACCATCTGCAAGTCCGGCTCTCTGGGCTTCAAGCAGGCCATGGAGAAGTCTGATGATATCGATATCATCGGCCAGTTTGGCGTGGGCTTCTATGCGGCTTTTATGGTGGCGCAAAAGGTGACCGTCGTTTCCAGGAAATACGGGCAGGAGACCGCTTGGAAGTGGACTTCCAATGGCGCAGACGGGTATATCATTGAAGAAGCTGAACGGGATTACCCCGGCACGGATGTGATCATGGAACTTAAAAAGGATACGGAGGATGATAATTTCTCCCGTTTCCTGGAGGAGTACGAGATCCGGATGCTGGTGAAGAAGTATTCCGATTATATCCGTTACCCCATTCGTATGGAGGTAAGCAAGTCCCGGCGGAAGGAGGACTCCCCGGAGGATAAGCCAGAGTATGAGAGCTATATGGAGGAGGAGACCCTCAACTCCATGATCCCTCTGTGGCAGAGAGCCAAGAAGGATGTGACCGAGGAGGAATACGAGAGCTTCTATCGGGAGAAGTTCTTCGACTACACCAAGCCTCTGCGAACCATCCACGCCAGCGCCGAGGGTACGGTTTCCTACAAGGCGCTGCTGTATGTGCCTGCCAAAGCACCCTTTGATTTCTATTCCAAGGACTACAAACGGGGTCTGCAGCTGTACTCCGCCGGTGTGATGATCATGGAGCACTGCGAGGATCTGGTGCCGGAGCACTTCCGGTTCATCCGGGGTGTGGTGGACAGCCAGGATCTTTCCTTGAACAGCAGCCGGGAAATGCTGCAGCATAGCCGGCAGCTGAACATCATTGCCAAGAACATCGAAAAGAAGATCAAGTCCGAGCTGAAATCCATGCTGGAAAATGACCGGGAAGGGTATGAAACCTTCTATGCCGCCTTTGGTCGCCAGCTGAAGTATGGCGCGGTGGCGGATTACGGCGTCCACAAGGAGGCAACCCAGGATCTGCTGCTGTTCTACAGCCATAAGCAGGGCAAGCTGATCACTCTGGCAGAATATGTGCAGGCTATGGCTGAGGGACAGGAGAAGATCTACTATATCTCCGGTGAGAGCACCCAGCGGATGGGCAAGCTCCCCCAGGTAAAGCTGCTGGAGGAGAAGGGCTACGATGTGCTGCTGCTCACCGATGAGGTAGACGAGTTTGTCCCCCAGACGCTGATGACCTATCAGGAGAAATCCTTCTGCAACGCCGCCACCGAGGATCTGGGTCTGCAGAGCGAGGAAGAAAAGCAGGCGCTGGAGGAAAAGAAGACCCAGCTGCAGGGTCTGCTCACCTTTGTGAAGGACACTCTTGGAGAGACGGTGCAGGAAGTGAAGCTGTCCGGCTCTTTGGGGGACAGCCCCGCCGCCATGACTCCCGGCTCCGGTATGAGCTTTGAAATGGAGAAGTATATGAAGCGGGTGAATCCGGACATGCCCATTCCCGGCAGCCGGATTTTGGAGCTGAATCCGGAGCATCCTGCGGTGCAGGCTATGCAGAGCGCCATGATCGGTGACACCCAAAAGGCTAAGGACTACGCAGAACTTCTGCGCTGCCAGGCTCTATTAATGGCAGACCTGCCTCTGGAAGACCCGGTGGCATATACAAACCTTGTGTGCAAGCTGATGAAATGATACCATATACCGCCACGGCTTCCCGGAAAGCTGTGGCGGTAACTGTTTTGGGCAAAAATTACAGACGAAAATTGTGAAAACCGCTTGCTATTTGGGGGGCTTTCTTATACAATAGTAGAAATATTTGTCCGCAAGTTTGTTGAAAAGAGGCTATAGTACATGATGAAGCTCGGTTACGACAACGATAAATATATCCTCACCCAATCGGCCAACATCCGGCAGCGGATCGCCCAGTTTGGCGGCAAGCTGTATCTGGAGTTTGGCGGCAAGCTGTATGACGATAACCACGCAGCCAGAGTCCTGCCCGGTTTCCAGCCGGACAGTAAGCTGCGGATGCTGCTGCAGCTAAAAGACCAGGTGGAGATGGTCATTGCCATCAATGCCGACGACATTGAGAAAAATAGGATCCGTGGCGACGTGGGCATCACCTAGGACCGGGATGTGATCCGGCTGATCGATGTGTTCCGGGGCTTTGGCCTGTATGTGTCCAGTGTGGTGCTGACCCGGTTCTCCGGTCAGGCTATGGCCAAGGCTTTCAGCGAGCGGCTGGAAGCTATGGACATCAAGGTCTACCACCATTATGACATCCCCGGTTACCCTGCCAATATCTCCCACATCGTCTCTGACGCGGGATACGGTAAAAATGATTTTATCGAGACCACCCGGGAACTGGTGGTGGTCACCGCCCCCGGCCCCGGCAGCGGCAAGCTGGCCACCTGCATGAGCCAGCTGTACCATGAGCATAAGCGGGGGGTCAAGGCAGGCTATGCCAAGTTTGAGACCTTCCCTGTGTGGAATCTGCCTCTGAATCACCCGGTAAATCTGGCATACGAGGCTGCCACCGCGGATCTTTCCGATGTGAATATGATCGACCCCTTCCATCTGGAAGCCTACGGGCAGACCACCGTCAACTATAACCGGGATGTGGAAGCGTTCCCGGTGCTGGATACCATGTTCGAGCGGATCTTGGGGGAATGTCCCTACAAGTCCCCCACGGATATGGGCGTGAATATGGTGGGCAACTGCATCGTTGATGACGCAGTTTGCCGGCAGGCCTCCCAGCAGGAGATCCTCCGCCGGTACTATACCGCCTTGTGCGACCGGAAGCAGGGAAAGGCCGATGACAGCCAGATCCTGAAGCTGGAGCTCTTAATGAAGAAGGCCGGTATATCTGCGGAAGATCGCTCTGTGGTAGCCCCTGCGCTGGCAAAGGCAGAGCAGACCGGCAAGCCTGCCGCCGCTATGGAGCTGCCGGACGGCACCATCGTTACCGGCAAGACCTCCAACCTGTTGGGTGCATCCGCGGCGCTGCTGCTGAACGCACTGAAGACCTTGGCGGGCATTGCCGATGACCTGCATCTGATCGCCCCGGAGGTCATTGATCCGATCCAGCATCTGAAGGTGGATCATCTGGGTAACCGGAATCCCCGGCTGCACACCGATGAGATCCTCATTGCCCTGTCTATCTGCGCTGCCACCGACCCCCGCGCCGAGCAGGCTATGGAACAGCTGGGCAAACTCCGGGGCTGCGAGGTCCATTCCTCCGTAATTCTGTCCCCGGTGGATGAGAAGGTATTCAAGCGCCTGGGCGTGAATCTCACCTGCCAGCCTCAGTATAAAGGATAATAGGGAAAGGGAGCTGCTTACGCAGCTCCCTTTTGTGTTGCGAATAATTGATCGATGGAGGCGAAACGGTAACCCATACCCTCCCACTTGGTCAGTAGTTCGTCCAGAATCTGGGCATTGGTGGCAGAGGTGGAGTGAAGCAGCACCACTGCGCCGTTGTGGATCCGGGGCAGCAGCTTAGAAAAAGCCTGCTCCTTGGTAGGCTGCTTGTTGTTGTCCCAATCCGCGTAGGCAAGACTCCAGAACACGGTCTTGTACCCCAGCTCTTTTGCCATCTGCAGATTTTCCTGAGAGTAAGTTCCCTGAGGCGGGCGATAGTATTTGGGCAGGTCCTTGCCGGTGGTCTCCCGGAACAGGGTCTCCAGTTCCTGCAGCTCCTTAGTAAAGGCATCCTTGTCCGTGAGCTTACTCATATCCGGGTGGTGCATGGTGTGGTTGCCTACAATGTGTCCTTCTGCCACCATACGCCGCACAAGATCCGCGTTGGTCTGAATGTAATGCCCTACCAGGAAGAAGGCCGCAGGGGCGTTGTGCTGCTTCAGCACATCCAAAATCTGTTCTGTGCAGCCGTTTTCATAGCCGGAGTCAAAGGTCAGGTAGATCACCGGCTGGGTGGTGTCCCCCAAATAAGCGGCATTATACTCTGCCAGCTGCCGAACCGCAGCCGGTCCTGTGGGCGGCTGTCCCTCCGCAGAAAAGGACAGGCCCCAGGCTCCTACCGGCAAAGTACTGCCTGCCTGTTGCGTGGCGATTAGTCCCACGGTGGCGATCAAAGCGATCAATGCGATCAAAAAATGTTTTTTCCCCATAGATCATCCCTCCTGGGACAATCTATGGGGAATCATTACTTAATATACGAAGGCGCGTAGCTTTTTTGCAAGGGTCAGGGCAAGCGTCAGCTTCAGTCCGTCCGGCAGCAGATAGGGGAGGACACACTTGGAGAGGATCAGCCAAAGATTAGCGGTGTCACCGCTTCCTGTATATACATTATAATACCACACAGTGCCGAAGCAGTAACAGGTCAAAAGACCGACTGCCATAGCAAGTAGCCGTTGCTTGGGGAATAGCGCGGTAATCAGCCAGTATACCAGCGCGCAGGCCAGAAAGCCTGTGAGATATCCGCCGGTGGCGCCCAGCACTGCCCCCAGACCACCCCGGAATCCGGAAAACACGGGAAGACCAACCGCACCCAGCAGCAGATACACCAAAACGGCGATGCTGCCCCGTTTGCCCCCCAATGTGGCAAGGCACAGGAAGATGCCGAAGGTTTGCAGGGTGATGTAGATATCTCCCAGAGGGATCGCCAGCCAGGCGCACACTGCCAGCAGCGCTGCAAACAGACCGCACAGAGCCATATTCTTGAGTTTCGTGGTGCATCCCTCCTTTCCCGGGGATTAGGATAACAGACCCGGGAGAGAATGTCAAATGATTTGCCCGGGAGGATCCGTATTTTGCGGAAAGGGCATTGACAAGGGGAGAAAATTCCCATATAGTATATCGAAATCTGTAATAATTTTTCAATGAGGTAGTTATGCTGCGACGGTATATCGGAAACCGGAGTTTCTACAAAAAAACATTGGCCATTGCTGTGCCGCTGATCATACAAAACGGAATCTCCAACTTTGTTTCTTTGCTGGACAATATTATGGTGGGACAGGTGGGGACACTGCAGATGAGCGGTGTGTCCATTGTTAACCAGTTGATGATGGTGCTGTATCTGTGCGTTTTTGGCGCGGTGGCCGGCGCGGGTATCTTTACCGCCCAGTATTATGGGTCCGGAAATCATGAGGGTATTCGCTACTCCTTCCGGTTCAAGGTGCTGCTGTGTCTGGTTATTTCCGCATTGGGCATTGCTGTGCTGACAGTGGGGGATAAGCTGCTGATCGGACTGTATTTGCAGGGCGAGGGAAATCTGGAGGATGCGGAGCAGATCTTGCAGTATGGACAGGCGTATTTGAAGGTGATGGTGTGGGGCATCGTACCCTTTGCTCTGACCAATGCCTATGCCGGTACGCTGCGGGAATGCGGGAAGGCATCTGTGCCTATGACCGCAGGTATCATTGCGGTGCTGACCAATTTGGCGCTGAACTATTGCCTGATCTACGGCAACTTTGGTCTTCCGCAAATGGGCGTACGAGGCGCGGCTTTGGCCACGGTGATCTCCCGTTATGTGGAGTTGGCTGTTGTGGCCACCTGGATGCACACGCACAGAAGCAGCCAGCCTTACATCGTGGGGGCATACCGGTCCTGCTATGTTCCGGGAAAGCTGTTGGCGCAATTTATCATAAAAGGTACGCCGCTGCTGATCAATGAGGCGCTGTTCGGCTCCGGAATGGCAATGCTGAACCAGTGCTATTCCACCTGTGGTCTGGATGTGGTGCCGGCGCTGAATATTTCCAATACTATTTACAGCCTGTCCAGCGTGGTGTATATGTCGTTGGGTAATGCGGTGGGTATCATTATGGGCCAGAAACAGGGCGCAGGTGACACCAAAGAAGAGGTGATGGATGCCAACCGAAAGCTGACGGCGCTGGGTGTCTTCTGTGGCGTGGTGTTCGGAGGACTGCTGGCAGCGATCTCCGGGGTATTTCCAATGCTCTACAGCACCACAGACACAGTGCGCAGCCTGGCTACCCGGCTGATTCTGGTCTCTGCCGCGGCGATGCCTATGTACGCCTATATCCATCCGGTGTACTTTACCCTCCGTTCCGGCGGAAAGACGATCACCACATTCTTGTTTGACAGCGGTTATCTTTGGGTCTGCGTGGTGCCGTTGGCGGTGGTGCTGAGCCGGTTTACGGATATGGGTGCGATTTGGCTGTATATCCTCTGTACCGGTGTGGAGTTCTTCAAATGTGTGATGGGCTACTTTATGATCCGCAGCGGCAGTTGGATGCAGAATTTAGCCGCGAAAGCGAAATAATAGGAAAGGCCGCCCTTGGGCACGCCTTTTCAGGTCTGGAAGGGAAAATGAAAATTCTCTGTTCTGACTGAAAATGCACAGAAAAATTTTGTGATTTTTTCTAAAAATATTCTTGACAAAGGGTCAAATAGGTGATATCATAATCGGGCGCGTGTAGGGATATTCTGCGCGTGCACTGCGATGATGCAGGAGATTGCGTTGAAAAACGGTAACTTCTGCGGAGTATGTCCGGTCATCGGGCGGCTGAACTGTCCTGTTTGCGCTGCGTATATCGCTGCGGCGGGAGAAGGGTCGGCCTTGCGTCGGCCATTTTTCTTGGCCTGGAATGATACGCACGGAGGCGTTAACAAAACAGTTCGACCGTACCCAGGCACCAAGTAAACTGAGTACGTGAATTCAAGGAGGAAACAAACCATGGCAAATCAGGAAATGATCCGCATTCGTCTGAAGGCTTATGATCACCAGCTGATCGACTCCAGCGCTGCTAAGATCGTCGAAACCGCAAAGCGGAACGGCGCAGCCGTTTCCGGCCCCATCCCTCTGCCCACCAAGAAGGAAGTCATCACCATCCTTCGCGCTGTGCACAAGTATAAGGACAGCCGTGAGCAGTTCGAGCGCAGAACCCATAAGAGACTGATCGATATCCTCAACCCCAACCAGAAGACCGTCGAGGCTCTGATGAGCCTGGATCTGCCCGCTGGCGTTGAGATAGAGATAAAGCTGTAATTCCTATACATTCTATATAGGAATTCACCGCTGCCCGCACTGAAAGCTGCGAAATCTTGCGTTCGCGACTTATGCATCGGGCGACGGGTCATGTTGGCTGGGTGTTCCCAATGCACCTGTCAACCAATAACCTAAAAAGGAGAAAACAAACATGCAGAAAGCAATCATCGGCAAGAAAGTGGGTATGACCCAGATCTTCGATGAGAACGGCAAGGTGATCCCTGTTACCGTTGTGGAAGCAGGCCCCTGCACCGTCACTCAGAAGAAGACCATCGAAAACGACGGCTACGAAGCCGTACAGCTGGGCTTTGAATCCGTCAAGGAAACTAAGCTCACCAAGCCCGAAGCAGGCCACCTGAAGAAGGCCGGCGTTGAGGCTGTCAAGCACCTGAAGGAGTTCCGTCTGGAAGACACCGCTTCTCTGAACGTGGGCGATGTTGTCAAGGCTGACACCTTTGCTGCAGGCGACTGGATCGATGTCACCGGCATCTCCAAGGGCCACGGCTATCAGGGTGTTATCAAGCGCCACGGCGCACACCGCACCGACATGACCCACGGCGGCGGCCCTGTCCACCGTCACGCAGGTTCCATGGGTGCATCTTCTCACCAGTCCCGTATCTTCCCCGGTAAGATCGGTGCCGGTCAGATGGGCAAC
>JAZNRW010000024.1:0-21706 GCA_045590835.1 Faecousia sp.
TTCTGGGCTACACCCTTCTTGCCGTCCAGCATGATGCTGTTTACGAGCTTCGTAACCAGAACGGAGTTATACTGAGGATCGGGCAGAACCTCTCTCTTGGGAACATTACCTCTTCTGGGCACTTTGCTTCCCTCCTTCATATTATAATGATTTCATCGGTACTCGAAAGTGTGACTTTCGTTGTGCCTGGCCAGAGGATTTTTATATATAAAAACCATCATGGCAAGGCATAGCCTTGCGAAAGGCTTAGGGAAAATTCAAATTTGTTGTCTTAGACCTAAGAATTACTTCTTACCGGCCTTGGGACGCTTTGCACCATACTTGGAGCGGGACTGCATCCGGTTCTGCACGCCCTGGGTATCCAGAGTGCCACGGATGATGTGGTAACGCACACCGGGGAGGTCCTTAACACGACCGCCGCGGATCAGAACCACGGAGTGCTCCTGCAGGTTATGGCCAACACCAGGGATATAAGCGGAAACTTCCATACCGTTGGTCAGACGCACACGGGCGATCTTACGCAGAGCGGAGTTAGGCTTCTTGGGGCTGGTGGTACGAACAGCAGTGCAAACGCCACGCTTCTGGGGGGAAGGCAGAGTAGTAGCCTTATTCTCCAGAGTGTTCAGACCTCTCTGCAGAGCAGGGGCGGTGGACTTGTAAGCGACCTGCTTACGGCCATGTCTAACGAGCTGATTAAAAGTAGGCATCAATTTTCTCCTTTCTTACATTCTCGCCAAAAGGCGGATCTATATTCTACGGGGATTCCCGATAGAATCAAGCATTTTTCACTGCAGCGGCTGCCGCAGCGCCCACCTCAATTCCGCAGGCATGTCCCAGTTCGGTCATAGACCGTACCCAGACATAGTCCACATGATTGAGTTGGCAAAGGGTCATGATTGGTTCCGTAATGGCAGGGTCGGCATCCTTGGCCAGGTAGACCCGGCTGGCCGTGCCGGAATTCATGGCTTTGCGGAGCTGTTTGGCTCCCACTACCATATTGCTCCCGGAAATCTTGGAAATGATTTCCTGACGCGCCATCGGCTTATCACTAATAATGTCCATACAGGATTCTATTATAAGCATTTTTTTGAAAAAGTCAACAAAAATTAGCAAATTTTTTCTCCAAATCCGATAGTCATCCGGAGCAGACAAGTATAAGCGGGACGCAGGTGCAAATTATGACGCAGCCCCTGTCAGAATCACCGTGCAGGCGCATTGTCTCCAAAACAGATTGGGATGATCTGCCCGCATACAGCATCAGCAGGATATCATTGCCGACCCCAACGCCGATACTTAATATCGTATATTCACAAAGCAAAAGAAAACAGTCAGTAATCGTAAGATTTACTGACTGTTTCTTGGCAGGGGCACAAGGACTTGAACCCTGAGCCTACGGTTTTGGAGACCGCCGCTCTACCAATTGAGCTATACCCCTATATATAGAAAGCTTTCGCTTGCATTTTTGTGGTGGGCCCTCAGGGATTCGAACCCGGGACTATCCGGTTATGAGCCGGAGGCTCTAACCAACTGAGCTAAGGGCCCATTCATCATAAGTGCCTTAGCACTGTCGCCGGGTTATTATATCATTTGGCAATCTTTCTGTCAAGGCTTTTCTTTTTCATTTTCCCCGCTTCATTCCAGTGCCTGCCGCAGTTTTTCCAAGGCGCGTTTTTCTATTCGGGAAACGTAGCTTCTGCTGATTCCCACGATCTGCGATACCTCCCGCTGCCGCTGTGGCTCTTGCCCGCCCAAGCCATAGCGCAGGCAAATAACTTGCCGCTCCTGCGGGGTCAGGCAGGTATCTACCAAGGTGCCGAGCTGCTTGGACAGAACCCTGTTGGCTACCATATCCGCCAGATCCTCCTCCTGGCTGACCACATCCATCAGCGACAATGCTGCCCCATCGGCACCGGTCTCGATGTAGTCCGACAGGGAAACATCATGGCTGGATTTCTTTTGACTGCGGAAATACATCAATATCTCATTTTCTACACAACGGGCAACATACGTTGCCAGTCTGGCTCCTTTACTGCTGTCGAATGTGGTAACGCCCTTGATCAGGCCAATGGTGCCAATAGAAATCAGGTCCTCCTGATCCGCCGCCTGCGCATAGTATTTTTTCATAATGTGGGCAACCAAGCGCAGATTACGTTCAATGAGTATGTTGCGGGCCTCCAGATCACCTTGGGCGGCTAACTGCAGATAGTGTTCTTCCTCCTGGGCGGTCAGCGGTTTGGGGAAGCTTCCCGCCGTCAGCTGCAGGGAGCACAGCAGGCTGCTAAGAATCAGCCATGTGGTGGCAAACATTGCCTCACCTCCACTGTAAGCCTATTCACACCTGCAAGTCCATTTTCCGGCAAAAACAGTTCTTTTGTTGCTAACCGCAAAAGGGTCTGCCCAAAGCAGACCCTTTCATTTTTGTTATAGCAGACCCATCAGCAGATCGGACAGAAATACTGCCACACAGCTGACGGCAGCCACTGTGATCAGATTCTTATTCCGGAAAGCCAGCAGCACGGCTACCGTCAGTCCCACAATACCGCTGACAATATGCTCCGTGGCATACAGGATCGCCGGAAAGGTCATTGCCGTCAGGCACGCCACAGGAACATAGTGCAGAAAGGAGCGGATAAAACGGCTCCGGATGGGTTTTTTCAGCAGCATTAAAGGCAGCGCCCGCACCAAGTAGGTAGTCAGCGCCATTACAATTATATATATGTATATCATTCCGCAGCCTCCTTTTCCTCCAACGGGAACAGCGCGGCACAGACAGCCGCCGCGGCTACAGTACAGATCACAATGGCAAGGCCTCCGGAAATCTCCTTCAGCACCGGCGCCCAAGTGAACAAGCAACTGAACATCAGCGCTAATAACATACAGACCAGCATGGGTTTTTCCTGTCTTGCCTGAGGTACGACAATGGCAATAAACATACCGTAGAGCATCGTCCCCAGCGCCAGCCGCACAGTCAGTGGTAGCAAAGCGCCCGCAACAGCGCCCAGCGCCGTACCGGCTGACCAGCCCAGGGCTGACACCGTTCCTGCGCCCACAAAAAAGGCCGTGGTCAGGCGTCCTGCCCGGGTCATCCCCAACGCAAACACCTCATCCGTGTTAAAGAAAGCTGCCAGCAAACGCTGCCGGATTCCAGCCTGCGGCCCCAGCTTCTGTCCCAATGCCACGCTCATAAGGGCATAACGGCTATTGATCACCAGCTGGGTCAGGACCATTTCCAGAATCGCAGCACCGGCTGTAATCACCGTCAGTCCGGCAAACTGTCCGGCGCTGGTCAGATTGAGCACAGATATCAAAACGGCCTGGCCTACAGCAAGTCCCTGGGACACTGCCATAACGCCAAAGCCGAAACTGACTGAAAAATAGCCCACGCAAACCGGGATTCCAGCCTTTATCCCGGAACGAAATTCATTCCACTTCAATGTAGGTCATCTCTTTTCTATTGCGGTAAAATCCGGCTGACGCCAATCCACAAACCGGAATTTCTGTTATTCTACGCTATTACACCCGTACAGTCAACAGTAATGCCTGCTATTTCTTTGTGTATTTTTCAATATTGTACTTCCTATCGTGGACACTTGAGTGTGTATCAAAAACACTCCAAAAGTGGCAACAACTCCATTTTTAGGCGGAAAAGCTTCGAAATCTTCCTTTTAATAATTTGGTTTTTTTATTAAAAAATATCAAAACCGCCGGTTTTCACAGGAAAACACACTTCAAAAAATACAAAAAACTTCCGAAAAGTTATTGACATTGTATATTTTTGCGTTATAGTATAGAGCATATTCCTTTTTATAAAGAAGAATTTAGGAGGTAGAATTATGAAATTCAAGAAAACTGTTGTATTGGCACTTTCTATGATCCTGTGCCTGAGTCTGTTTGCAGGCTGCGGTGGCAAGAACTACACCGCTGAGAACACCGAGTTCGTGATCGGTGTTTCCGGCCCTCTGACCGGCAGTGCTGCAATTTACGGTACTGCCGTTGCCAACGCCGCGCAGATCGCGGTTGACGAGATCAACGCTGCCGGCGGTCTGAACGGCGTTAAGTTCAAACTGATCGCTATGGACGACAAGCACGACGCTACTTTGGTTTCCGGCAACTACTCCGCTATGCTGGAGCAGGGCATGCAGGTCTCCCTGGGTACCGTTACCACCGCGCCCGGCATGGAGTTTAAGAACCTGGCCAAGGATGACAACGTCTTCTTCCTGACCCCCTCCGCAACCGGTGATAAGATCCCCGAGTTCGACAACGGCTACCAGATGTGTTTTGCAGACGGCAACCAGGGTAAGGTGGCAGCAGACTTCGTGAATGCGAACTTTGCCGGTCAGACCATCGGTGTCTTCTACAAGTCCGATGAAGACTACTCCAAGGGCATCTTCAACCAGTTTATGGCCACCAAGGATGACTCCGTTACCGTCATTGAAACTTCCTTCACCGACGCCGGCGCTACTGACTTCTCCACCCAGATCGAGACTCTGAAGGACTGCCAGTTCATCTTTATGCCTACTTACTACCAGCCTGCCACCCTGTTTATGACCCAGGCTAAGGACATTCTGAGCCCTGACACTGTTTACTACGGCTGCGACGGCTTCGACGGTATCGACGGTCAGGATGGTTTCGACATCACCACCATTCCTCAGGAGATCACCATGCTGTCCCACTTTAACTCCAAGGCAACCGACGGCGCTGCCAAGGTGTTCATCGACAAGTATGTTGAAAAGTATGGCTCCGAAACCCTCAATCAGTTCGGCGCTTCCGCTTACGACTGCATTTACGCGATCTACGGCGCTATGAAGAAGGCTATGGATGCAGGCGAGAAGATCGATGTTACCATCAGCGCTTCCGACCTGTGTGAAATTCTGAAGGCTCAGTTCGCCGGCGGCTACACCCTGACCGATGCTGCTACCGGCGCGGAGATCAAGTGGGAATCCAATGGCTACGTTAACAAGGATGCTATCCAGTACATCATTAAGGAAGCCAACGGCTAATATCTGATTCCTGTATGCAAGCAAACGCCTGCACATACCGTTCTTAGGATCGGTATGTGCAGGTCTTTGTGGTCTTATTGAGACGATGAAAAAGCAGTTTTTTAGATGTAAAATATTGATTTAAGCGGGTAAAACTATGGAAATTATTTTCTCAACCCTGATCAACGGTCTGAGTCTGGGTGGCATTTATGCCATGATCGCCCTTGGCTATACCATGGTCTACGGCATTGCTAAGTTGCTGAACTTTGCCCACGGTGACGTGATCATGATCGGCGGCTACTTAATCTATGTTTTTATGGCAACCAACAATCCCCTGCTGGCAATTATTCTGTCGGTGGTGGGCTGTGTGATTCTCGGCATCACAATTGAAAAGGTGGCTTATAAGCCTCTGCGTGGTGCCTCCCCTCTTGCGGTACTGATCACCGCCATCGGCGTGAGCTATCTGCTCCAGAGCCTTGCACAGATCATCTTCGGCTCTGCCACCAAGATGGTCACCGTGTATGAGTTCGGTGCCATCAAGCTCTTCGGCGCAACCATTCAGATCTCCGCCCTGGTGACCCTGGGTGTGACGGTGGTAGTGATGACACTTTTGACGCTGTTCGTAAAGTACACCCGTTTGGGAAGAGCGATGATTGCCGTGTCCGAGGATCGGGCTGCTGCCCAGCTGATGGGCATCAATGTCAACGCCATTATCACCGTCACCTTTGCCATTGGCTCTGCATTGGCCGCATTGGCAGGTCTATTCTATCTGCTGAAGGCGCCCGCCGTTTCCAATACCATGGGCGCAATGCCCGGCATCAAGGCTTTCACCGCTGCCGTTATTGGCGGTATCGGCTCTATTCCCGGCGCTATGCTGGGCGGCATTTTGCTGGGCGTGGTTGAAAGCATCTCTTACAAGATCACTGCCATCGCCCCTTACACGGATGCCATTGAGTTCTCCATTCTAATCATCATTTTGCTGGTCAGACCCACCGGCTTCCTCGGCAAGAAAAGGAGGGAGAAGGTATGAGATTGGGAAAATTCAAGATCAATCACTATATCAACTACATAGTCATCGGCCTTTTGACCCTAGTGCTGAGTGTCATGACCTTTGCAGGCAACCGGTTTGATAACTCTCTGCTGTTCCTATTGGAGAAAATGGCCATCAGCATCATTTTGGCCGTCTCTCTGTCGTTGGTAGTTGGCTTCTTAGGCGAGCTTTCCCTGGGTCACGCCGGCTTTATGTGCGTGGGCGCTTATCTGGGCGGTAAGATCGCCAGCCTGCTGGTGCCTGTGCTGGGTAACGGATTGGCGGCCTTTGCCATCTCTTTGATCGCAGGCGCTGCCGCAGCCGCAGTTTGCGGTGTGATCATCGGCATCCCCGCTCTGCGCTTGCGAGGCGACTATCTTGCCATTGTCACCCTTGCCTTCGGCGAGATCGTCAAGACTCTGTTCCAGAACACCTCTGACGAGTCCTTCGGCGGCACGCTGGGTCTGGATACCCCCCGCTACGACAAGAAGTATCTGTTCATTATTGCTTTCGTGTTGGTGCTCATCACACTGGCTGTGGTGCAGAATTTCATCCGCTCTAAGCACGGCAGAGCCGTTACTGCCATTCGTGATAATGAGATCGCTGCCAAAGCAACCGGTGTCAATGTCACCAAGTACAAGCTGATCGCATTCATCACATCCGCTGCCCTTGCCGGTGTGGCCGGCGTGCTTTACAGCTACAGCAACTACACCGTACAAAGTGCTAAGTTTGACTACAACTACTCTATCGAGATTCTTGTGATGGTTGTTCTGGGCGGTATGGGAAGCATCAACGGCTCTATCGTGGCTGCAACGCTGATCACCTGGCTGAACACCTGGCTGCCAACAGTTCTCACAGGTGAAATGGCAGTGCTGCAAAATTTGCTCTACGCACTGATCCTGATCGGCATTGTTATCTACAACAATGCGCCTACGCTGAAGGGCTTCCGCGATAAGTACAACCTGAGCGTTCTGGCCGACAGATTCCGTCGGACAGATCCCTCCCATATCAAAGACGACAAGGCGAAATGGGATGTGGTTCCCACCAAGATCAGTATGGACGAGATCCTGTCCATCGATCTGACACCCCAGGACGGCCAGAGCTACGGAGGGGATGCATAATGGCAGAATATATTCTTGAAACAAAAGATTTAGGTATCTCCTTCGGCGGTTTGAAGGCCGCGCAGAATGTGAACATCCGCATTCAGAAGAATCAGATCTACGGTCTCATCGGCCCCAACGGCGCGGGAAAGACTACCATTTTTAATCTTCTGACCTGCGTATATAAGCCCACTACCGGCACCTTTTACCTGGATGGCACGGAGATGAAAAATCTTACGCCGGAGCGAATCAATCAAAGGGGTATCGCCCGGACCTTCCAGAACATCCGCCTGTTTAACAATATGACTGTGGTCAGAAATGTTATGGTGGGGCTTCACAACCGTCCGGAATTCAAATGCTCCTTCCTGGAATCCATCCTGCGGCTGCCCCGACATTTCCGGGTAGAAAAGCAGATGCGGGAAAAGGCAAAAGAGCTTCTGCGGATCTTTGATCTGGAGCAGGAGCGCAACAGCCTGGCCTGCAACCTGCCCTACGGTAAGCAGCGTAAGCTGGAGATTGCAAGAGCTTTGGCTACCAACCCCAAGCTTCTGCTGCTGGATGAGCCTGCAGCAGGTATGAATCCCCACGAAACAGAGGATCTTGCCAAGACCATCCGCTTTATCCGGGATCATTTCGATATGACCATCTTGCTCATTGAGCATGATATGAGCTTCGTTTCCGATCTTTGCGATGAGATCACCGTTCTGAACTTCGGCACTGTGCTGGCAGCGGGCGAAACCAAGACGACCCTTGCAGACCCCGAGGTCATCAAAGCTTACATTGGAGGTTAACACAATGGCAATGTTACAAGTGAATGATCTCCAGGTATATTACGGTGTGATCTGCGCCTTGAAAGGCATCAGCTTCCATGTAAACGAAGGTGAGATCGTTTCCCTGATCGGCGCCAATGGCGCCGGTAAGACCACCACCATGCAGAGCATCGCCGGTCTGATCCCCAAGAAGTCCGGTACTGTGCTTTTTGAGGGCAAGGACATCACCAAGACACCCTGCCATAAGATCGTGCATATGGGTATGACCCAAGTCCCCGAAGGACGGCGGATCTTCCAGGAGCTGACAGTATACGAAAACCTGCTGATGGGCGCATACACCAACAAGAATCAGCAGAGTTTCAAGCAGGATCTGGAATCCATCTACCAGCGCTTTCCCCGTTTGGCGGAGCGGCGCAATCAGATCGCCGGTACGCTCTCCGGCGGTGAGCAGCAGATGCTGGCTATGAGCCGCGCCATTATGTGCCATCCCCGGCTTTTGCTGCTGGATGAGCCTTCTATGGGTCTTTCCCCCCTGCTGGTGGATCAGGTCTTTGAAATTATTAAGGATATCAACCGTGACGGCACCACCATCTTACTGGTGGAGCAAAACGCCGGTAAATCCCTGGCGATCTCCGACCGGGCTTATGTATTGGAAAACGGCAAGATCGCCCTTTCCGGCACAGGTGCGGAACTGGCCTCCAGTGAGAAAGTCAAGAAGGCCTACTTAGGCGGTTAAAACACACCTATACGGCACTTTGCAAGGAAGTATCGGCTTTGATTTCCCTGAAACTGTACAAAATTTCCCAAAATGCAGATGCATTTCGGGAATTTTTATTGTCGGTTGGCAGCAGCCTGATATAAGATTTCTTTATACTCTGGCGTGACCCCGGGCGCAGATCACATCCACCACCTGTTCCACATACTTCTGGCACTGCTCCTGGCTCGGCGCCTCCACCATCACCCGGATCACCGGCTCTGTGCCGGACTCACGTACCAGGATCCGGCCGGTATCTCCCAATTGTTCGATTACCTGCTTCACCGCAGCCTGTACTTCCGGGTCGTTCTGCGCCTCCGGCTTGGACTTGACCCGGACATTTTTCAGCACCTGAGGATAAATCTTCAATCCCTCGCACAGCTGGCTCATTTTCTTCTTTTTGGCCAGCATCACTTCCATCACCTTCAAGCTGGTGAGAATACCGTCGCCGGTGGTGGCGTACTTGGAAATAATAATGTGCCCGGACTGCTCACCGCCAAGGCGGCAGCCGTTATTTACCATATACTCATACACATACTTATCGCCCACCGCGGTCTTGGCATAATCAATGCCCTTTTCATCAAAGGCTTTGTACAGACCGAAATTACTCATGACTGTGGTGACCACGGTGTTGTTGTCCAGCTGACCCCGCTCCTGCATGTACTGACCCAGGATATACAAAATATGGTCGCCGGATATAATCTGTCCGTTTTCATCCACGCACAGGCAGCGGTCTGCGTCTCCATCGTAGGCAAAACCCACATCCAGACCGTTGTCAACCACAAATTTCTGCAGCACTTCAATATGGGTAGATCCGGCATCCTGGTTGATGTTGGTGCCGTTGGGCTCGGCATTGATCACATAGGTCTTGGCGCCCAATGCGTCAAACACCGACTTTGCAATGTTCCAGGAGGCGCCGTTTGCGCAGTCCAGACCCACCTTGATCCCCTTGAAGGAAAACAGGCCCAGAGAGATCAGATACCCAATATACCGGTTTCGTCCGGACACATAGTCCACGGTAACGCCTACACGATCCTGCAGGCCGTAGGGCAACTCCTTCCACTTCTGACCGAAAACCTCCAGTTTTCCGTCAATATAGTCCTCCACCAAAGCGATGGTTTCCTCATCCATCTTCTCGCCGGCAGAGTTTAGCAGTTTGATGCCGTTGTCATAGTAGGGATTGTGGCTGGCAGAGATCATAATGCCGCAGTCAAACGCATCCACCCGGGTCACATAGGCCACCGAGGGTGTGGTGGTTACATGGAGCATATAGGCATCGGCGCCGGATGCGGTAAGACCGGCCACCAGGGTGTATTCAAACATATAGCTGGAGCGGCGGGTGTCCTTGCCGATGACAATGCGGGGAGGTTCGTTAGAGCCGGCCCGGCGTTTCAATTCTCCGTAGTACCAACCCAAAAACCGACCCACCTTATAGGCATGGTCTGCGGTCAAATTCACATTGGCTTCTCCCCGGAAGCCGTCGGTACCAAAATATTTACCCATTATTGTTCCTCCCTTTTCGGGGCAATGATGCCGCCGGTCTTATAAATGCTGTTTTCCGGAACTGTGCCCCGGACGCAGGAAAGTGGATACACATTGCTGCCCCGGCCGATCACTGTGCCGGGATTCAGGACACTGTTGCAGCCCACTTCCACATAATCACCGAGGAATGCGCCCACTTTTTTCAGTCCCGTCTTAAATTCCTGCTGCCCGTGGATCACCACAAGGGTTTTATCGGACTTCACATTGGAAGTGACAGAACCGGCACCCATATGGGATTTGTAGCCCAGAATGCTGTCGCCCACATAGTTATAATGCGGTACCTGCACATTGTCGAAGAGGATCACATTCTTCAGCTCCACAGAATTGCCTACCACGCAGTTCTCTCCCACAAGGGCAGCGCCCCGGATGAATGCACCGTGACGAACCTCTGTGCCCGCGCCGATGATACAAGGCGCGCCCAGATATGCGGTAGGAGCAACAACCGCCGTTTTATGCACCCACACTCCGGGAGTAGGCTGCGTGTAATCGTCAGACAATGTCTCACCCAACCGAAGAATCATACTTTTGATTCCCTGCAGCGCCTCCCAAGGATAGGCAAATTGCCCCAGGTAAGCGGCCGCTTGCGTATGAGAAAGATCGTACAGATTGGAAATCAAGTACATACACAACCTCCATAGTTGATTTTGGTCAATTTAAAATTGTTTTTGACACATTTAATTGTAGCACATTTTCCATAGGGAGTCAATCTTTTCTTTGACTTTCCAGCGTTGTTCGGTTATACTAATTGCAGGAATACCCGTCCGGCATAACGCCTGCGGGAAACACACAGGAGGTATATCGCCATGGAAAAGAAAAATCCTTACGCCGGTACGAAAACCGAAAAGAATCTGTGGGAGGCCTTTGCAGGCGAATCCCAGGCCCGTAACAAGTACACTTATTTCGCATCCGCAGCAAAGAAAGCAGGCTATGAGCAGATCGCTGCGCTGTTCCTGCAGACCGCCGAAAATGAGAAGGAGCATGCAAAGCTCTGGTTCAAGGCGCTGGGCGAGCTGGGCAACACCGCCGAAAATCTGCTGGAGGCCGCGCAAGGCGAGCATTATGAGTGGACCGATATGTATGACCGGATGGCAAGAGAAGCCGAGGAAGAGGGCTTCACCGATCTGGCTGCCCAGTTCCGTGGCGTTGCCGCCATTGAAAAGAGCCACGAAGAGCGCTACCGCGCCCTGCTGAACAATGTGGAAACCAAGGCCGTATTCGAAAAAGCCGGTGTGGTTATGTGGGAATGCCGCAACTGCGGTCATCTGGTGCTCAGCGCCGCCGCTCCCGAGGTTTGCCCCGTTTGCAACCATCCCCAGGCCTTCTTCGAAGTCCGCAAAGAAAATTATTAAGCTTATGCAAAAAGGTGCGCTTAGCGCACCTTTTTTTCTTGTCTTTTTTGATACAGATCCCAGAAGATCAGCCCTGCGCAGGGCAGCAGGATCCCCGCTAGGATCAGCAGCGCGCAATTACGGAAAAATTCTGCCGGCAGCAGCAGAATCACGGGATCCTGCCTGAAATCAAACAGCCAATTGGTCTTTCCGGGGAAGAACAAACTGTGAAACACAGTAAAGGCCCGATCGAAATCCAGCGCCGCCAGACCTGCCACCAGCGCAAAGCCTCCGGACAGCCCCACTCCGCTCCAAAAACCGGGGCGGTGGCCACCCAGCCGGTTCTCTTTTCCAACCAAGCAAAGCACTGCCAGCAGCACCGCAGATATGGCAAGCACCCGCAGATCCAGCAAAAACAAAGCTCTCACATCAGCAAAGTGGGCAGCGCCGGATTCCGAAAACGGCAGCACCCCTACAGAAAAGGTATCAGAAAGTCCAATGCAGTAATCCATCATCTCACGGTAGGCGTTTTTCACCTGCTCTGCGCTTAGCTCCAGGGACTGTCCCAGATCCATAGGCCCGATGTGCCAGTAGTAAAACGGGCGGAACAAAATCGGCAGTGCAATCGCACCCGATAAGATTACAAGACTGATCAGCACAGCTTTGATCACAAGCAGCAGCTTTCTGTCTTTCATCGTCCGCACCCCCCTGCAGTCTTCGTTCTTTGTTTTTAGGATACCACGGAGCAACAGGAAAAGCAATTAAAAAATCAGATTCCCCGTATCTCCCGTAGGAAAATATTTTACAAAAAATTGCCTTGACAACCAAACAAACCTATGCTTTAGTAAAGATAATCAGCATATAATAAAAGCAAAGGAGAAATTATGGCTACAATTGATTTTAACGAGAAAAAAGGATTTATCTGCGATATGGACGGTGTCATCTACCACGGCAGCCGGGCGCTGCCTGGGGTGGCGGAATTTATCAACTGGCTGAACGCCGAAAAGAAAGAGTATCTGTTCCTGACCAACAACAGCGGCTACACCCCCTGCGAGCTGAAGCTGCGGCTGGCCCGGATGGGTTTGGATGTGCCGGAGCACCATTTCTATACCAGCGCGCTGGCTACTGCTGCCTTTTTGAAGGAGCAAAGTCCCGGCTGCTCCGTGTATGCCATCGGCGAGGCAGGCCTTTTGAATGCTCTGTACGAAGCCGGCTGCACCATGAACGATGTGAACCCGGACTATGTGGTTATGGGTGAAGGCAAAACCTACACCTTAGACACTCTGACCAAAGCTACCAACCTGGTGCTGGGCGGTGCCAAGCTGATCGGCGCCAACTCTGACATGACCGGTCCTATCGAAAACGGCATTGCCCCGGCCTGCCGGGCGCTGGTAGCGCCCATTGAAATGGCCACCGGCACCCAGGCCTATTTCTGCGGCAAGCCAAATCCGCTGATGATGCGCACAGGACTGAAGCTGCTGGGTTGCCACAGCGCCGAAGCGGTGATGATCGGCGACCGGATGGATACAGATGTGATCTCCGGTTTGGAGACCGGTATGTCCACGGTACTGGTGCTGTCCGGCGTGTCTACCGCAGAAACTCTGAAGACCTATGCCTACCGTCCCACCATGGTTCTGGACGGTGTAGGCGACATCGTCCGGCTGGCAAGCGGAAACTAAATGACAAAACCGCACCTTGGGTCGCAGACCTAAGGTGCGGTTTTTTATGCGAAAATCCTTATTTAACGATCTCAAACTGCTGATCTGCAGGCAGGTCTACCACGGTGCAGTCATTGGCGTAGGTGCACTCGGGCAGGATGATCATGGCGGCCAGCTGCTTTTCGTTGGCAGGCAGGGGCGCCAGATGCCAGATAGCGGCATTCATCTTCACCAAGGTGTGCTTGGGTACCAAAAATGCCTTGGCATGCTCTGTGCAGGGAGTTCCCGCGGAAGCGGGGGCAACGTGCAGAATCATATCATCGTTCATAGGCAGGATCATCTCCCATGTGGTGGTGTGATACTCCTGCTGTGTGATGATCATTTTCTCCGGCTTGTTCACCAGAATGGGAGAATAGCCGATCCGGTGGTTGCTGTCTGCGTTCACCCGATCCGGGAAGAACTGGTGCAGCTCGCCGCACAGGGCATAGCCCTGGGGCTTATCCATAGTGTAAAACTGGCCGAAGGGGGCAAAGGATTCGTTGGTAATGGGATCTACAGTGATCTTACGCATTTTATTTTCCTCCTGTTAGGTAAATTACAGCCACAGCCAGCCCAAGGCTTCCACACCGGAGCAGATGATGTTGTCATCCTTGTTTTCCGGGTGACGGATGTTGTGGATCAGCCGCTTCATCTCGTGGTAAGGGAACATGCAGCTGCCTACGCCTGTCTGGGTGACGGGGTTGATGTCAAAGAACATCTCCTTGACGATGTCGAAATCCCGCTCGTTCAGGTACAGGATCTCGTCCAGAATGGCATCCTTCTTCACAGGGTCGGTCTCTGCGTCGTAGCGCAGGGAGGCCAGCGCCATATCATAGATGATATCGTTGCGGCGCTGGGCGTTGTGCCAGCGGTCGAAGTGCGGCAGCCAATGGCGGAGCTTTGCATCGTGATAAGCTCTGTGCTGCAGGTGCTCAATGATGGCCATCAGCTCCGGATGGCGGCGCTTGGCTTCCAGAATGGTGGGGATGTCGTCGGGACAAACCTTGTTCTTCTGGAATGGGAAGGGCGTGGTGTACAGAGAGATCTGACTCTCGTGGATAGTGAGCATATTCTTCATCACATACAGCACATCCTGGGCAAGGTCACCAAAGTTTTGGTAAGCCGCCTGCTCATAGAAGGTCTCTTCCTCCATCTTGGAGCCCCAGCCGTAGTTACCGTGGGCAAACAGGTGCATAGGCAGGCCGTACCACTCAAACATAAAGCCGTTGATACCGTGGACGCCCCGGTCTACGCTGCCCTTATGCTGGCGGATGTCCGTTTCCAGCACCTGTTCGTTGGCCTCGTCCTCATAGCGGAGCATATTGCTCTTAAATGTACGGTAGAGCCGTCCCATGGTGGAGGTGATGGAGTTGGACTCGGTGTCCCGTCCCCAGATATTGTCCTTACCAAAAGCGTCGCACCACTTGTCGAACTCCCCTTCCGGCACATACAGACCCGGCGCCCAGAAAAGCTTGATATTTTTAGGCATAGAGTCCACGCAGTGCTCCAAGAATGCGGGATCTTTCTCCAGCGGCGGCTGGCGGAAGGCGCGGATGCCGATGACCGCCTCCGGGTTGATCTCATGGACAGCATCATAGATCTGGTTCAGCAGCTCCATGTTGGCCATGTGCTTGGCTTCGCCGGGGGTACTGGTAGCTGCGTGGTACTTAGCCTTACAGGCATCGCACTCACAGAACCAGAAGCCTTCCTCGCTCTCTTCCAGCGTGTAGCCGTCAAAGCCCAGCCGGGCGATCTGCCGCATGGATTCCAGTATGTACTCCCGGGTGCCGGGATAGCTCAGGCACAGGGAGTCGAAGTCGTTGAGGAAACCTGCTGTTGCAGGCGGCTTCATTCTGGCCTCCGGGTGCTTGATAGAATAGGCGCCGTTGTAGGAGTTCAGACCTACATAGGCGAAGATCTTCACATCAAACTTATGGGCCAGGGCAATAAACCGATCCATGAACGGCTCTTCCAGATTGGGATGGGTGTAGCGAACAGACAGCCACCGGCGGTTTTCCGCATTCCAGATCTTGATAGGCACATCCCGGAACACAGTCTCGGGGTAGCCTGCCAGCTCGAAGGGCCAGTAGCCGTACATCACCAGATTGAACTGGTTGATCTTATTATCCAGGCAGATGTTTAAGTATTCCACCCACTCCTCATAGCCCCATAGCTGACTGTCAAAGCCGAAACGGCCGTAGCCTGCGTACCAGGAGAAGGTCTGGGCAATAGCCCGGGTCTCCAAAGAGGGGTAGTCCACAATGCTGCAGGTAGGCAGACGGTAGCCGTGATCCTTCTTTTGCAGCAGCTGCTTCAGGGAGGTCAGGCCGTTCACAAGACCCGCCCGCTGCTCATAGCGCAATATGGCGCCGATGGCGGTGATGTCCAACGTATAACCCTGTTGGCGATAGAGCTTCTCATTTTCCACAGGCTCTGCAGGCAACGAACTCATGATCTGCACAGGGAATCCCTTCGGGCAATCCAGCGCCATCTCCCGGTAGTTCCAAAACCGAAGAGCGGCAATCTCCATCACCGTCTCCCGGTCGTAGTCCACCATCAGATTCAGCGAATCAAATACAGGGGTGAAGCCGTGATTGTCGGTAAGTTTTTTTACTTCGGGCAACAATATGATCATAAGCAAACGCCTCCTTTTTGTTATATTACATAAATAGGATTTTACAACTTTCCAATATTTTGTTCTTTCTGCTTCTTTATTGTATCTGTTTCCAGAGGTCCTGTCAACACAAGAAAGATGATTCCTGAGAAAATCCCCGCCACGGTCTGGGTGTTCGCGGCAGCAAAAAGCCGGGCGCTGTAAGCACCCGGCTTTTCTATAGAATCTTAGTCCTTTGCCTTGATCTTATTGAGCTTTGCGTTCAGATCCAGCAGTTCTTCCTTGGTGAAGTTGACATTCATCATACCCACCATGCCGGTCAGTCGCAACAGGGTGAAGCCGCCCAGCATCTGCATTATTCCGTCGGTCATTTCAAAGCCGGAGGAATTCTTAGCGCCGTCGCCCTTCATAGCATCCTTCAGCTTCATAAACAAGCCCGCCAGCACCAGCTTACCCCGAACAGTGGACATAATGTCACTCATCTTGGAGTTCAGAGACAGGTAGCCCTCCGGCTCGGTGATATCAAACCAGTTAAGGATTGCGCCCTTTTCCTTCAGGCGGTAAGCCTCGTTGGGAGTCTCGACCTTCACAATGACACTCTCGTCCTTCAGCTCACCGGCAACTGCTACCAGATGGGTAGTGCCTGCATTGGGAACATCGAAGTAGAAGAAGGGCAAGCCATTGTTCTTCTGGATACCCAGAGAAGTGCCGTTGGCAAACAGCTCTACGCTTTCGCAGTTGGAGTAAACGGTAACCTTAGTCACATCCTCCACCCGGTCCACATACCGCTTGCCACACAGGTGTACCATGGGCTCGGGATTCAGCCATGCCTTGTAGGCGTAGAAGGAGTCCTTCTTATAGCTGCGGTCGAAGGTCATCAGACCCTTGTGGTTCTGGCCGTTCTCGCCGCCCTCAGCTCTTGCATCGGCGCCGAAATCGTACATATTCCACACATGGGTTGCCCACAGATAAGGACGCTCGTGGATGGCCTTGATCAGCTCCTCGTGGTAGTAGGCCTGATATTCCTCGGTGTAGTCGCCCTGCACAGGCTTGGATGTGTGCCAGTTCAGCGCCTCACAGCCATACTCGGAGATGCCGATGGGCAGATTGGGGTGCAGCTTGTGGAACTTATCGAACCAGGGACCGTTCATAGAGGTGTCGCCACCGTACCAGCCGAAATAGTGGTTGTAGGACACAGTATCGGGGATATCCAAATACTCCGCATCCATGGGGCACATAGACACAACTGCCATGGTGGTGAGTCTGGTCTTGTCCATCTCGTGGCACAGATCATTGAGGATTCTGTGGTTCTCCAGCAGGTCGGGATCCTTCTCGCCCTTCATGGTGATCTCATTGCTAAGACCCCAGACAACGATACAGGGGTGATTGTAGTTCTGGATGATCAGTTCCTTCATCTGGGAGATGGTATTCTCTCGGCCGGTGGCCATGTGCTGAGAGATGTAGGGGATCTCTGCCCAAATCACAAGGCCCTTTTCGTCGCACAGGTCATAGAAGTACTGATCGTGCTGGTAGTGTGCCAGACGGATGGTAGTAGCGCCCATCTCACAGATATAGGCAATGTCCTCCTCATGGTCTGCGTGGCTCAGGGCGTTGCCCTTGCCCCAGCGGTCCTGATGACGGGAGACGCCCCGCAGAGGATATTCCTCGCCGTTGAGGATGAAGCCCCGGTTGGGGTCGATTGCAAAGCTGCGGCAGCCAAAACGGGTGCAGATAGTATCCAGCACGGTCTCCCCTTCCAGCAGTTCTGCCTTGGCAGTGTACAGGTAGGGATCTTTGCGGCCGTGCCACTTGTGGGCATTTTCAATCACAAAGCTTGCCTTGGTATCGGCAGTGGTGGTCTCGGCGACCACATTGCCTTCCTTGTCGGTGAGGGTGTAACGAACGGTCTGGCCCAGCTTGGAGTCGGTGACGAACACCTCTGCCTCCACATTGGCATTGTTGCCGTCCATCACAGGGGTGACCTTGATGCCGGCGCCGCCGTAGTACTCCAGGTCAAAATGGGACGCAGGTACTGCGATCAGATTCACATCCCGGTACAGACCGCCGTAGAAGGTAAAGTCTGCCATCTGGGGATAGACCCGGTCGTTGGGCGCATTGTCCACAGCCACGGTCAGCAGGCTGTTTACCTGCAGGTGGTCGGTCAGATCCACTCTCCAGGTGGAGTAGCCGCCGTCGTGGTGGGCCAGGTGCTTGCCGTCCACATACACATCGGCGGAGGAGTTGGCGCCCTGCAGCTCCAGAAAATACTTGTCCGCCACAGGCAGCTCGGTCTTGTCGATCATTTTGGCATAGTAAGCAGTGCCGCGGAAATAGTCGTTGCCGCCGTCCTGGCCGTCAATGGCGTTCCAGGAATGGGGCAGATTCACAAAGTCCCACTTGTTGTCAATCTCTGTGGGAACAGCGGTAGCAGCCTTGGAAAAAGACCACTTATAATTCAGGTTAATAACTTGTCTCAATGTAGAATACCTCCCAGTAATGGTTTGCTCTATTATACCTGTTCACAGAGTTTTTTCCTGAACAAGTTGTGAATTTTCGGAAAAACTGCCGCATCCGCTTGAGCAGATGCGGCAGAAATCGGATTATTCAGCGGAATGACGAGCTGCCAGTTCCTCATTCATCTTGGCAAGGGTCTTCTTGTCAATATTGTAGATGAGCGCAATGCCCACGAACTGAACCACAGCGCTGAACAGATACAGGCCAGCTACCAGCCAGCACATATTGTGAGAGGTCTGCAGGCTCTGACCGATGGTACCCAGTTTGGAATCGTAACCCAAAACACCCATCAGCACCAGAACGATAGAGGGTCCGATGCCCTGCGCCAGTTTCCGGAAGAAGGAATGCAGAGAGTACACCGTGCCCTCTTCCCGGGTGCCGAACTTCCACTCGTTGTAGTCGATGGCATCACCCATCATCGCCCAGGAGACGCAGGTGTAAACGCCCATACCCACGCCAAAGAAGACCAGGCCGACCAGATAAACCAGCAGCGCCACATCATGATTGGCAATCATGGGGAAGATGATCATAACCACACCGCCTACCATGGAGACGGCTGTTCCGATCACAGAAGCTTCCTTCTTGCCCTTTTTCTTGACGATTTTAGTGATAAAGGGCATAAACAGGAACATAGGCAGGAAACCAATGAGCATAACAACGCCGGACAGAGACGCCTTATTGAAATAGGTCGCAAACATGATGGTATTTGCGGTAGTAGCGGACTGCATACCCAGGAACATGCCCATAGCTGCAACAGTGGCGCCAACGGCAGGACGATTCTTCACAAAGTTCCGGAAGGACTTAATTACATTGAACTTCTCGGTGGCTTCATTTGTCTTGACCAGATTCTCGTCCACACGGATGGTAATGTTCTTAATCATAAACAGGAATGCAACAAAGCCCAGAACGCCCATAATCAGAGCAGCCCAGAATACCCGCTCACCCAGCAGGATTTCTACCTGATTACCGGTTTCGGGGCTTAAGATCTTGTCGCCAATCTGATAAGCCTCACCGGTAAGAGGGTTGGTCAGAAACTGAGACTTGTCAAAACCTTCGGGAATGAAGATTTTATCCAGAAAATCGGTTGTTCCGTCGTAGGTCACCTTCTGCCAAATCAGCATGGGCAGAATGATCATAGGTACCATGTTGCCCACCATAGAGCCAACAGAACGCCAAGTGGACAACTGCGCCCGCTCACCTGCGTCCTCGGTGACCAGAGACAGCATAGATCCATAAGGCACATTGGCAACTGTATAGAACGCATCCCAAATAATATAACCAAAAATAAACAAAATTGCCTTCAATACCACAGATGCGTTGGGGAACGGCAAGAAAACCGCTGCGCCACCGACCAGCAGGCCGCAAGCGCCCACAAGAATGTACTGCTTAAACTTGCCACGCTTATAGTTTCTCTTGTCGTTGTCGATCATCGAGCCAATCAGGGGATCGTTGACTGCGTCCCAGATCTGCACCACCAGCAGCAGTGCAGACAGCAGGCCGGTTTCCATGGCCATATACACCAACCAGAAGGTCTGCACCGTGCCCTTCAGGGCAAAACTCATATTGCAGCCAAAATCGCCGGCAGCATAGGCAATCTTGTCCCGCATACCAAAACGGCGCTTGCCGGTTGCAGGATCGATTTTCGCATTCGTTTTCACTGGAATGCCTCCTTATTGTACCAAATTTTTCCGAAGAACCTTTCGGTTTCTTATGCTATTTTAACAAATAAACCCGCTTGCAAAAACAATAAATCTTTGATAAAATAACACTATTCTTATGTTTTCAAATATGAACGGGGGAAATATATGGAGCAAGTGGTTTTTATTGGAGAAATGACAAAAAATCTCGCCGGAATCGACTTTTCCTGCGTTCCAAATACCCCAGATGCAATTTTTGGCTATTTGCAGCAAACCTCTCACGATATGCTCCAGCTTATTATTTCTTCCGACAATTTCCACCAGCAATGGGACGCCTTGAAACAGGACTGCGTCTATGAATACACTGTTCTAAAGATCGTGCGCTATCTGGTTTGCCTGGATGCCGCACAAAACCGTCTGTTGATCTTGGGTCCCGTTCTCACAGAGCCCTTCTCCGAGAACGACATCTGGCAGCAATTTTCTCAGCACAAGGTCTCCAGTCAGATCGTAAAACATCTGGTGGCATTTTGCCAAGAGCTTCCGGTCATTCTCCCCCACACCCTATATAAGCTGGCGGACCTGATCTTCCGGCAGGTAACCTGCCGGGAGCAGGGCTTTCGGCTGGTACACAGCCAGCTGGAAACGGAGTTGCCTCTGAATCTGACCATTGCCCTTTCCGATCACCACGAGGAGATCATGCGGATGCGGCAGGTGGAACATCGGTATGAAATGAGCGGTGTGCTGACCGAGGCGGTCAAGCAAGGAAATCTCTCCCTTGCTTTATCACTTCTGGGTGGTTGGAACCCACGGAAGGATCAGACCGCCCGCAATGACAGTCCCCTGCGAAACAGCCAGAATTACTGCATCGTAATGAACACACAGCTGCGTCTGGCGCTGGAGGGAACAGGGATACATCCCTACCGATTGGATTACCTGTCCAATGAACTGGGCATAAAAATCGAACGGGTGAAGAGCGAGCAGGACCTGAAGACACTGGCAAACGAGATCGCAACCCAGTACTGCCGTCTGGTTTTAGAGCATAACTACCCGGATTTAGGCGGGATCTCCCGATTGGCGGTCACCTATATGAAGGACCACCTGGCAGAAAATCTGACGGTAAAAGAGATCGCGGATGTACTGTCTGTCAATGCGGACTATCTGTCTCACCGGTTCCGGCAAGAAATGGGGCTTACCTGTATCGCATTTTTGAACCGGGAACGCGTCCGGCAAGCAGCAGCCCTGCTGCGAAACACTGAGCTGCAGATCCAGCAGATCGCCCTACTGGTGGGCTACAACAACACCAGCTATTTTGCCCGGCAGTTTAAGCTCCATTACCGCACCACTCCCCTGGCCTACCGGAGCAATGCAGCGCGCTAAGCGTATTCAACAAAAACCGACCCACGGCAAGCCGTGGGTCGGTTTTGCAATATAAATGTTTCGGGCATCCCGATTCCGCTATTAGAACAGGCCGCTGACCTTGCCGGTCTCGGTGTCCACGTCAACACGGCGGTATGCGGGGTCAGCCGCGGTACCAGGCATCATAGAGATGGTGCCGGCCATGGGGCACAGGAACTTGGCGCCGCCGTACTCCAGAATGTCGCGGATGGTCAGCTTCCAGCCGGTGGGTACGCCCTTCTTGGTGGGATCGTCGGACAGGGACAGGTGGGTCTTAACCATCATGGTGCAGTAGTCGGCGTACTTGGGATCGGACTCAAAGCGCTCTGCCTTCTCCGTTGCCAGA
>JAZNRW010000025.1:0-18253 GCA_045590835.1 Faecousia sp.
GGAGCAGGTGTGGGCAGAGATTGAAGAGGGCAAGAAGTACCGCGGTACTGTCAAGTCCTTGACTTCTTACGGCGCATTTGTGGACATCGGCGGTGTGGACGGCATGGTTCACGTTTCCGAGCTGAGCTGGAATCGGATCAAGACTCCCGCTGATGTGGTTGCCGTGGGTGACGAGATCGACGTTTACGTCATCTCCTTCGACCCTGTCAAGCACAAGATCTCTCTGGGCTACAAGACCGCTGAGATGAACCCCTGGAACAAGTTCATGACCGACTACAATGTTGGTGATGTTGTGGATGCCAAGATCGTGAAGCTGATGACCTTCGGCGCATTCGCTGAGATCATCCCCGGCGTTGACGGCCTGATCCACATCTCCCAGATCGCTGACCGCCGCATCGGCAAGCCCGAGGATGTGCTCAGCGAGGGTCAGGAGGTTCAGGTTAAGATCACTGAGGTGGACGCTGAGAACAAGCGTATCTCCCTGTCCATCCGCGCTCTGATCGAGCCCGCTGAAGAGCCCGCTGAAGAGGCTGCTGAGGGAGTGGCTGAAGAAGTCGCTGAGACTGAAGAGGCTTAATCTACAAAAAGCTACATACCGGGGTCAGCCTTGACCCCGGTATTGTCATAAAAGGAGAAAAGACGATGATCAAGCATATTGTGCTTTACACCCTGAAGGAAGGGGTGGACAAGGCAGAGGCAGTGTCCATCATTAAGACCCAGCTGGAGCCTCTGGTGGGCGTGATCCCCGGCCTTACTCACATGGAGATCCGCGCTGCCTATCAGGGCGGCATGGATTATGCCCTGTACTCGGAATTTGAAAGCCGTGAGGCGCTGAAAAACTATGCATCCCACCCTGCCCATTTGGCAGCCAAGGAGCATTTCTGGCACTTCCTGGATACCCGGGTGTGCGCCGACTATGAAGTTTGAGGTGAAAACGATGAAAGCTGTTGTGACCGTTGTAGGTGAAGACCGGGTAGGCATTATTGCAGAAGTCTGCACCTTGCTTGCCTCCCATCATGTGAACGTGTTGGATATCAGTCAGACTGTTATGCAGGGGTATTTTACCATGATGATGGTGGTGGATGTGACTGCAAGCGAGCAGCCCCTGGCGGAACTGGCGCAGATTATGGATAAAAAGGGCGAGGAAATGGGTCTGTCCATCCGCCTGCAGAGAGCAGACATGTTCAAGGCTATGCACCGGGTATAAGGAGACAGTATGCTGAGTATGAAAGACATCCTGTCCACACAGGATATGATCGATAAGCGCCATCTGGACATCCGTACCATCACCATGGGCATCTCCTTGCTGGATTGCTGCCATGAAAATGTGGACGAGTGCGCCCGTCGTATTTACGATAAGATCACCCGCCGGGCGGAGAATTTGGTGAAGACAGGCGAGGAGATCGAATGGGAGTTCGGTATTCCCATTGTGAACAAGCGGATCTCTGTGACCCCCATTGCTTTGGTGGGCAACAGCTGCAATACCGACTCTTATGTGCCTTTGGCCATCGCAATGGACAGAGCCGCCAAGGAATGCGGTGTAAACTTCATCGGCGGCTTTTCTGCCTTGGTGCAGAAGGGTTGTACCAAAGGCGACTGGATCCTCATGGACTCTATCCCGGAGGCTATGAAAGCCACCGAGCGGGTCTGCGCCAGTGTGAATGTGGGCTCTACCAAGGCCGGCATCAATATGGATGCGGTGGCGAAAATGGGCCGCATTATCAAACAAACCGCTGAGATCACCGCTGACAACGACGGCCTTGGCTGCGCCAAACTGGTTGTTTTTGCCAATGCTGTGGAAGACAACCCCTTTATGGCCGGCGCGTTCCACGGAGTAGGCGAGCCGGAGTGCGAGCTGAATGTGGGCGTTTCCGGCCCGGGCGTGGTATATCACGCATTGCAAAAGGTGAAGGGACAGCCCTTCGATGTGGTGGCGGAGACCATTAAGAAGACCGCCTTCCGGATCACCCGAATGGGTCAGATCGTGGGCGTGGAGGCCGGTAAGCGGCTGGATGTGCCTTTTGGTATTGTGGATCTGAGCCTGGCGCCCACCCCCGCGGTAGGCGACAGTGTCGCCCGGATTTTGGAAGAAATGGGATTGGAAGTCTGTGGCACTCACGGCACAACCGCTGCCTTGGCACTGCTCAATGACGCAGTGAAAAAGGGCGGCGTGATGGCAAGTAACCATGTGGGCGGCCTGTCCGGCGCATTTATCCCCGTATCCGAGGACGAGGGCATGATCGCTGCCGCCGAGTCCGGCGTGCTGACCCTGGACAAGCTGGAAGCCATGACCTGCGTCTGCTCTGTGGGTCTTGATATGATCGCCGTTCCCGGCGATACCACCGCTGACACCATTTCTGCCATCATTGCAGACGAGGCAGCCATCGGTATGGTCAATTCCAAGACTACCGCCGTCCGGATTATTCCTGCCCCTGGCAAGGTGGTGGGTGACCGGGTGGAGATGGGTGGTCTTTTAGGCAGCGCCCCGGTGATGCCTGTCCACGGAGAGTCTGCTGCAGACTTTATCGCCCGCGGCGGCAGAATCCCTGCGCCCTTGCAGAGTCTTAAAAACTAATAAAAAGGACGCGTATCTTTACGATACGCGTCCTTTTTGTGCTTTTACAGGGACTCCATAACGGCCTTGATTCTAGCTACCGTTCTGTCGTAACCCAGAATCTGCATGACGGTGTACAGGTCGGGGGAGTTGGTCTTGCCGGTGGTTGCCTGCCGGATAAAAGTGGATACATCTGCCACCGTGCCGGGGAAGGCGGTGGGATCTGCCTTGTAGGCCTTCATATCGGTGGTAAAGCCCATCTCGGTGGTGATCTCCTTTACCTTCTCAAACCACACACCGGAATCGTCGGCGATATCGAACTTCTCCAGGAACTTACCCAAAGCGGTCTTCACGGTTTCCGGGCTGAACTTGCCGTCAAACACAGGCTTTTCCAGATATTCAACGTAGAAGAAGCCCATGTAAGGCTTGGCCTCGGTCCAGACAGCCATGTCCTTGCGGGGCTTTTTGCCGCCTCTGCCGATGGCAAGGATCGCCTTGGTATAGGCAGGGTCAGCCTCCAGCTTCTGGGCGAAGTCTGCGTCAAACTCCCGGGCCCACTCCACTAGCAGACTGTACACGGTCTCCGCATCCATCATAGCGATGACATTTTTACTTACATCGGTGAGCTTGGCATAGTCAAACAGGTTGCCGGCGGGATTCAGCTTCTTGGGGCTAAAGGCAAAGTCCGTAGCAGGGGCGGCAGGGTTGGCTCTGCGCCAATCCTCGTAGTTGGAGTTGAGCAGGGTCATAATGTACTCATACACCGCTGCCACCGGGAAACCCTCTGCTTTGTAGAAGGTCAGCGCCAGCTCCGGATCTTTCCGCTTGGAGAGCTTCCGCTTGGAAGAACCGTCCATCTTCATCAGTGGCCCAATATGCACATACTTGGGCAGCTTAAAGCCCAGGGCCTTAAACAGCTGAATGTGAAACGGCAGGGTGGGCAGCCACTCATCGCCCCGGACCACGTGGGTGGTGCGCATCAGATGGTCGTCTACCGCGTGGGCGAAGTGGTAGGTGGGGATGCCGTCGGACTTGAGCAGCACATGGTCTACATTGTTCTCGGTGATGGTCAGCTTACCCTTCACCAGATCATCAAATTTGAACTGATTTTCGATAGAGCCGGTGGAGCGGAAACGCAGCACCCAGGGGTTGCCTGCATCCAGCTGGGCCTGAATGTCCTCCATGGGGCGGTCACGCCACATAGCGTATGCGCCGTAGTAACCGGTGGTCTCCTTGGCGGCCTCCTGCTTTTCACGCATAGCGCTCAGTTCTTCCTCGGTGCAGAAGCAGGGGTATGCCATGCCTTCGCTTACCAGTTTCTTGGCATAAACATGGTAAATGGCGGCTCTCTGGCGCTGACGGTAGGGGCCATACTGGCCTGCATCACCGTCGATGGTGGCGCCCTCGTCGAAGGAAATGCCGTAGTGCTTTAATGTGTTGATCAGCACTTCCACAGCGCCGGGGACCTCCCGCTTGGCGTCGGTGTCCTCCACCCGCAGGAACAGCACGCCGCCGCTCTGATGAGCCATCCGCTCGGAGGTCAGACCCTGCACCAGATTGCCCAGATGGACAAAGCCGGTGGGGGAGGGGGCCATCCGGGTGACCACAGCGCCCTCGGGTACATTCCGCAGGGGATATTTTTCCTCCAATGTTTCCGGGGTGTCCGTCACCTGGGGGAACAGCAAATTGGCTAAAGCCTGATAATCCATAATCGTTACCTCATTTGCAAAAATTCTGTCAATACTATACCATAGGAAATGGGGAAAAGTCAATTTATCGTTGCGTTTTTGTCCCGGCTGTGGTAAAATACAGGAAATTCTGAAAAAAGAAGGATTCGTTATGGAAGAAGTAGCAAAGAAAAGAATGTTATCCGGCATCCAGCCCAGTGGCGATCTGCATCTGGGCAATTACTTAGGTGCCATTAAGAACTGGAGCAGCCGTGCCGAGCAGTACGAGTGCTTCTATTTTATGGCAGATATGCACACCATCACTGTGCGCCAGACTCCCGCGGATCTGCGCCGCAGAACCCTGGAGCAGCTGGCCCAGTATATTGCCTGCGGTCTGGATCCGGAAAAGAATACCCTGTTTGTCCAGAGCCATGTGCACCAGCACGCAGAGCTGGGTTGGGTGCTGAACTGCTATACCATGTTTGGCGAGCTGAACCGTATGACCCAGTTTAAGGACAAGTCTGCCAAGAACGCAGAGAATATCAACGGCGGCCTGTTCACCTATCCTGCACTGATGGCGGCAGATATTTTGCTGTATCAGCCGGATCTGGTGCCTGTGGGTCACGACCAGAAGCAGCACTGTGAGCTGACCCGGGATGTTGCCCAGCGCTTTAACGGCATTTACGGGGATGTGTTTAAGATCCCCGAGCCTTTCATTCCCGAGACCGGTGCCCGGGTCATGAGCTTGAATGCCCCGGATAGCAAGATGAGCAAATCCATGCCCGAGGGCTGTGTGTTCCTGATGGAAAGTCCTGAGGATATTCAGCGGAAGTTCAAGCGGGCCATTACCGACTCTGATACGGAGAACTGCGTCCGCTTTGCCCCCGAGGAAAAGCCCGGTGTGGCGAACCTGATGAGTATTTACTCTGCCGTTACCGGCAAGAGCTTCGAGACCATTGAATCCGAGCTGGCAGGACAGGGCTACGGTAAGTTTAAGCCCTTGGTTGGTGATGCGGTCATCGAGACCCTGCGTCCCATCCGGGAGGAGTCTCAGCGCCTACTCAAGGACAAGGCATATCTTGAGAGCGTCTACCGGGCCGGTGCGGAAAAGGCAGGCTATGTTGCGGAAAAGACCCTGCGAAAGGTCTATAAAAAGATCGGCTTCTTAGCCAGATAATGACAAAAGGGAGCGCGATGCGCTCCCTTTTTGCAAATTAAAGAAAACAGTACAGTGCCAGGGTCAGCAGGGCAGTGTTCCGGTCCTCCGGCTTGTCGCCTGCCATCAGCAGCAACAGCAGCACCACGATCAGATCCCCGGTGTCAAAGTCCTTGGGCAGCAGCTGTTTTAGAAATCCCATGGGACTTCCGTGCACCGGGATCTTGTGGGGCGGCCGCTCCGGGGCGTGATGCTCCTCCGGCTGTCTGGGGGGATTGACCGGTGGGGGCGGTGGGCTGGATTCTGCCACCCGATTGCGCCGGTGAGAACCGTCCTGCTGGGGAATATAGCGGTTATACATACTCATCACCTGCCTGCAAGGATCCCAGAACCAGGGAAGCCATACCGGCCAGCTTGGCTGCCCGCATGGCCTTCTGTAATTTTGCGATTCGCTGGGGACTTAGGTATGGCCCCAACGCCTGCAGCAGCGCCTGCTGGTTGCCATCGATCCGGGCCTTTCCCAATAATGGCCCCAGCTTTTGCAAAACGGACAAGTCCGGATCCGGACTTTGAACAGGCGGTGGCTGCTCCGGCGGGGACTGAAACTGCTGGGCCATGGCCATGATCTGCTGCATCATGTCCGGGTTTCCCAGAATCGCCCCGAGCTTGGATTCCATATCGTCCATGGGTCACCCTCCCAGATCTTTCAGCAGCTTTTGCGCCTCCGGGGAGGACAGCACAGAGCGCAGGGTCTCACCGGCCTGGGCATAATTTCCGCTGGTGGCCTGACTGACTGCCTGCTGCAGCCGGGCCGGGTCATTCTGCCGGAGCATGGCAAGCAGCTGTTGACCGGCAGGGCTTTGCGCCAGCCGTTTGATTTCCTCCATAGAAAAATCCTGAGATTTTTTCTGCACGATGATTGCCTCCTGTCTGAAAGCCTGCTATAATAAATACTCAGCTACTACAAACAGGATATGCTGGAGAAGGGTATTTGGTGCATTATGAGAATACTGATTTTTTCTGATTCCCATTCATCCCTGCGATTTATGCGCCGATGTGTGGAAATACTAAGACCGGATGCCCTCATCCATTTGGGTGACCATTATGACGATGGCGAGGCCATTGGGGAGGAGTTTCCCCATCTTGCTATCCATCAGGTGGCAGGCAACTGCGACCGGTATCGCTGCCCTGTATGTGCCAGAACTATGCTGTGCTACCCAGTGGGCGGCGTGATGCTGTACATGAGCCACGGCCACGAGCAACGGGTGAAGCAGGGGATTGGCGGACTGACCGCAGAGGCCCGGCGATACGGCGCGGCGGCTGCGCTATACGGACATACCCATGTGCCGGATTGTCACCGGGAGGAAGATGGCCTGTGGGTCTTAAATCCCGGCAGCTGCGGCTACGGCCCCGGCTCTGCGGGGTTGATCGAAACAGAAAACGGAACCATCAAGACCTGCCGGCTGATCGGCCCGGCTGATTTGGAGGAACAAGTATGATTTTGACCATTGATATCGGCAATTCCAATATTGTCCTGGGCGGCGTCCGGGATGAAGAGATCGTCTTTGAAGCCCGGCTGCGGACAGAGGCCACCAAGACCTCCGATCAGTACTGCGTGGATCTTAAGATCCTGCTGGATGTGTACGGCATCGAGCCGCGGCAGATCGAGGGTAGCATTATTTCGTCCGTGGTGCCCCAGGTGCTTAACTCCCTCCAGACGGCGGTGAAGAAACTCACCGGAAAGACCAGTCTGGTGGTGGGCCCCGGTCTGAAAACGGGTCTGGATATTCGCTTGGAGAACCCCGGCCAGACCGGCGCGGATCTGGTGGTGGCGGATGTAGCGGCTCTGCGGGAGCATAAGCCTCCGCTGATTGTTATTGATATGGGTACGGCTACTACTATGTCCGTGCTGGATCAAAATGGCGCCCATATCGGCGGCTGCATTATCCCGGGTGTGAAGATATCCCTGGACGCGCTGACCGACCGGACAGCGCTGCTGCCCGGCCTGCAGCTAGATCAGCCAAAACGGGCCATCGGCAGAAATACCATCGATGCCATGCGCTCCGGTATTATGATGGGTACTGCGTCTATGCTGGATGGCATGGTAGAGCGGATGGAGCAGGAGCTGGGCTGCAAAACCACGGTGGTGGTTACAGGCGGTATCGCCAAATTCATTGTGCCCCTGTGTAAAACCCCTATGATCTACGATAAGGACTTGTTGATCAAGGGCCTGGCCGCTCTGTACCGGGATAATAAGCGAAAGTAATTACAGGATCACCGCCAGCAGCAAAAATGCGGCGGCAAGACCACTGCCGCTGGCAATGACCAGAGCAGTATCCAAAAACCGCTGCAGCATTTGCCGCCGGGTGGCTGTATTGGGATAGGGGAGCTTGGGCATAGCAGGGCAATTGGGTTTACAGATAGCAGTTTTCATGGGAATACCTCCTTGATGATGTTTCTATCATCAGGATACAATGAAAACAGTACGATAAAACGGACTAAATGACTGCGTCTTGCATAAAAGATTGCATTGTGGTATAATGATAAAAAGAACTGTGGAGGTGAGCTGAAAAATGTCTCAGAAAAAAGGGGAGTCCTCTTTGCGAACAACCGTATCTGCTATGTATAGTGTGATATCCATGGTGGCTCGGTGGGCCTACCGGTTGCGGGGCATCATTTTGGCGATACCTGTGGGCGTGTGCGCCTTCTTTTTGGCGCTGCGGAACATTCGAGTTCTGCCGGATCCCGTTGGCATAAATCTGCTTGCCAGTGGAGAGTATCAGTATATGGTCAGCAAGGGCGTAGCGGTTATGGGACCTCTGGCGATCACAGCGGCGTGCCTGCTGCTGGTGTTCATTTGCCGGAAGACTCTGTATCCATGGCTGATCAGCGTCTTTTCTCTGGTGTTGCCCCTGCTGATCTGGGTGACCAATGTATTTCCTTCGTAACAATAAGAAGCAACAAAAAGGGTTGGCTTAAGCCAACCCTTTTTGTTATCCATTGATTAGATCCACCAGCTCGTCCATGGAGTGGGCGATGGCCTTTGCCCCTGCCTGCTCCATGTCTGCGATGCTGCCATAACCCCAGGCAACGCCGATGGTGGGAATGCCGTGCTCTGCTGCGCCCAGCACATCGAATTTGGTGTCGCCCACCATAACCATATTCTCCGGTGTGCCGATTTGATTCAATAAATAGGCGATCACATCGGATTTGTGAGAACGGGTGCCGTCCAGTGTGGCACCGCAAATGATCTCGAAAAAACCGGACAGGTCAAAGTGCGCCAATACCTCCAGCGCGGTGACCTCCGGCTTGGAGGTGGCTACAAACAGCCGGTGCCCCTGCTCTTTCAGAGTTGCCAGAGCCTCCCGAATGCCGGGGTAGGGGTAGTTTTCAAATTTTCCCTCTACCACATAGCGGCTGCGGAATACATCGATTGCCTCCTGCGCCTTTTCCTCCGGCACGCCAAATTCCACAAATGTTCTGTCCAGCGGAGGACCTACAAAGACACCCATCTTCTCCCGGGGCGGTATAGGCAGACCGAAATGCTGCAGGCCCAGAATGGCGCAGTTGATGATACCCTCACCGGAGTCTGTGAGCGTTCCGTCCAAATCAAATAAAACAAATTTCTTGTCCATATAGGGCTCTCCTGTCGCTTTTTGATGAATTATATCATAAGAAGTGGAATATGGCAACCATATCCCTAATATGCCAAAAAGAGTCACCCTAAACAGGGTGACTCTTTTTGGCGGAGAGTTAGGGATTCGAACCCTAGGTTCCTTTCGGAATCACTAGTTTTCAAGACTAGCTCCTTAAACCACTCGGACAACTCTCCGTGCTTAGCAAAGCATATCAAAGATTCTGCCAAAAGTCAAGGAGTCTGTGGGTTGCTATTTTTTGCCCAGCAGCTGAAATCCAAGATACCCTAACGTCATACCCAAAAGATTTAAAATCCAGTCATCCACATCAAAGCTGCCCAGCAGGGTAAATAACTGAACGGTCTCCACCAGAAAGATGGCGCCGGTACAGGTGACGAAAAACCGGAAGAACTTCCTCTGCTTGTTCCACAGCCGGGGCAGCAGCCAGCCGGCGGGTATGAATAGCAGCACATTGCCGGCAAGATTGATGAAACAGTGACCCGCCAAATAGGGATCTGAGCCGGTTTTCAGCACATACAGATAGTTGCCGATTGTATAAAACGGCTGTAAATTTACATTCTGCTCCAGCTGCTCCCGGTAGGAAAGACCGTCTGTCCATCCGGAGGAGCGGCCAAACAGCAGCCATAGCATCACGCCGCAGTATAAAACAAAAAGGAAGCGCCACAGGGTCTGGCGATTATTCTCATTCTTGGCCATGGCTTACCCCCGGCGTTTTTTGGGAGCAGCCTTTTTGGGTGGAGCTGCTTTTGCTCTTCTGCCGGCCGCCGTCGGTGCTTTTTTTCCGGAGGTGACTTTGGCAGGCGGCTTCTTTCCCGGTGCTTTAGGAGGGGCTTTATAGCCGCCGGCTTTGGGAGGCACAGCACGGATCAGGCACTTGGGTCCGGAGCCGATCAGATCCTCCCGATGTGCTTTCAGCAAAGCCTCCCGGACCAGATAGTAATTTTTGGGATTTCGGTACTGGATCAGCGCCCGCTGCATGGCCTTTTCGTGGGGGTCAGTGGGCACATAGACCCTGTCCATGGTCCTGGGATCCAGACCTGTGTAGTACATCACCGAAGACAGGGTAGAGGGGGTGGGGTAAAAGTCCTGCACCTGCTCTGGGTTGTAACCCATATCCCGGATGTATTCTGCCAGCTCTACAGCTTCCTTCATGGTAGAGCCGGGGTGGCTGGACATGAGGTACGGCACCAAAAACTGATTCATGCCGTACTGCTTATTCAGCGCCCAGTATTTTTCCACAAACCGGTTATAGACGGCATTGCGAGGCTTGCCCATCCGGTCCAGCACCTTGTCGGAGACATGCTCTGGAGCCACCTTCAGCTGACCGGAGATGTGATACTGCACTAATTCCTTAAAGAAGGTATCCTTCTTATCAGCCAGCAAATAATCAAACCGGATACCGCTGCGGACGAATACTTTCTTTACCCCGGGGATCTTCCGAAGCTTCCGCAGCAGAGCAATGTAATCGGAGTGGTCTGCCTTCATGTTCTTGCAGGGGGTGGGATACAGGCACTGCCGACCGCCGCAGGCGCGTTTGGTCAACTGCTTTTCGCAGGCAGGGTGACGGAAGTTGGCGGTGGGGCCGCCTACATCGTGGATATAGCCTTTAAAATCCTTGTCCTTCACCATAATTTCAGCCTCAGCCAAGATGGATTCGTGGCTGCGGGTCTGGATGATCCGCCCCTGATGGAAGGTCAGAGCGCAGAAGGAGCAAGCGCCGAAGCAGCCGCGGTTGCTCACCAGACTGAATTTCACTTCCTCGATGGCAGGCACGCCCCCGGCTTTTTCGTAGCTGGGATGATAGGCACCCATATAGGGCAGGGCATAAATTCTGTCCATTTCCTCGGTGGTCAGAGGCTTCTGGGGCGGGTTCTGCACCACAAATTCCTTGCCGTAAGGCTCTGCCAGGCTTTTGGCGGTAAAGGGGTCACAGTTGCCGTACTGGATCTTAAAACTGGCGGCATATTGGGGTTTGTTGGATTTGATTTCCTCATACCCGGGCAGGACGATGGTGGGTAGACTTTCGTCCAGAGAATCGGTTTTGAACACTGTGCCGTCAATGTAGGTAATGTCCTTCACATCCATGCCGGAATTAAGGGCGTCGGCAATTTCCACCACGCTCTTTTCACCCATGCCGTACATGAGAAGATCCGCCTGGGAGTCCAGCAGAATGGAACGCTTCAAACTCTCAGACCAGTAATCGTAGTGGGCCATCCGGCGCAGGCTGGCTTCAATGCCACCAATGAGGATGGGCACATCTTTGTAGGTTTGCCGAATCAGGTTACAGTAGACAATGGTAGCATAGTCCGGCCGCTTGCCCATGACGCCGCCGGGGGTAAAGGCATCTGTTTTCCGGCGGTGCTTGGTGACGGAATAGTGGTTCACCATGGAGTCCATGTTGCCCCCGGACACCAGAAAGCCTAAACGGGGCTTTCCAAGGGCGGTGACGGACTTGGGGTTTTTCCAATCCGGTTGGGAGAGGATACCTACGGAATAGCCGGCGTTTTCCAGCACCCGGCTGATAATGGCGTGACCAAAGGAGGGATGATCCACATAGGCATCGCCGATAATGTAGACGAAGTCGCACTGACCCCAGCCTCTGGCATCCATATCCTGTTTGGAGATTGGCAAAAAGTCCATCAAAGATCCCTCCGTAGGTGTTTTCCTCAGTATATCATTAAAACGGAAAAAAGGAAAGAGGAACGCCAGCAATTTGTTTGAAAACGATATTGGAAAGACACCGCTGAAAAGCGGTGTGGAAAAATCAGAAAATAATTTCAAAAAAAAGAAAAACGTGTTGACAAATCCGGTTTGGCGTGATACTATATTCAAGCGCCAAGGGAAACTGCGGCAAACATATTTGCGCGAGTGGTGGAATTGGTAGACTCGCTAGATTCAGGTTCTAGTGTTCACTGCGGACGTGCGGGTTCAAGTCCCGCCTCGCGCACCAAAAGAAAACCCGGCTGAAAGTTGTTTTCAGCCGGGTTTTTGTTGGTATTCTGGGTATATGCAGGAGAAATCACAACATTGCGTTGATAAAATTGGAAACAGAATTGTTACAGCCATAACGGAACAGACACGCAAAATGACAACAAAATGGCAATGAAAATGGCAACGGACTGTTGCAGGGGAAGATCAAGGGGTGTTTTGTCCTGCATCGGGGTCAAGCTGCGCATCGTTTTCGTCTGCAACAAAGAAATTTGTGAGTGCTGCAGAGTGGGTCGAAACATCTTTTTGTGAGATATGCGTGTAAATTTTTCGCATAGTCTGGTTGTCTGACCATCCGCCCAGTTCCATAACAACCTTTTCGGGAATGTTTAGGTGATAGGATAGGCTGGCAAAGCTGTGGCGCAGACCGTGTAGGCCAACCTGCGGCAGATCGTGCTCCCTGCAGATCCGATTAACACGGGTCATAATGGCGTTTGGATGCCATGTGACGATGTATTCGCCGGTGCGCTCGGCTTGCTCCAGCGCCGCCTTCAAAGGCGGGATCAGCGGGACGATCCGCCGAGAGGTTCTGTTCTTGGTTTCCTGCTTGCGGACCAGATCGCCGTCCTCGTTGAAGACAGCAGCGCCATTTACTTTCAATTGCTGGGCCTTTATATCTACATCCACCCAGCGCAGATTCAAAAGTTCGGATCGGCGTAGGGAGGATAGCGCCAGCAGGGCGGGGATCTCGATGGGATCTCCCTTAACTGCTTCCACGAATACAGGGATCTGCTCCGGAGTGAGCCAAGGACGATCCGCCGGCACGATCTGCGGCAGACGGATATTGAAACGCTGCTCGGTCTCTTCGCTGATCACAGAGGAAACAAACCTCCATGAATTGGTCAGGGTCTTTGCTTTTACGGCCTTGGCGTCCACATTGACAGCGCGCTGGCACTGATCGGCGGTCAAAGAATAGATATCCTTTTGCATAAGGGAAGGGAAACGGTTGTTCTGGATGATCCTGTAGCCCCGGATCGTGGAGGGGGAGAGAATGTTCTGCCGGGCAGAAATATAATCATCGATCGCCTGGGTGAGGGTTTTCTTTTTCGGCTTTTTCGCAGACTCTTTGATACCGGCCTTGATCGCCATAGCTTCGGCTATGGCTTCTTTTTTTGTGTTGCGGGTGATGGATATATCTTTGCCGTCGACCCGGACACGGCAAAACCAAGCACCGGAGGGGAGCTGCCGGGCAGTAGGGAGTTTCATGGGGTCACCTCTCTTTGCGGAGAAATAGGAAGAATATTATGCCGACAGGTGCAGAACAAAAAAGCAAAATACAACAGATCCCGGAGAGGATCCATTGTAGAGTGGGATGCTTGTGCTCATCCTCCAATCTGCGGTTTAGTGAACCTAATAAAAGGGCAAGTACAAACATAACTGTCATAAGGCCAATGACTGCAATGGTTGATTCAATCTTTTTCAAAGCGGATCTCCTATTTACGCTTGTCGGGCAGCAGGCGAAGCCTTATCCTCCGGTATTGTAGTCGTTAAAGATAAGACATTGTACGGGCTTGGTTTAACAGGGAATCACACCAAGTGAGAAGATCTTCTTTACTGTGATCCTGCGCATATTTTGCTAGGCAGAGAATGGCGAAAAGGTAGTGCTCACCGTATAGACCAGTGTGGCTGTGATAAGTATAGCCGTCTGGTGCGGTGTGCTCGATAAGAAACTGATTGCCAGGGATTCGGTGGGCCTGCGCCAACAGCTCCTTGACATAGCTGCGAGCAGAGGATTTTGCTACAAGGACCGTGCCGGTAGATTCAAGCGCAAATAGCAGTCCGTCAACGCAGCCTAAAACCCGATTGTCAAACATCAGATCCTCTCGCATCTGTGCAAACTTTGAGCGGAGAAAAACGATATAGATCAGACTGGCAATCAAAAATAAGGCTAGCAAATATTCCATAACGGTATTTATTTAGGCCTGCCGACGAGATACAGATGTATCCCCCGGCAAAGCGGCGTATTCGTGATCGAGTGTGTTAAGGACGGCAGATCGGCCACGCTCATCTAGGCGCCGGAACTTGCGAATCAGATCCAGCTCCGCGGCAGACAACTGAAGATCTTCGGAAGCACGCTTGCCGGCGACGGTGGGCGTGCTTTCTTCTACGCGAGTAAGAATGGATTCGAGGGGCACATTAAGGGCCGTTGCGATTTCCACAAGACGGCTTGCTGGAAATTCGCCCTTACGGAGCTGACCGATATATCCATTGCCGTAACCGAGCATTTTTTCGAGTTTGGATATGGGAATTTTCTTTTCTCTGCAGATTGCTTTTACGCGTTCAACGCTGTTCATAGAATGCACCCTTTCTAAATTTCGAGAAAACCCGAAAAAAGTTGTTGACAAATTCGAGAACACTCTATATAATGAAAATGCGCTTAGAGAAAAGCCTAATTTTACTACATAAAGTGCAATCTAATGTTAACTGACAATTACATATTAGATTATTCCCTAAGAAAAGTCAATGTAAAATTAGATTATTTTCAAAGTGACACAAAGAAAAAGGAGTGATGATGTGATCTATGAACAGATTTCCAAGCTGTGTGCGGAGCGCAAAATCTCTATCGCAAAGCTGGAAAAGGAGACAGGTATCAGCAACGGCACAATCGCACGGTGGGCAACATCTTCTCCAACTGCGGAGAATCTTGCGAAGGTTGCAGATCATTTTGGTGTTTCGGTTGACTATCTGATGGGTAGGGTACAGGCAACATCGGCGTAAGCTGATCCCAAAAAAGCAAAGGAGGTGGCGGGATGCCGCGGATCTATCAAAAGGCGGAGCAATATGCGGAGGAGGACTTCCGGAAGGAAGTGCGGATCTGCCAGGGGCGCTACGATCTTATGAGCCAGCAGGCGCTGGCAGAGGCTGTGGACATGCCACGGCCGACACTACGCAAGCGCTTACTAGAACCGGCGGGCATGACGGTGGGGGAGCTGCGGAAGCTGGTAAAAACCATCAAGCCGGATCCGAAGATCCTGCTGCTCCTGATCGGCTACACACCGAAGGATCTGCGCAAAGCAGAGAAGGAGGAGACGGCGGATGGCTGAGAAAAAGGGGAAGCTGACGGCGGAGCAGATGTATCATCTGGTAAAGCATGGATATATGCCAGCGGAGTGGGAAGTACTGTACGATTTGCAGTACTCGATGATCATCCGCCGGAAGGACAGGTCAGACGCGGCGATCATATTCAAGTGAGCTGAGAAAGAAAGGAAGGATTATATGAAACATAAGTTGGTGGCCGTATACAGATCGCCGGCGTCGTTTGAGATGTCGGTGGATCTGGGCGGTAGTAATTACTTAGTAATCTACGGCAGCAGCATAAACGGCGGCTGGTGCTGCTTGCCGAAGCAGGGGCTTGCCTGCGAAATGAGCCAGCCGGACGATACTTTTTACAACCGGGAAGCATTGCTGCGGGCAGGGCTTACAGTAAGCCTGGCAAGAGAAATTGCCAGCGCTATCCGGAACGCAGATATTCAGCTGCGGTTTCAGACGAGCGATCGGTGATCGCCCACACATGAGCGGGAAGTGATTGTAGGAAAGAACACCGGGAGCACACCGGAGGTTGCCGGTTCGACTCCGGCCCCGCCCTCCACCTGCGAGAGCAGGTACTTCCTTTCTTTTTTTCGGCGTGAGCCGGCCCCGGGTAAAACCGGGGTTATACGGATCCGTAGCTCAGATGGTAGAGAGATGCGCGATATGCATAGGTCGCCGGTTCGAGTCCGGCCGGATCCAAAGCTGGAAGAAAGGTAGCCACATGTTTATGAAGAGAATAAATTTTGCTCGGCTGTGGCTTCCTTGGGAGACGCCGCCGGCATATCCCTCGCCGGCGGCGTCTCCCTAAAACGTGGGATGGACGGACGAGATGGCATACATCCGGTTTCACTTAGGTACTGCTGCAGAGGGATACGGTTACAAAGAAAAAACGATCCTCCCCCAAGGCGGTGGGGGAGGATCACATGGATCTGCATGGGCAGGAGCGACGGAAGCGCTTCTGCAGGTTCGATTCCTGCCGGATCCACCACAAAAAACAGAGGCGTTTTTGCAGTATGTCAAATATACCTCCTATTATGTTTTCTCCATGTATATCTGCAGGTTTTCTCTGTTTCCTGCAGAAGGGGGAGAGATGTAACAGGAACTACCCCTCAGTCAGCCTGCACGGCTGACAGCTCCCCTGACAAGGGGAGCCATGATAGGGTGCGGTGAAGAAAGGAAGAAGAGATGATCTACAAGGTGAGTGTAAACAAAGGGCAGCTGGTGCAGCTGCTGCGTGCGCGAGGATTCCACCCTACGGAAAAGCGGGCGCGGTTTCAGCAGAAGCCGCGCTGCTGGGAGCTGGTATGGAAAGAGCCGGCCGGGCAGTGCAAGGCGGTGGCGGAGTATGTGGGTGGGGAGCGATGGGAGCGCTGCCGGGGGCAGAGTAAGCGACCTGAGCGAGTGGCCGGGATCGGTGAGCGACGCAGCTGCATCGACAGCAAGGAGAACACCGAGGATCCCAACAGGGAAGCATCCCCTCAGTCAGCCTGTTCGGCTGACAGCTCCCCTTACAGAGCAAGGGGAGCCTTATACCTGCGAATCGAGCATCCTGGTGGCCACAAGTATGAAGTGATACCGCGAGGTGAGCAGCTGCGGCTGGCGATCCTGCGGCCGGCGATGCCGGAGCTGAAGCAATAGAGGGGGTCATGAAACTGTGGGTAAACCGAGAAAGATGGGAATGATAAATCGCTTCATCCCAAACAGCAAAGCTGATATGCGTTACCGCCGAAAGGCATTTGAGCGGAATAAAAGTAAAATAAATTCCGAAGAAAGACTGACTCAAAAGGAAGAAAAACTCCTCGCCATGTCCTATCCTGAGTTCACCCAGGCTGGCAGCGGTATTCTTGTCCACGGTGCTATGAAGTACGTTTGTGAGAAGTGCGGACTTGCGTGGTGGATGTTCCTCGAAAAAGGCCTTGAAGAATTTGGAGAGAACCATAAGCCGGTACCATTTACTATCAGCTGCCCTTTCTGCGGAGGTTTTGCAAACGACGTGTCTGGCATTTGCAAATTCTCCGATGGAGGTTACAGAGAACTCCCGTCCGGTGAGGCCTATTTCGCAAATGTAGATGACCACGACTGTGGTATTCCTGTGACGGATGCTATCAAGAAAATATTTGGTAGTAGATTCAGAGGTAAGTAGTGTGACAAATAAGAAAATATCCTTTTGGGAATATCTGCGGAACGCAGGGCTGAACCCCTATTGCTGGGAGCTGGTTCGTGATTCAGGTTGGGTTCTGGTGATCAGAAATCGTGCAACTGGGATCCTCAGAACGATCATGAAATAGGAGGGACGGTATGGCAATAACACAGGAAGACAAGTACCAGGCGGCCATCGTGGTCAACTGGCTACGGCATTGCTTAGAAGATCCGGCGGTACCGGATCGGTGCGGGAAATGCCCATTTGACGATGGGGTGCATAACTGCATAGACCATCTACACACCACCGCAGCGGATCTGCTGGTAAAGCTAAGTGGCATCCAGGACAGAGCTGCAATGCCGCAGCAGTCGCAAAGTAAAATACCCCGATAAATCGGGGAGAAAATATTAGGAGGTATACATATGTCAGAAAAAGAAATGGACCGGATGGACCGGGAAGTGATGGCGCTGGTAAATGAACGGCAGACGGAGCAGGAAGAACAATGCTGTGATGAGTGCGGGACGGGGAACAATCCCTCAGTCACGGCTGATGCCGCGACAGCTCCCTTTACACAAGGGAGCCATGAAGATGGGGAGCAGAGTCATACGGTGTATGATGAAAGCACCGCCCCGGGTGGCGGGGAAAAAGAGGCGGAGAAGATTGACTGGGATGCTCCACTGCAGGAGAAGAATGGCAAGTACTGCATCAGCAAGGAGGCTTTTGAAAAGCTAAAGGCAGAATTAAAGCGCTCGACCATACTGAAAAATGCGATGGGCATTGCGGTATGCATCGTGATCATGGGCGCGTTGTTTTTAATCTTCTCCCGGCCGGAACTGCTCAATTACATCGTTGGCGCCGGCGTGATCAGCTGCAGCATAACGATCGGTGTCTGCCTGGCGCGGCTGGTGGAGGTAAATCGATGAGCTTTACGGTACCGAATTGGGCGCAGGCGCTGATCGCTAAGGCTGCCGGTTTAGATCCGGACAAGGTCGCGGTGAGGCACGAAAATGACCGGCATATTGTGTTCCTGCAGTATATGCCACAAGTCGGAGGCCAAGCGGT
>JAZNRW010000026.1:0-9239 GCA_045590835.1 Faecousia sp.
TACTCAAGAATTTTCGTTGGCTTAAATTCGATTTGCATCGAAACTTAAACAATTTAAATTGTCCAAGGTGTTACTTGTTCGTCTTTGCGTTATTCAATTTACAAGGTACATGGCGCCCAGCCTCCGGCACAGGCCCTCATCGGCAGAGCTTGATTATTCTATCACAAACATTTTCCCATGTCAACAACTTTTTTCATGTTTTTGGCTATTTCTTAATTATTTGCAATAGAATGGCGCCCACCTGTGAGCGCTCGAGTATTCTATCAAACCGTACCCCAATTGTCAAGAGGATTTTACGACAATTTGAGCCTTTTTTCGATACTTGTCAAATGTGGCAAAACTGTCCCTGTTTCCCACTGTTTCAATTGTGGTAATTTCCCATGGGCGGGCAGAAATTGGGCTACCAACACCAGATCTACCCCCGGTTCTGCAGTGCAAATCTGAACGGATTTCTTCAAAACAGGACGCAGCTGCTCCACCGCCTCCTGGGCATCCTCCGTCAGTAGCAGATATTCGGCTGTATCCAAATAGATAATGCCCGGAGTGGTATCTTTCAGATTTTGCAGGGCTTGCGCCCCAGTACTACCTACGCCTTTATCACCGGTGTCGGTTTCCAGCACGATCTGTTCCCCGGCTCTGTAGATAAATACCACCTCTACAGGTCGAAGTTTCCCCACATCCGCCCCCTGCACAGGAGCAAGCAACAGAGCTGCCATAATCACGATATAGATGCCGATGCGTTTCATTTCTGATTTCTCCTGTCCAAGGGATTGAGTTTTAAGTTCCGGTACTTTATCTTTTTTAACTGAGGCCGCAGGATTCTGCCGGAGCGGCACAAATAAGGTACTCCCAGACACCGCAGGCCAGCCAAGTGGATTGCCAGAATGAAAGCACCGCCGATCACGCCCCAGATGCCCCCTATGGCAGCAAGTGCACCGATGGCAAACCGCCAGACCCGCACTGCCTCTGCCAAATCCCGGTTGGGCAGCACAAAGCCACAAATACCGGCAATACTGACCGCGATCAGCGCTGTGGGAGAGATAAGTCCTGCCTCCACCGCTGCCGATCCCACCACAATGCCGCCTACCACAGACACAGACTGTCCCACCGCCTGCGGTAGATGAATACCGGACTCCTGCAGCAGTTCAAAGGCGATGAGCAAACCCAGAACCTCGGAAATAGTCGTAAAGGGCACTGCCTGCTTGCTCTCAATGACAGCGCGGAGCATAGGCAGTGGGATCACCGCCTGATGGTAGGTGGCAAGGGCAATATAGATCCCCGGCAGCAGAAGACTTCCCAGCAGCGCCAGATATCGCAGCACCCGCAGAGCGGATGCGCCGATAAAGTCCCGGTTGCGGTCTTCGGCGCTGTCCATCAGGTGCATCAGATCCGCCGGTGCCAGATACCCAAGCGGCAGACCGTCTATCAGCAGTCCCACCCTTCCCTCCAGAAGGCCCTGGCAAAAGCGGTCTGACCGCTCGGTATACTGCAGCAGCGGAAATGCCGTTGCCCGGGAGCCGGTTACATACTCCTCCACTGCAGAGGAAGACAGCAGGCCATCTATATCAATGGCGCTGAGTCTCTGCTTCATTCTCTCCACCAAGTCCGGATTGGTCAATCCCTCTATATACACCACACTCACATTGGTCAGGCTGCGTTTTCCCACCTGTGTCTCGTACAGTCGCAAATCGGGGCTGCGCAGATGCCGGCGAATATAGCTTGTATTGGAGCGGATGGTTTCCACAAAGGCATCCTTAGCGCCTTTTACGGTATTCTCCACTTCCGGCGCAGAGGTCCCCCGCTTATCCGGTGTTCTGACCTCAAAGCCGATGGCGCCAACACCGGGGAACAGCACCACACAGAAGCCATTTACCAGCAGCAGCGCCACGGTGTCCAAATCCGTACACGCTCTTGCTACATTATTATAAATCATCCCATCCAGCGCATGCCTATACAGTTCATTGATAGAAGAACCTTGCAAATGTTTTGTAATAGGCTTGAATATATAATCCGAAGCATAGGCAGAGGCGATCAAGCCGTCAATGGCATAGGCATACAGTGTATATTCTTCACAGCGCAGCTCACGGCGGATAAAGTCTGCCGCGTTTTGAAAAATATTACTTATATTCTCATCGGTCAGTGGGCCGGGATACATGGGTTTTTCCATAATTTCACCTCCCTGGTAGTTTGCCCCGTGGGCACATGGTTTATAATTGCATTTTCCACCGGGTTATGATATATTTATATATTATTGTATCTATATGGAGGATTTTCTATGTCTTCTGTGATTGCTGCCGTTTCCACCGGCAACCAAATCAGCGCCATCGGCATCCTGCGGCTGACGGGAGAAGGGTGCGCGCAGATCGCCGGAAAGGTGTTTCAGTTAAATAGCGGCGTGCCTTTAGAGGAAGCACCCAACCGCAAACTGGTGCTGGGTACGCTCCAAGATACGCAGGGGCGGATCATCGATCAGTGCATGGCGGTGTACACCCGGGCGCCCCACACTTACACCGGTGAGGACACCTTGGAGTTCCACTGCCATGGTTCTCCTGCGGTGCTGGCTGCGGGACTGGACAGCCTGTTTGCCGCCGGTGCCCAGCCCGCCAAGCGGGGTGAGTTTACCAAGCGAGCTTTTCTCAATGGGCAGTTAGATCTGACCCAGGCGGAGGCTGTGATCGATCTGATCGAAGCGGAAACCGCCGATGCTGCCGCCAACGCCGCCGGACAGGTGGGCGGTCGGCTGCAAAAAGCCCTGTCCCCCATTTACAGTGATCTGACCGATCTTTGCAGCCATTTTCATGCGGTGCTGGATTACCCGGATGAGGACATTGAGGACTTCGGTCTGGAGCAGTACACCGCCACTTTGCGCACCCATGCCAAGTCCCTCTACACCCTGCTGCAGACCTATGGGCAGGGGCGGATCTTGCGGCAGGGCGTAGCCGCTGCCATTGTGGGCAAGCCCAATGTTGGCAAGTCCAGCCTGCTGAACGCCCTGGCAGGATACGACCGGGTCATCGTCACAGAGATCGCAGGCACAACCCGGGATACCGTGGAGGAGACCGTCATGCTGGGTGCGACCCGCCTGCGGCTGATCGACACCGCCGGTATCCGGCAGACCGACGACCGGATCGAGGCCATCGGTGTAGAGCGGTCCAAGCAGGCAGTGGATGAGGCCGACCTGGTACTGTTCGTCTGCGACGGATCTGAAGCTTTGACTGACGAGGACCGGCAGGTGATCGAGGTTTGTCTGGAAGCAGAAAACGCCATCGCCCTAATCAATAAATCCGATCTGGGCAGTGTGGTTGCGCCCTCGGACCTACCTTTCATGCAGGTGATCTCCATCTGCACCAAAACCGGCGAGGGTCTTGACCAGTTGGCCGATGCGGTGGATGTGATGTTTGAAAACCGGATCCCCTGCGACGGATCTATTTTGACCAATCCCCGGCAGTTTGATGCCATCCGCAGAGCTTACGAGGCAATACTGCGCGCTTTACAGGCGCTGATGCTGGGACAGACCCCCGACGCGGTGCTGATCGATGTGGAGGAGGCCATGGAGGCCATGGGCGAGGTCACCGGTGCTACCGTCCGGGAGGACATTACCGCAAGAATTTTTGAACGCTTTTGCGTAGGAAAATAATAACAGGAGATTGCCACACCAGTGCGTGCACTGGCTCGCAATGACATGGAACTATGATTTATTTGGACAATTCCGCCACCACCAAGCCCTGCCCTGAGGCTGTGGAGGCAATAACTGCCGCATTGACAGAAAACTGGGGCAATCCCAGTGCTCTGTATGGCTTCGGCATCGAAACCGCAACGCTCCTCCGGTCTGCCCGGCATAAAATTGCCGCTGCCCTGGGAGCAGAGCCGGACCGGGTATTCTTCACCTCCGGCGGTACGGAGGCTGATAACTGGGCCATCTTCGGCACGGTCAAGCGGTTTGGCAAGAAAAACAAGCATATCATTACCACCGCCGTAGAGCATCACGCCGTTCTTAACTGCATGAAGGAGCTGGAATCTCAGGGATATGAGATTACCTACTTGCAGCCGGATCCTCTGGGCAACATCTCAGTAGATGACCTAAAAGCCGCCCTGCGGAAGGATACCTGTCTGGTATCAATTATGATGGTCAACAACGAGACCGGCGCGGTGATGCCCATTTCCCAGATGGCAAAACTGACCCACCGGCTCTCCCCGGATGCAATTTTCCACACCGATGCGGTGCAGGGTTTTCTGAAAGATCCCTTCTCTGCCAAGACACTGGGGGCGGATCTGATCAGCGTATCCTCCCACAAGGTCCACGGACCTAAGGGCGCGGGCGCGCTGTATATCAGCCCCCGGCTGAAGTCCTTCCCTGCCTATTTGATCGGTGGCGGACAGGAAGGCGGCTTCCGCAGCGGTACGGAGGGCACGCCGGCAATTTTCGGCTTTGCCGCCGCCTGCGAGGTCTGTAAGGCCACCATGGCTACAGATACTGCCCGGGAAAAGGAACTGCTGGATGGGCTGATTGAAAGATTATGTAAACTGGATAAATTGCAGATCATCGGCGCACATCAGGCGCCCCATATTCTGTCCGTGTCTGTTCCCGGCATACCCACCCAGAACTCCATCAATGTGTTGCAGGATGCAGACATTTGCGTATCTGCCGGCTCTGCCTGCGCAAAAGGCCACCGCAGCCATGTGATGACAGCTATGGGCTTGAAGCCGGAGGTCATCGACGGCGCTTTCCGGATCTCCATCGGTCGAGACACCACCGCAGAAGAGCTGGACAAACTGGCGCAGGTTATCGAAACAGGTATTATTCAGAGATTTTGCAAATAAAAAAGGCGTGCTGATTCAACACGCCTTTTATTAATATTCGCAGATAGCCTTCACCGCGGCATCCAGATCTGTCTCCCCAGAGATCACATGGATGTGGTGGGGCTGGGTGTCAAAGCACCCGTGCTTTTTCTCCAGCATAGCCGCCACGGGAGCAGGCAGATTCCCCCCCATCCGTTGTGCAAACCGGGACTTGATCAGCTCCAGGTCTGCCGTTAACAGCACCCGCCGCGCCCCCTCCGGCAGCAGTGCAAGGTGCTCTGTTTCCGTGATCACATAGATGATGTTCTCGCCTGTAACCGCCGTTTGCAGTTTCTTCTGAAACATCACCTTGGCAATATTTTCATTCTTGGCAAGGCGCAGGTAGTCCTTGCCGGTAAACACCTCACAGGGAAGGCTTGCGGCGATCTTTTCCGCAAGGGTGGATTTGCCGGTACAGCTCTCTCCAAAAATTCCGATAACCATACGATTCCTTTCTTTAAAAAACAGGGCTGCAAACGCAGCCCTGTTTCTGTTTTGAATTAGTAGGCCACGCCCCAGAGGATCATCTTCTTAGCGGGTTTGCCGCAGATGGGGCAAACATCATCCAAATGCTCCTGGTTAAAGGGCATGCAGCGGGAGGACATACCGGCTTGCCCCTTCATCTTCAGCTCGCATTCCAGCTCGCCGCACCACATGGTCTTGATGAAGCCGCCGTTTTCTTCCTGCAGCTGCTTGGCTTCCTCCAGAGAGTGGGCCTCGTAAATATGGTCTTCCAGGTTCTTCTTAGCGCGGTCATACATACCCTGATGCACCAGCTCCAGCTGCTGGGCAACGGCAGTTTCCAGATCCTCCAGCTTTACAACGGTCTTCTCACCGTCGTTTCTGCGGACCAGCACCACCTGACCGTTCTCCAAATCCCGGGGGCCGCATTCCACACGCAGAGGCACACCCTTCATCTCGTACTCAGCGCACTTCCAACCCATGGAGTTGTCGGAGTCGTCCAGCTTCACCCGGAAACCAGCTGCCGCCAGACGGGACTTGATGCCCTCAGCAGCCTCCAGAACGCCCTCCTTATGCTGGGCGATGGGCAGGATCACTGCCTGGATGGGGGCCACCTTGGGAGGCAGCACCAGACCGTTGTTATCACCGTGGGTCATGATGATACCGCCGATAAGTCTGGTGGAAACGCCCCAGGAGGTCTCGTGAGGATTTGTCTTCTGATTGTTCTTGTCGGTAAACTCGATATTAAATGCCTTGGCAAAGCCGTCGCCGAAGTAGTGGGAAGTACCGGCCTGCAGCGCCTTCCGGTCGTGCATCATGCACTCAATGGTGTAGGTAGCCTCAGCGCCGTTGAACTTCTCCTTCTCGGTCTTCTGACCACGGGTCACAGGCATAGCCAGCACATTCTCACAGAAGTCGGCATAGACATTGAGCATGGTTTCGGTGAAGGTCTGGGCTTCCTCAGCGGTGGCGTGGATGGTATGACCCTCCTGCCACAGGAACTCTCTGTGCCGCAGGAAGGGACGGGAAGTCTTCTCCCAGCGCAGTACGCTACACCACTGATTGTACTTCATAGGCAGCTGACGGTGGGTCTGCAGGACATTTGCAAAATGCTCGCAGAACAGAGTCTCGGAGGTAGGACGGATGGCATACTTCTCCTCCAGCCGCTCGCCGCCACCCAAGGTGACCCAAGCGCACTCGGGGGCAAAGCCCTCCACATGGTCCTTCTCCTTCTGCAGCAGGGATTCGGGGATCAGCAGGGGCATATAGACATTTTCCACGCCCTGCTTTTTGAATTCCTTATCCATAATATTCTGGATATTCTCCCAGATGGCATAGCCATAGGGACGATAAATAAATACACCCTTAATGGAAGAGTAGTCGATCAGCTGCGCCTTCTTGCACACATCTGTGAACCATTGGGCAAAGTCTACCTCCATGTCGGTAATTTGCTCTACCTTTTTTTCTTTTGCCATTTCTTTTCACCTCTGCAAATTTTTGCGGTCTTTCGTACTTTTTATTGTAGCACGCCTGTCAAGCATTTGCATAGGATGAATCACAAGTTTTTTAGGAGGAAGTCATGACGCAGGTAACACTTTTACTGGAGCCTACCGTGGCTCTTTTCTATACCCATGTGGCCCAGGCTGCCGGTATTTCCCTGGAGCAGGTGCTTAGCGACGCCCTGTTCAAGCTGGCAGGAGAATTGTCGTTGGTAGCATTACAGACGGAATAGTTTTTCCCATTGTATTTTCCGGCAAAATTTGATATACTGTTGAAAACGAAAGAACAGCCGGAGGTCTCATCCATGAAATCCATCCGCGAAATTTACAAGGTTGGTAAAGGCCCCTCCTCCTCCCACACCATGGGACCGGAGCGCGCCGCCCACTATTTCAAAGACGCCCATCCGGAGGCAGAAGCCTTCCGGGTGGTGCTCTATGGCTCATTGAGCAAAACCGGCGTAGGTCACGGCACCGACCGGGTGATCCGGCAAGTACTGGAACCCGTGCCTACGGAAATCATCTTTTCCCCGGACTCGCCGGAGGGCCACCACCCCAACACCATGGACTTCTTTGCCATCCGGGATGGAAGCATAATCGACACCCTGCGGGTGGAGTCCATCGGCGGCGGTGACATCAAGATCCCCGGCCAGAGCCATCTGGACTCCCCGGAGGTATATCCGGAGAATTCCTTTGCGGAGATCGCAGATTTCTGCAAGTGGCGTTACATCGAAACCCTCAGCGACTATGTGGAGCTGAACGAGGGTGAGGAGATCTGGGAATTTCTGCTGGGTATCTGGCAAGTTATGAAGCAGGCCATTGCCGAAGGACTCTCCGCCACCGGGACGCTTCCCGGCGGTCTGAAGGTGCAGCGAAAGGCCAAGTTCCTCTATGCGCAAAAGGCAGATGATATGCCTCCTGCAATGGTGGAATTCCAAAAGATCGGTGCCTATGCCTATGCGGTAGCAGAACAAAATGCGGACAACGGCACCATCGTCACCGCCCCCACCTGCGGCGCTTGCGGTGTGCTGCCGGCTGTTTTGAAATACGCACAGGATACTAAGGGCTTCACCGATCTGCAGATCGCCCGGGCGCTGGCCACTGCCGGCATTATCGGCTCTCTTACTAAGCGCAATGCCTCTATTTCCGGCGCTGAGGCCGGCTGTCAGGCGGAGATCGGCACTGCCTGTTCCATGGCCGCTGCCGCATTGGCAGAGCTGTACGGTCAGAATCTGGATCAGGTGGAATACGCCGCGGAGGTGGCTATGGAGCACCATCTGGGCCTCACCTGCGATCCCATCTGCGGCCTGGTGCAGATCCCCTGCATCGAGCGCAATGCAGTGGCCGCTATGCGGGCTATGAACGCCTGCAATCTAAGCTACTTCCTCACCGGCTCCCGGAATATCAGCTACGATATGGTTCTGAGGGCCATGCATGAGACCGGCGTGAATCTGAACCACCGCTTCCGGGAAACCAGCGAAGGCGGTCTGGCCAAGGTCTACCACCGCAAAAAATAATGCATATATTAACGACCGCCCCTACCGATCGGCAGGGGCGGGTATTGTACAAAGAAAACCACGCGTAAGCGATATGCACCCCAAAAGTTAGACACTTTTGGGGTGCATGTTTTTGTGGGTAAAGCGTGGGTAAGATGTCATTTTTGACACTTTCAAAACTCCGAAAATCTGCATAAATAAAGAGTTTTATTAGTCAAGAGGTTTCATCGTGGGGATTAGGTGGGATAGATCTTTTACCCTTATTTATCCTGCTATTTCCTGACTTTGTTAATCCAAAGCGGTTTCATTGCAGAAAACAAGCTGTCATAAAACGGCATAACTTTATCCCATTTGTCGTAAAATCTGTCGTAAAAATTTAAGGGTGTTTACTATGTCAAGCAAAGAAACACATATCCTCTAAGATAGATAATTACTGTTTTTTCATCTGTCGCAGGAACAACAACACCGCCAATACGAGCAGAACGGCAGCATATCCAAGTACCCACCAAAGATGCGGAAAAATCCCTAAAAAATCTCCTGCAAGTATAGCCCGTTCCATATCTACGGCATGAACAAACGGGAGTGCGTAGGAAATCTTCTTAAACACACCGCCCACAAGGTCAAGATCAAACCAAACGCCGGACAGCCACGCCGAAAGGTTGGTTAGCAACGCACCGCAGATACCACCGACCTGCTTATCGTTCAGTACGCTTCCACAAAGAAGTCCCAAGGCAATGTAGAGGATGGAAACAGGAATGATAAATAACACAGCATATAAAATATTTACCGTAAAGTCCAGCCCGAGAAAGATTGCGGCAATATAGCAGATAACGCATTGAGCGACAGAAAGCGGAATCATAGGCAACGTGTATCCAAGAATGAAATCCATCGGAGTCAGTGGTGTTGTATACAAACGCTGCAATAGCGAACTTCCTCTGTCTTTTGC
>JAZNRW010000027.1:0-4588 GCA_045590835.1 Faecousia sp.
TCCCTTCTGTGCGTGACCGGCAAGAACAGCCGCAAGATATACAGCACCGGGACGTTCAGTTCCGTTAAAGCCCCATACACCCTTAATAGTGTGGGGATCCATGTCCATAGTCTCAGAGCCGTAGCACCAGCAAGGTGTAACGGAAAGAGTAATGGAAACGCCTTCCTTTTTAAATTTGTTAGCGCAGGCAGCAGCCTCGGGAACACGACCGATACAGGTGTCAGCCATAACCACCTTTACGGGCTCGCCGTTGGAGTAGAACAGGTTCTCCTCGAACAGCTTCTTGGCGGACCCAGCCATTGCCCAAACCAGGGGCTCCAGAGATTCACGCATCATCTGAGGGCCACGGCGGCCATCAACGATGGGGCGAATACCGATGACGGGATAATCGCCAACATATCTGTTTTTTGCCATTGTATTTTCCTCCTAATTTTTGTCGCAGGATTTGCGACCAATTTACTGGTTTTATAAAGACGCAAGTATTTGCGTTTTATACAGATTCATCCGGCAGGATACTGCAGCGCAGGCGGGTGGTGCGGGGCGGGCCGTCGTAGCCTTCCAGACGCTCAATTAAGTACCGGGCGGCAAGCTGACCGATCTCCTGCTCCGGTTGGTGGATAACGGGCAGGGGCGTCTTCAGCATAGTGCAGATATCCACACAGTCAAAACCGAAAACCGCAATATCTTCCGGGATCCGCATACCCCGTTCCCGGGCGGCAGTAATAAAGCCCATGGTGATATCATAATTGGTGGTAAACACCGCCGTGGGGCGGTCAGACAGCTGCATCAGTTCTTCAAAACCCCGGTAGCCGGTGGCAAATTCGCTCTGCCCGCTGATAACCAGCTGGTCATCATACAAAATGCCCAGATCTGATAAAGCTCGCAGATAGCCAACCAGTCGCTCTTTGGCAGAGAAGACTACCTTAGGACCAGTGATGATAGCGATCCGCTTATGCCCCTGTGAAGCCAGACGGGTGATGGCAGCGTACGCTGCGTCGGAATTGTCTACCAGCACCGTGTCGCCGGGAAGCCCCTGCAGACAACGGTCGATCTGAACAGTTGGAATACCGCAGTTGGCTGTCAGCTCAAAGAACTCCTCCGGGGAGAGGTTCTCCGGCATATAGATCAGCCCGTCCACACCTGTGGAGATAAGAAACCGCAGGTTGTCCCGTTCTAAGCCGTGGTTGGCGCTATAGCAGGAGATAAGGCTGTGATAGCCATGCTCCCGCAGAACCTTGTCCAGTGCGGTCATCACGTTGCCGAAAAACGGCGCGGTGATATCCGGCAGCAGCACACCGATGGAACGGCTGCGCTGGGTTTTTAAGTTGCGGGCAAAGGGATTTACCCGATAGTCCAAAGCGGCGATGGCGGAGCGAATGGCATCCACATTTTCTTCCCGGACATTGCCGCCGTTCATATATTTGGAAATGGTGGAGGGGGAGACCCCCGCCATTTTTGCTACATCTTTGATGGTTGCCATGATGATTCCTCAGCTCCATGGTTGCGCGAATCGTTTCGCGGAAGCGGCACAACCACACATAACTTCCGTAACTCTATAATATAAAAAGAAATTTGTGCTGTCAATACAAATTTGGAAAATAGTCCTTGATTTTTTTGTTTAACTTTATTATAGTATAAAAGGATAAAAGTGAAGATATGTCCATAATTGCGGTAAAATGAAAGCGAATCGATTCGCGATACAGATCAATTCTCCGAGTATTTCGTTTTTACGGCAGAAAAAACGGAAAGAATCGCCGTCTATACTGCAACAAGGACTTGAAAAATGACCGGAAATCTGTTAGCATTTGTATTGGATGCCTGCAACGGATTTGCTGGCGTTTCAGCTGTGTAATATGAGAAACAGCTGACATATCGAAGTGAGCAAATACATTTACATATTGAATCATATAAGGAGATGTCACTATGAGCGTAGATATGACCAAATGGCAAGCGATTGCCAAAGAAAACATCCACAACCGTCCGACAGGCACCGGCCGTCTGGCTGGCAAGATCACCATTGTCACCGGCGCGGCCCAGGGCTTTGGCAAGGGTATTGCCGAGGAACTGTACAAGGAAGGCGCCACCATCATCATCGCTGACATGAACCTGCCTCTGGCTGAGTCTGTTGCTGCAGAGCTGGGTGAGCGGGCATGGGCGATTGCTGTCAATGTTTCCGACGAGGACAGCTGCGCCAATATGGTAGCCCAGGTGGTAGAGAAGTTCGGCGGCCTGGATATTATGGTTGCCAACGCCGGCGTTGTCCGCTCCGGCCCCATTGCCGAGTTCGAAAAGAAGGACTTTGAGTTCGTTACTGCTATTAACTACACCGGCCTGTTCCTGACCTGCAAGTATGCCGCCATTATCATGGAGGCGCAGCACGAGGCTGACCCCACCGCTATGTTTGACATCATTGTTAACTCCTCCAAGTCCGGCTTGGAAGGCTCCAACAAGAACTTTGCTTACGCAGGCTCCAAGTTTGGCGCTATCGGCTTGGTGCAATCCTGGGCCCTGGAGCTGGCTGCCTATAACATTAAGGTCAACGCCATCTGCCCCGGTAACTATCTGGATGGTCCTCTGTGGTCCGATCCTGTCCGCGGTCTGTTTGTCCAGTATTTGGAGGCCGGCAAGGTTCCCGGCGCCAAGACCGTGGAGGATGTCCGCCGCTTCTATGAGGCAAAGGTACCTCTGAACCGCGGCTGCCTGCCCATCGACGTTGCCCGGGCCGTTATGTACTGCGTTGAGCAGAAGTATGAGACCGGTCAGGCCATTCCCGTCACCGGCGGCCAGGTCATGCTGAACTGATAGAGGTGCTCAGATGATCGATATTGCTATTTTAAATAAACTGAACGCGCCTACCAAGGAAGAGCGTCTTGCAAATCTGGCTGAGGTGCTGAAGACCACCCAGTTCCCTCCTATGGTGCCCCAGTACATCAATAACCACATTCACACCACTTACTCCTTCTCTCCCTATTCTCCCACCGCAGCTGTGTATGCAGCCCGGATGGAGGGCCTGTGTACCGCCGGTATCATCGACCATGATTCCATCTCCGGCGCTCGGGAGTTCCTGGAAGCTGCTGAAATGGTTGGTATGCCCGTTACCATCGGTATGGAGGCCAGAATCACCATGGACGGCACCCGTATGGAAGGCCGCCGCACCAACAACCCCGACCAGATCGGTGTTAGCTATATGACCATTCAGGGTGTACCTCACAATCACATCGACACCCTAACTGCGTTCTTTAAGCCCTACCAGGCGGCCCGTCACGCCCGTAACCGGAAGATGATCGAGCGGATCAATGCACTGGTGGGTGTGGAGCTTGATTACGACCGGGATGTTCTGCCCCTGTCTATGGCTGCTGAAAACGGCGGCGTCACCGAGCGCCACCTGATGTACGCGCTGGCCATCGAGCTGGTGAAGCAGGTAGGCAAGGGCCAGGGTATGATCGACAAGCTGACCGAGGTAGGTATGGTATTGTCCGAGAAGCAGAAGACCATGCTGCTGGATACCGAGTATCCCTTCTATGAGTACGATGTGCTGGGTATGCTGAAGGGTACATTCGTTCCCAAGATCTTCATCGACGCCACTGACGAGTGCCCCAAGCTCTCCGATATGGTCAAGCTGTGTGACGAGATCGACGCATACCTGTGCTATGCTTACCTGGGTGACGTGGGCGAGTCTGTTACCGGTGATAAGAAGGCCCAGAAGTTTGAAGACGACTATATTGAGGAAGTGTTCGAGTGCCTGAAGGAAGAGGGCGTCAAGGCCGTCACCTATATGCCCACCCGGAACACCCCTGCGCAGCTGGAGCGCTTGCGCAGCCTGTGTGACCAGTACGGTATGTTCCAAATCTCCGGTGAGGACATCAACTCTCCCCGTCAGATCTTTGTCATCAAGGCTATGGAGAACCCCATGTTCCAGAACCTGATCGATGCCACCTGGAAGCTGATCGAACACGAGAAGAATACTTAATCTACAAACTATTTGGAGGAATATGATTATGAATACCAAAGCAGTTAGAATCTATGGCAAGAACGACCTGCGCCTGGAAGAGTTTGCTCTGCCTGAAGTGGGCCCCGATGATGTACAGATCCGTGTCGTTTCCGACTCTGCTTGTATGTCCACCTATAAGGCAGCTCTGGAAGGCCCTGAGCACAAGCGTGTTCCCGATGACTGCGCAACCAATCCCACCATCGTTGGTCACGAGTTCTGCGGCGACATCGTTGCAGTTGGCGAGAACTGGAAGCACAAGTACAAGGTTGGCGATAAGTTCGTTATCCAGCCCGGTCACTTCCACAAGGGCAGCCAGATGGCTCCCGGCTACTCCTATAACTTCTGTGGCGGCAACAGCCAGTACGGCAATGTTCCCATTGAGACTCTGCTGGCTGACTGCCTGCTGCCCTACAACTCTGATACTTATTTTTATGGTTCTCTGGCTGAGCCTATCAGCTGTGTCATTGGCACATTCCATGCTATGTACCATACCAAGGCCGGCCCCTATGTCCATGAGATGGGCATCAAGGAGGGCGGCAAGATGGCATTGCTTGCCTCCGTTGGTCCCATGGGTCTGGGCGCAATCGACTACGCTCT
>JAZNRW010000028.1:0-3298 GCA_045590835.1 Faecousia sp.
CCCCAGGTGGAAAAGGAAGGCTGCGTATTCGACGGATGGTATAGTGACGGTTTATATATCAGCAAAAAGGGTGTTTGGGAATACACCTATGTGGAAACCCTGACTGCCCGGTGGATCTCCGGGGATCGGGATATTTCCGAGCTGGTGGACTTTACCCTGGAGGTAGAAAGCGGCCGAGATGTGGTGATCCTGCAGCTGACCGATACACAGATCATTGATGCCGGTCAGGCACGCACCATGGAGCGTTTGGGAAACAAAAATCCCCTGACAGAGCAGGCAAAGTATACAAATTGCTACCGATATATCGAGGACGCGGTCAAAAAGACCAACCCGGATCTGATCCTTATGACCGGAGATCTTATTTATGGCGAGTTCGATGATACCGGTAAAGTTTTTCAGGGACTCATTGCCTATATGGAGAGCCTGAATATTCCATGGGCGCCGGTTTTCGGCAATCACGACAACGAATCTATGATGGGCGTAACCTGGCAGTGTGAGCAGCTGGAGCAGGCAGAAAATTGTCTGTTTAAGCGGAATAACCTGACAGGCAACGGAAATTACAGCATTGGCATTGTGCAGGACGGACAGCTCATCGAAACGATTTTTATGATGGATTCCAACGGCTGTACACACGCATTCGCCGATGGCTACGGTGCGCTGAATGAAGCGGGTCAGCCGCTGACTTATAATGCAGGCGAGAAAATCAAGACCGAGATCGGCTTTGGCGCAGATCAGGTTGAATGGCTGGAAGAAAGCTGCAAAAATATTGATGCAGCCACCGGTGGAACGGTGGGCAAGATGCTGGCGTTCCATATTCCCATCTCTCAGTTTGCTGCGGGCGCCTATGAATCGGGGTATCAGTCGGATCAGGGCTTGAGCAATGCCGAGCTGTATACCATTGGAGAGGATGTAACTGCCCAAAATGGCGATTTTGGCACAAAGGGTGAGGCCTTTAAGGGAATCCATTCGGAATACGGCTTGTGGAACATCTTGAAAAAGTACAATTTTGAAGGGGTATTCTGCGGCCATTCCCATAAAAACAGTGTCAGCATTCTCTATGACGGCATTCGTCTGACCTTTGGTCTGAAGGCAGGAACCTTTGACCGATATTTAGAATCGGAATTGGGCGGTACAAAGATCACCGTAAGCAAGAATTTGTTTGAAGTAGAGCACGTTTACTATAACAAATAATAGGAGGACACTATGGGTAATGCGTTAACGATTACGAAGAATGTAACAGTGGGCGAAAGCTATGATGTAATCGTTATAGGCGGCGGTCCTTCCGGCAGTGCGGCGGCAATTGCGGCCGGCAGAGCCGGAAGCAAGGTGCTTCTGATTGAGCAGGAAACCTGCCTAGGCGGTATGTGGACATCAGGTTTACTTAGCCCTTTGTTTGATGCCCATAATAAAACCGGCATTATGAAAGAGCTGGTGGATGACCTGACTGCCAAAAACGCCTGGGGCGGATTTTGGGAAATCAGCTATATCCAGGAGTATATGAAACATTTCCTGGAGGAAAAGGCACTTTCTGCCGGTGTTACTCTGCTTTATGAAACAAAATACGCCGGCGTTCAGGCGAAAGACGGAACGGTTGAGGGTGTCTTTGTCCGCAACGTAGAGGGCGAAACCTACTACAAAGGCACGATTATCATTGATGCCACCGGCGATGCCCATTTGGCGGCAGATGCAGGTGCCCAGTGGGTGATGGGCGATGAAAACGGTAATTGCCAGTCTATGACCCTGATGTTTCTGGTAGGCGGCATCCCCGAAAAATACAAAGACGGCTTTGTGATGTATCAGGTGCTGGAAGAAGCCTATGCCAAGCAGGGACTTGGCAAGCATTCTCCCTTCAAAATGCCCTATATGATTCCCATTCCCAACAGTGATTACGCAACCGTGCAGCTGACGCATATGGATGGCAGTGTGGCACTGGATGCCAAAAGGCGCACTCTGGCGGTCATTGAGGGCCGCCGCCAAATGATTGATGTATTTGAAGCACTCAAAGGCTTTGACGAGGATTTTAAAAACTTATGCCTGATCGCATCGGCTGCCCAGTTGGGTGTGCGGGAATCCCGGCGGGTGATCGGGGAGTACTACATAACAGAGGATGATCTGCTAAACGGCACGCAGTTCCCGGATGGGGTGTGTACTGCCACCTTTAATGTGGACATCCATGTTCCTAATAGCACCGAGCAGCATAATCGGGATGTAAAGCCCTATCAGATCCCTTACCGGGCTATGCTGCCTAAAGGACTTCACAATGTGCTGGTGGCGGGACGGTGTATTTCCGGCAGCCACATTGCCATGGCTTCTTACCGTGTGACGGGAAATTGCTGCGCTATGGGCGAGGCTACAGGCAAAGCGGCGGCCTACGCAGTGCAAAATAATGTATCTTTGCGGGAAGTGCCGAACCGGATCGTAGTGCCAATGGCTTGAATACCCCAAAGAAAATGGGAGAGAGGTATGAAAGATGACCCATTTAGAGATCAAACAATGGAAAATGACTTATAAAGAGCATCGGGACATCCCCTGTGATGCCCCTTGCTCTTTGTACGGTGTTTTACTGGATAATAAGCTGATGGAAGATCCCTTTTATGGTCTGAATGAGCACAAGGCCACTGCACTTTGCGAGGATCCCTGCAGCTTTTATGCCACATTTCAGGTGGCTGAGAAGCATAGCTTTATGGAGTTGGTTTTTGAGGGCTTGGACACCATCTGCGATATTTTCCTAAACGGCGAAAAGCTCGATAGCGTAAAAAATATGCACAGAACCTTTGTATACGATGTGAAGGATCGGTTGAAGCTGGGTACCAATACGATCCGGCTGGATTTCGCGTCGCCCAATGCGTATTTCCGCAAAATGGAGGCGCAGAGGCACGTGTACACCAATGCGGATACCCTCCAGGGTGCCGCGCAGCTGCGTAAAGCGCTCTATATGTCCGGCTGGGACTGGGGCCCCAAGCTGCCGGATATGGGCATTTTCCGGCCGGTATGGCTTCGGAGCTATGAAGTGGATCGCCTGGAGGATGTGGAGATTCGACAAAAGCACGAAAACGGTGATGTAACGCTTACACTGAATGTGCAGACAAAGCACGCGGGTCCCCAGTGCCGTCAGTATGCCGTAGTAGATGGTAAGCGCTATCTGCTGGAAAATGGTCACGGGGAGATTAAAATTGAGAACCCCAAGCTGTGGTGGCCCAATGGCTACGGCGAGCAAAATCTGTATTCCGTAGAGGTGGAGCTGGTCTATCAGGATGAGGTAATTGACCGCCAGAGCAAGCAAATCGGACTAAGAACC
>JAZNRW010000029.1:0-16163 GCA_045590835.1 Faecousia sp.
CGCACAGTTCGTCAAGGTCTGTGACCTGCTGGAGAACCACTACCACGATATGCAGGACATGGAGTTCACCGTTGAAAACGGCAAGCTCTACATGCTCCAGTGCCGCAACGGCAAGCGTACCGCTCAGGCCGCTCTGAAGATCGCCTGCGATCTGGTGGACGAGGGCATGATCGACGAGAAGAAGGCCGTTGCCATGATCGATCCCCGGAACCTGGACACTCTGCTCCATCCCCAGTTCGACACCAAGGCACTGAAGGCTGCTTCCCCCATCGGCAAGGCTCTGCCCGCATCTCCCGGTGCTGCTGCCGGTAAGATCGTCTTCACCGCTGAGGACGCTAAGGAATGGGCTGCCCGTGGCGAGAAGGTGGTTCTGGTCCGTCTGGAGACCTCTCCCGAGGACATCGAGGGCATGATGGCCGCTCAGGGCATTCTGACCGTCCGCGGCGGTATGACCTCCCACGCAGCCGTTGTTGCCCGCGGTATGGGTACCTGCTGCGTTTCCGGCTGCACCGAGATCAATATGGACGAGGAGAACAAGGTATTCACTTTGGGCGGCAAGACCTTCCGCGAGGGCGGCGAGCTGTCTCTGGACGGCTCTACCGGTAACATCTATGCCGGCCTGATCGCCACCAAGGATGCTGAGATCGCCGGCGAGTTCGGCCGTATTATGGCTTGGGCTGACAAGTACCGCACTCTGAAGGTCCGCACCAATGCTGACTCCCCCCGTGATGCCAAGAAGGCTCGCGAGCTGGGCGCAGAAGGCATCGGCCTGTGCCGTACCGAGCATATGTTCTTTGAGGACGGCCGTATCGGACCCTTCCGTGAGATGATCTGCTCCGACACCGTTGAGGAGCGGGAGGCTGCTCTGGCTAAGATCCTACCCATGCAGCAGGCTGACTTCGAGGGCCTGTACGAGGCGATGGAAGGCATGCCCGTGTGCATCCGCTTCCTGGATCCCCCCCTGCACGAGTTCGTTCCCACCACTGAGGAAGACATCGCCGCTCTGGCCGCTACCAAGGGTAAGACCGTGCAGCAGATCAAGGACATCATTGCTTCCCTGCACGAGTTCAACCCCATGATGGGCCACCGTGGCTGCCGTCTGTCCGTCACTTACCCCGAAATTGCTGCTATGCAGACCAAGGCTGTGATCCGCGCCGCCATCACTACCAAGAAGAATCACCCCGACTGGAACAATGTTCCCGAGATCATGATTCCCCTGGTTGGCGACGTGAAGGAGCTGAAGTATGTTAAGGACGTTGTGGTGAAGACCGCTGACGCTGAGATCGCCGCTGCTGGCGTGGAGCTGAAGTACGAGGTCGGCACCATGATCGAGATTCCCAGAGCGTGTCTGACCGCTGACGAGATCGCCAAGGAAGCTGAGTTCTTCTGCTTCGGCACCAACGACCTGACGCAGATGACCTTCGGCTTCTCCCGTGATGACGCTGGCAAGTTCCTGAACGCATACTACGATTGCAAGATCTACGAGAACGATCCCTTCGCAAAGCTGGATCAGACCGGCGTTGGTATGCTGATGGAGATGGCGGTTGCCAAGGCTAAGGCCACCGGCAACAAGCTGCACTACGGTATCTGCGGTGAGCACGGCGGCGACCCCAACTCTGTTGAGTTCTGCCACAAGATCGGCTTGGACTACGTGTCCTGCTCCCCCTTCCGTGTTCCCATCGCCCGCCTGTCCGCCGCTCAGGCTGCAATCAAAGAATCTAAGTAATTAGGTTTATAAAAGCAAAAAATTATTCGCCCGAAGAAAATCGGGCGGATTTTTTATGTGTTGAACAGAAAAGGAAAAAGTGGTATAATCATCTCAACAAATGAGAATTTGACAAAGGATTGCACAACAATGGATAGCAAAGCATTTATTAAATACATATCAGCATTATTGCTGTTTGGCCTTAATGGAATAGTAGCCAGTCATATACCACTGAATAGCTATGAAATCGTATTTTTGAGAACATTAATCGGTAGTATTCTTTTGATTGTTTTGTTTTTGCTTGGCAAGGGGAAGTTTCATGTTAAAGCATATAAGAAAGATGCTGTATTTATCGTGCTGTCTGGTATTGCAATGGGAACGAGTTGGATGTTTTTATATGAAGCATACCAGCAAATAGGCGTAAGTTTATCTTCGTTACTTTATTATTGCGGACCAGTAATTGTGATGATATTGTCTCCAGTCATCTTTCGCGAAAGACTAACAGTTCCAAAATTATTTGGATTTGCAACAGTGCTTGTAGGTGTTTTTCTTGTGAATGGCAATGCGGTTGGCAGTAGCAATACTTGGGGACTGTTCTGCGGTGCAATGTCGGCTGTGATGTATTTCTTTATGGTAACACTTAATAAACAGTCAAAAAATATCAGCGGAATGGAAAATGCGGTAATACAACTTCTAGTGAGTTTCTTAACTGTTGCAATATTTATGGGAGTAAAACAAGGCTTTGTTCTTGATGTTCCTGTAAATGCGTGGGGTTGGATATTTGTGCTTGGTATTCTTAATACAGGTATCGGTTGTTATCTGTATTTTTCACCGTTATCAAAATTACCCGTACAAACAGTAGCGGTATGCGGTTATCTTGAACCACTTTCGGCAGTTGTTTTTGCTACAATCTTGCTTGGTGAAAAAATGACTATAATTCAAATAGTCGGTGCAGTTTGTATCATTGGCGGTGCTATGATAGGTGAATTAATAAAAACAAAGAAATAAACAAATTTCAATTTGTAGGTGAGATAACATTTCCCCCCTTCGCTAACTGCTGGACAGGCAGCTATCAAGGGCTAATTCCTAACTAACAGAATCCCCACCGATTGCTCGGTGGGGATTTTATTGTAATATGTGTAGGAATATGATATAATCGTAGCATGTAATAAACTAAAAGGTGATTGAAATGAAAATTGTAGTTGCAATAGATTCTTTTAAAGGGAGTTTATCTTCGTTGCAGGCGGGTAATGCCGTTAAAGAAGCTATCTGCCGATTAGACGGCAATGCAGAGGTTTTGGTAAAGCCTTTGGCCGACGGTGGCGAGGGTACTGTTGAAGCTTTAGCAGAAACCTCTCATGCGGAAATGGTGGAAATACAGGTTAATGGTCCTTTAGTGAAACCCGTAATAGCGAAATATTGCATTTTTAAGGATACGAATACTGCGGTTATAGAAATGGCAGCCGCCTCTGGAATAACCCTTATATCTCTCGAAGAAAGAAATCCTTTAGAAACTACAACCTATGGCGTTGGTGAACTTATTAAAGATGCAATAAAAAAAGGATGCAGAAGATTTATTATCGGGATAGGTGGCAGTGCTACAAACGATGGTGGAGCGGGTATGTTGACCGCTTTGGGTTATGAATTTTTAGATAAAAATAATACGCCTATTGCTATGGGAGCAAAAGGTTTGAAAAACTTACATAGAATAAAAAATGACAATGTTTTGCCAGAACTGAAAGAATGTCATTTTAATATTGCGTGCGATGTTACGAATCCTCTTTGTGGGGAAAACGGTTGCAGTGCAGTGTACGGCCCACAAAAGGGTGCAACTCCTGAGATGATTCAAGATATGGACTGCTGGCTTAGAGCGTATGCTGAAATTGCAAAAGATGTTTCAAGTAAGGCAGACAAGGACTATGCAGGCGCAGGCGCGGCAGGCGGATTAGGTTTTGCGTTTTTGTCCTTTACGAATGCTACTCTTAAATCGGGAATCCAAATTATTTTAGATGAAATAAATATCGAGGCCGACATAAAAAAAGCTGACATAGTTGTAACGGGAGAGGGGCGTCTCGATTCTCAAACCGTCCAAGGCAAGGCCCCTATCGGTGTGGCAAAACTTGCAAAAAAATACGGCAAAAAAGTAATTGCCTTTTCGGGTTGTGTAACAGATGATGCCGAGGCATGCAACGAGCACGGAATAGACGCGTTTTTTCCTATATTAAGGGGCGTTACAACTTTGGATGAAGCACTCGATGCCAATAATGCATATAAAAATTTATCCGCTGCGGCATATCAGGTGTTTAGATTGTTAATTTGAGAATATGTTATTTCCCTCTTTTGCGTATTGCGGGACAGGCTGCCATCAAGGGCTAATTGATAACAACAAAATCGCCACCCAATCGGGTGGCGATTTTTAAAGCCTCCCTTGTGTAACGGCCCAGGCCGGTCTCTCTTGCCGCTATGCGGCAATTCACCTTCAGGGAGGTGGCTGCCCGTAGGGCAGACGGAGGGATTGTAATGTATCAGCAAAAGGCAATCCCCCAGCCTTTTTGCTTCGCAAAAATCCAGCCCCCGTTACACAAGGGGGCCTTTATCCGCCCGAGGAATCCGGGCGGATTTATTGTTAGTTGCAATTGCTAATGAGATATGCTAAAATACAAAAAACATATTGGAGGATGGTGTTATGTACGCGCTATTAGCTTTTATTCCCATTGTGTTCTGCATAGTCGTTATGGCAGTATTTAATTGGCCTGCGAAATTTGCTATGCCTATTTCATGGCTTGTTACCGCAGTTTTGGGATTGCTGGTATGGAATTTAGATATTTTAGCCCTTACCGCCTATTCGTTTTCGGGCTTTTTCAACTCTATTGAAGTGATGATTATTATTTTCGGTGCAATTTTGGTTATGAATACACTGAAAATGTCCGGTGGCATAGTGGCTATCAACAATGGATTCCGCGCCATCAGTCCTGATGCCCGTGTGCAGGCAGTGATCGTGGGATTCCTGTTTGTGTCCTTTATCGAGTCGGCGGCAGGCTTTGGCACACCCGCTGCGCTGGCTGCGCCCCTGATGATCAGCCTTGGCTTCCCTCCGGTGGCAGCTGTGGTGGTGGCGCTGATTTGCGACAGTGCGGCGGTGGCCTTTGGCGCTATCGGAACACCGGTGCAGCAAGCAATCATATGCCTGGGTGGTGCGGATGCGCTGGATGCCGCCTATATCGGTCAGATGTCTCTGTGGACAGCGATTCCCCATGCTGTGGTGATGTTGATTCTGCCCTTTATGGCGATTGCGGTGATGTGCAAATTTTTTACCAAGGAAAAGTCTTTCCGGATTGCGCTGCAGGCGCTGCCGTTCTGTATCTTTGCCGGTGCCGCCTATGCTGTGCCGTATGTACTGATCAATATATTTGTGGGACATGAATTCCCGTCCCTGTTTGGTTCGCTGATTGCCTTGGTAATCACGGTCATGGCAGCAAAATACAAGTTCCTTACTCCTAAGACCGTGTGGCATTTCGATGATGCGTCCCAATGGGAGGAAAGTTGGAAGGCAGTCCATCTCCCAGCACCCCCTAAGGAATCCCAAATGACGCTGCTGAAGGCTTGGCTTCCCTATGTGCTGATCGCGATCCTGCTGGTTGTGACCCGTATCCCGGCACTGGGGATCAAGGGACTTCTCAACAATACAGAAAGTATTTTTGTGATCAAAAGCGGAAACCTGTTTGGCGTGGAAAACACGGCCTTTACTCTGAAGTGGGCGTATGTTCCGGGCACGGTGTTTATGCTGGTGGCGCTGATCACGGTGGCGCTGCATAAAATGAAGCTCAGAGATGTGGGCACAGCATGGGTCTCATCACTTAAACAGGTCAAAAATGCCGCGATTGCGCTGGTGTTCGGTCTTGCCATGGTGCAAATTTTGCGATACTCGGGCGCTAATGACATTTCAGCGGCGGGAGAAATGAAAAGTATGATTTTCTATATGGCAGAGGCGCTTTCCAAGGTGGGCGAGGGCCTGTACATTGTGATCGCTCCCGTGATCGGTGTGCTGGGCGCGTTTATTTCAGGCTCCAACACGGTAGCGGTGACGCTGTTTGCCAACTTACAAGAGCAGGCCGCCAACAACTTAGGTCTTAACAGCGCTATTATCGTAGCAGCGAACACCATTGGCGGCTCTATCGGTAATATGATTTGTGTCAATAACGTGGTTGCTGCCTGCGCTACCGCAGGTACTACGGGACGCGAGGGCAAAATTATCCGCATTAATGCTATCCCTGCTGCTATTTATACAATTATAGTTGTTTTGGTGCTGTTTGTTGTTTTTTATTTGCTGGGATTGTAAAATAAATTGAAGTGAAAAGTCGCAAGGATACGGTCCTTGCAAAACGCCCTCCTTTGTGCACAGCAGCCCAGGCTGCTATTAAGGGTTAATTAAATCTAAAAAATCCTCCCGATCCATCGGGAGGATTTTTCTGTTTGTTGTAAATGCTGCAAGTATTTGTTATAATGATAAAAACGCAACCTTGGGTTATGGGATTTCAATTACAAAGGAGAAAATTATGAATTTTACCGAAATTGCAGAAAACAGACAGTCCTGCCGCAGTTATGATTCAGCCAGAATGGTTGAAAAAGAAAAATTAGACTGCATTTTAGCGGCCGCAAGGCTTTCGCCTTCTGCTTGCAACGGTCAGCCGTATCAAATAACCGTTTGTAAGGGCGAGACGGCAAAAAAAGTGGCGAAAGCGACCCAAGGAATGGGAATGAACAAATTTGCAACGGACGCTCCTGTTTTGATTGTGCTGTCGGAAAAGCCTTACGTTAAAACCGCTGCATTCGGAGCTAAGGTTAAAAATAACGATTACCGCTCGATTGATATCGGCATATTGTCGGCGTATATAACCGCCGAGGCAGCTGCTCAGGGGCTTGGTACTTGTATCCTTGGTTGGCTGGAGGATACAAAAATTCGCGAAATTTGCGGTTTAGACGGCGCAGTGCGACTTGTTATCACTTTGGGATATGCTTCGGCAGACGATAAACTTCGCACAAAAAAACGCAAGGACTTAACCGAGCTTGTGAAAATAATCGAAGAATGAAATTATATAGATCCTTAAGGCAATGCATAGGAGGATTTTTGCATGGTATGGGGCAGTTTTGGCACAATTCACATTCTGTCGCTTTTATTGGGCGCCGGCATGATCGTGGGACTTTATTTTTTGCTGCGGGGCTGTTGCGCAAAAGTCCAAACGATTACCTTGGGCATCCTGTCTTTTTCCGGCATTGCTGCCATTATTTTTAATCTGGTTACCTGGAGCTCTCCCTACGAATATCTGCCGCTGCATCTTTGCTCGTTGACGGCAATGGTCCTGCCAGTGGCAGTATTTACTCGGAGCAAGGTGCTGAGCAATCTTATGCTTTTGTGGTCTCTGGGTGCAGTTATGGCGCTGGTGGTAAATACGGCGCAGGCTGACTTTTCGCTATGCTCGGCCACGTTTTTCTTTTACTTTTTTCCCCATCTGCTGGAGTTTGGCATTCCGATTTTGCTGTTCCGCCTTGGCTTGGTGAAGAAGGATGTAAGGTGTATGGCATCTACACTGTTGATTACGCTGTGTGTTTACACCCTGATCCATTGGGCAAATGTATCTTTGAACAGTTTTTTTGTTGCAAACCAGATCACCAATCCCGCTGGTGCGGTGGTGCAGGTGAATTATATGTATTCTCTCCGTCCGGAAAATCCGGTGTTGGCGCTCTTTTGGACTTGGATCCCCCGCCCGTATTTTTATATGCTGCCGGTGGTATTGATCGTGCTGATTTATTTAGCTGCCGTATATTGGAAACAACTGATCGCTTGCTTTCAGAAAAAGGTGGCCGTTTGATTTTTGGCCCCCATTTTGCGGTCAGCCCCCAGGCCGCCATCGAAGAAAGCAAAGCATTACCGGCATCATAAAAGAATGTATCCCCGCAGAGCGATCTGCGGGGATTTTTGGTATGTTGCAACAGATAAAATCATGTGATATACTATATAAAACAAAAGAATCAAACGCGCGTACTTAGGAGCCACATATGAAAATCTGCATTTTAAGCAAAGAGGAACAGCAAAGCATTTATGCCGACGCTTATAAAATGCTGGAGGCAGCGGACAAAGAGTTTGTTCCGCCGTTATCTTTCCGCAGTTCATCCACACAGCAAAATCTTTTGAAAAGCATCGAAAACAGTGATGGCATAAAGCAATACTTTGAACAATTAAAAAGCCAAAGATTTGCCGCCGTTTTTGAAGACGGAGAACTGATTGGGTTTGTTTCTTATAAAGAGGATTATTCCTGTCCTGAAATTCCGTCCGGGGAGCTCCCCAATATTTATTTGTCCACCCTTGTTGTCAGCCCGAAGGCGAGGGGAAAGGGCGTTACCACGGCGCTATACGAAAAGCTTTTCTCCCACTATGAAGATGTCAATATTTTCACAAGAACCTGGTCTACCAACTTTGCGCATATTAAAATACTGGGAAAGTATGGGTTTGAAGTCATAAAGGTTCTGAAAAATGACCGGGGCAACGGAATAGATACAATTTATTTTAAAAAAGCGCATAAGTGACGGAGAGTCCCACCTTTGCGTACTGCTGTGCAGGCTGCCGTCAAGGAAAGATGGAAATAATACAGACTTAAAAAGGATGGTTTTCTTGGATATTCGAACATATATCAAAACAAACTGGGATAGGACCATCCGTCACAACACCCAGGACGTGGGTACCTTAATGGGCTTGCCCTACCCCTATACCGTCCCCAGCTGTGAGGGACATTTTCAGGAAATGTACTACTGGGATACCTATTTTACCAACGCCGGACTGATTCACGAGGGCAGACTGGAGCAGGTGAAAAACAACATTGACAACATATGCTATCTGATTGAAACATACGGCTATATGCCCAACGGAAACCACACCTTTTTCTTAACCCGTTCCCAGCCGCCCTTTTTCTCACAGATGGTTCGGGAATTGTATGACCACCAGCCGGATGATGCGTGGCTGGCAAAGTGCTACCGGGCATTGGAAAAAGAGTACACATTCTGGCAAACCAAACGGATCACCCCTTCCGGGCTGAACCGGTACTACGGTATGATCTCTGAGGACGAGGAGATTGAATACTGTCACGGATTATGCAACCGTTTTCAAATTCCGGTGCCGGAGGACGATGCAACACAGCATGGTTACGGCAAAAGTATGCTCACCTTTGCCGAAAGCGGCTGGGACTGCACCAGCCGTATGGGTATGGAGGTCTACCGGTACAACTGGGTGGATCTGAACGCCCTGCTCTACGGTGTGGAGCAGAATATGGCGTACTTTGCCAGGATTCTGCAAAATGGCCGTTCCGCCTACTGGCTGAAGCAGGCTGCCGCCCGGGCTGAGAAAATGACAGCGCTGATGTGGGATAGCCGGTTAGGCGCATTTTGCGATTATAATTTTGAAACCGGAGAAAAAGCCGGCATCGTTTCTGCGGCAATGTTTTATCCGCTGTTTACCGGCGTTGCCTCTGCGGAGCAGGCAGAAAAAACGGTCGCCCTGCTGGAAAAGCTTGAAATGCCACACGGTATCGCCTGCTGCGAGGGAAAGGAAGATCTGTTTGACCTGCAATGGGATTATCCCAACGGCTGGGCGTGCCTGCACTATATTGTGATCCACGGTCTTATGCGGTACGGCTACCGGGACGATGCCTTGCGGATTGCAAGAAAATACAGCCAATTGGTAGAGGATATCTTCCAAAAAACCGGGCATCTCTGGGAAAAATACAATGTGGTCATCGGCGAGGTTTCCACCGCCAAGGAATACGCAACCCATGATATGATGGGCTGGAGCGCCGGCGTGTATTTGGACTGCCTGTCCATCCTGGAAAACGCGTAAAAAGAACCCGGGCTAATTGCTAACAAAAAAACTGCCTTCTTCGGAAGGCAGTTTTTGTTAGCAGCGATATAAATCCCGATCGCGTCCGCAAAGCGGACATATCGCCTTTTTGCTATAGGATCTCAGCTTTATTTATAATGCTGTTTTCCCCAGCGCAGCGCAACTTTATAGGTCTCAAATTCCAAATCATTGCGTGTGCTGATATATGCTTCAATAACCTGCCGCTTGCTGTCCGGCAAAGCCTTGGCGATAGCATAAACTTTCTCCTCCAACACAGCGCAGCTCTCGCTGAGTGTCAGTAAATGAATATCCTCATATTTTTCAATATCCGGCAGGTTGTATAGGTCTGCTATTTGCCCGTCCATATCGTTCATCCCTTTCTGTTATTGCCAGTATAACATATTGTGAATAACTCCACAATACTGTAAACCGCAGTTTTTGTCTATAATATTTTCGAAAAGACAGAAAGGCGGTGAAGACAGTGTTGGATTATAGTCCTATGTGGGAAACGATGGAACGCAAAGAAATAACGCAATACCGTCTTCTGAAAGCCGGGATTGACAATAAAACCTTGGATTCCATTAAAAAAGGAAATAACATTACACTTTTGACGCTGGAAAAGATTTGCACCATCTTGGACTGTACGCCCAACGATGTCGTGCGATTTGTGGCAAATCGATAAGGGACAATATTCTTTTGCTTGCTGTCAAGAGCTAATTTCTAATAACACAAAAGCCGCTGACCTGTAGGTCAGCGGCTTGATATTTTGATACGGATGCTTACAGTTCTGCTCCTGCCAGGAATACCCGCTTTTCGGTGTAGTCTGCGTTGCAGATAATAAAGTCTGCCACTTTTCCTTCGGTGATCGAACCCACAACTGCTTCTGCGCCAATGGCATCGGCCGGTATGTTTCGCTTGCGGAGAAGGTTTTTGCAGAATTTGACTTTTTCTGCGCGATGTACTACAATTTGCAGCAGAAGGGGAGATGTATTATGTGGACAACAATGGACCTGATTCGACACTTTTTTACACACAAGGACTTTTTACCTCAAGCTGACCAACTGCCCGGCACGCTGTTTACACCGCTGCATTTTTTTACTTCCTTATGCTGGATCGCGTTGATTGTTTTTGCTTGCGTTTTGCTTCGCAAAAAAGAAGAGAGAACCCTGCAGAAGGTGTTTGCAGGACTTTGGATCAGCGTTTTGGTGTTGGAGATCGTAAAGATCGTTTGGGAGACCTTCTGCGGCGCAACGGTACACTTTGAGGTGGGTGGAATCCTGCCGCTGTATCCGTGCAGTATTTTTATGTACGCTATGCCCTTTGCCATCTGGGGTAAGAGTAAAGTCCGGTATGCTGCCTGCGGCTATGTGTGCAGCTTGGGGCTGCTGGGCGGCGCGATCAATTTTGTATATCCTGCCAATATCTTAAGCAACTACTCCTGCATTTCCTTTGCAGGATTTCACACACTGTTCTATCACGGTGTGCTGGTGTTGTGCGCGATGCTGATGTTGATGTCCGGCTACCATAGCTACAAAACCGTCACCAAGGCCCATCAGCTGCTGCTGCCTGCAATTCCTGCCTTGGCGGTATCTGTGGTTGCCAATCTGGTAAATTTCTCCCCTGTTGATTCTGATTATATGTTTTTCAAGTTGGAGTCCTTTTTCTTTGCGCCCCTTGGGGCAGCCACTGCGGACTGGCTGGGGGTGATCCTGGTCTACGGCATTTACCTGCTGATCCACGCGCTGCCCTATCTGCCGTTTTGGCTCAAAACTGCGAAAAAGTGTACATAAACAGTCGAACCCCCGGCGATGTAGCCGGGGGTTGATTTTTTAGTGTTATTTCAAAAAACTGTGAATCACGTTGATGATTTTCTCCATACCGCTGCGCTGCTGACGGGCGTTCATGGATTGCAGGATCTGCCGCATCAGAAGTTGCCACAGCTCTGCCCGCATGGGCTTGTCATTTCCCGTGTGGATATAGGGACACGGACTGACAGGGTGACTACCGAAGCTGCGGGCAAAGCGCTTGTCCACGCCCAGACCCAGGGCATAGGGCGCCATCTGGTGGAAGTAATCCGGATTGGAAAGGCAGATCGCCTCTGCCTGCTGCCGGGTAAGGCGTCCCAGATACCGCCGCAGACCCAGCACTTCTGCCATAGCCTGCCGTCCGGCGTAGGTCCGCCGTCCGCCAAAGGCGGCCAAAAGACCGGCAAGAAGCTGCCCCAGCACCGCCCAGATACCGTCGGCAAAGATCCCGGCTATTGCGCTGAGGATCAGCCAGAAGCCAGCAAGACCCAAGGCGAACCAAAGGCTGCGTTTTTCCGGCTGGAACAGGACAATAGCCCAGCGCTGGATGAACCAGCTGCTGACGCAACAGAATGCTGACAGGAAAATGGCGGACAGCCAAGGCATAGCCGCATCCGCGCTAAGCCAAAGGCTCAAATTGATGCCCCAGAACAGGCCGGTCAAACAGGCCAGGATCCGGAACACATAAGGGTTACCGGACTTGGGGCGTACAAAGGACTGCACATTGGCAGGCAGCTTTTCGATCTGCTTGTATGCGGTGACATAGTGCAAAGTGGAGGTGTCCACAATGCTGCGCTTGCGGAACAGAATGCGGAAGCACTTCTGCTCAAACTTGCTGCGTTCATTGCCCATATCCATCTGCTTGTACAAGGTGACCTTGCCGCGAGGATCCATATGGATCTGCAAATAACCCAGCTGGGCCCAAGAGAAGACCATCATACTCAGGTCAGCGCCTTGTAAATGCAAGACACTGCGAAGGGTACCGGCGATATATCCATCCGGCGGTGTAGGACGGCGAGCAGGCCACAGGGGCAGATTTCGCAGAAAGATCAGCCAGTACAGCAGGGCTGCCAGGGTGAAGATCAGAATCAGGGTATTGGTGGTGTCGAAATCCGGAGGATCGATCCTTTTTTGGGGGAACATCTCCTCTGTCACCGACAGGGTCATCGTTAAGGTTTCGTGATCTTTCAGCTCTGCTTGGGCAAGACCGGTGATAGTGGCGCCTTCCACCTTGCAGGAAATATCTTTTTCAATATTGGCCTGGTGATAACCGCTGACGAAAGCTGGCTTAACATCCACAGGCCCCGGCAGTGTCACGGAGAATTCCAGAACCTCAACCGGATAGGAGTAGCCTGCCAGAAGAGGCAGCTGCAGCTCCAAAAGCCCGGCTTCATTGGTTACGATCAAGTCTTTCAGTCCATAGGTAAAAGTGAGTGTGAAATCGCCCACGGCCTCGCCCACGATCCGCCGCAGCTTCACCTGGCGCACATCGTTTTGCAAAGAGGCGGATACCCTCGAGCCGTTTACGGTGATGTTGGTGGCAGAACCGGGGAGGGGGAAGAATAGATCCTCTGCAGGCTGATCCAGATGCAGGGTCACGGTGGTGGTCATTTGCGCCGTTCCGTCGGAATTGACAGAGCCCACACAACGCAGGTGGGTAGCTGCAGAGGCAGCATTTGCGGTGAGCGTCAGACCGACGATCAGCGCCAACAGGGTCAGTATGGTAAAGACTTTACGCAAAATACCGCCTCCTTCTTGAAAAAATCCAAAATTCCGTGATTATCTTACCACAGCTCCCGGGCAAAAGCAAGGGATACATCCGGCTGCAGGCAGCAAAACAATCAGCCGACAGTTGCCTGCCGGCTGAAGTGTATCAACAATAGAAGTCCTTGATCTTCTTGGCTCTGCTGGGGTGACGGAGCTTCCGGATAGCCTTGTTCTCGATCTGGCGGATCCGCTCACGGGTCACGCCGAAGATCTGACCCACCTCTTCCAGAGTGTGAGTGCGGCCGTCGTACATACCGAAGCGCATCCGCAGCACATCCGCTTCCCGCTCGGTCAGGGTGTCGAGAATTTCCTTCAGGGCTTCTGCCAGCAATGCGTTGGAGGTGGCGTCGGCAGGGCCGGGGGTACGCTCATCCTCCACGAAGGAGCCGATGGAGGTGTCTTCCTCGTCGCCCACAGGGGTGTCCAAAGACAGGGTGTCGGCGGCGGTGCGGTTGGCCTCGATGATCTTTTCCACAGGCAGACCCAGCTCGGCTGCGATCTCCTCCACGGTGGGTTCGCGACCCAGTTCCTGCACCAGCTTCCGGTTGCAGCGGGTGGCTTTGTTAATGACCTCTACCATATGCACGGGAACACGGATGGTTCTTGCCTGGTCGGCAATGGCACGGGTGATGGCCTGTCGAATCCACCAGGTGGCATATGTAGAGAATTTGTTTCCCTTTGTCCAGTCGAACTTATCAACTGCGCGGATCAGGCCCGTGTTGCCCTCCTGGATCAGATCCAGAATGTGCAGACCGCGGCCGGAGTATTTTTTTGCGATGGAGACCACCAGACGCAGGTTGGCCTCGGTGAGCTTGTTTTTGGCGGTTTGATCCCCTTCGGTTACCCGCTTGGCAAGATCCACTTCTTCCTCGGCGCTGAGCAGCTTGATCTGGCCGATCTCCTTCAGATACATCCGAACCGGGTCGTCCAGATTAAATTCTGCGGCCAGGTCTACCGGGTCGATCAGATCCTCATCTTCCACATCGGTCAGATCCAGTTCATCCTCAACAGTGGCGTCCAGGTCCCCGCCCAGATCCAGATCCAGGTCGGAACTGACCACCTGAATGTTCATAGCGTCCAGATTGTCGTAGATTTCTTCAATTTTTTCCGGGGTCAGATCCAACTGCTCCAAATGGCTGTGCAGCTCCGATGCCCGAATGACACCATCCTTCCGACCTTGTGCGATCAGCTTTTGCAGGTCGGCCTGCAGCTCATCGGGGGTCTTGGCAGGTTTTTTGGCGGTACTCATAGTGCAATCCCTCTTTATTCTGTAATTTTTCTCACGCCGTTAGACTATACCCCGATTTTGCTGTTTTGGCAAGGGTTTTGCAGGAATTTTTTCAAAAAAAGAGGCTTTGGGCGTTTTTTGTCGCTGGGATGTACAGTATTCCCTATAATTCTTCAAAACATACAGTTTACTTTTTTTCGCAAATTCAGTATAATACTAAAATCCGATAGTATGCAAATTTCAATTCTTATGACAGAGCACCATGTGCACAGTTCACAGTGCATAGTTGCGGTATTTGCTTCGCAAATGATTGAAACAATCCGCGCAGCCGATACCTTAACTGTGCACTATGCACTATGCATTATGCACTGGACATTTTACAACCGGTCCACAAGTTGGAAAGTGAAGGAGTATATATGACAGACCTTACCAAAATTCGAAATTTTTCCATTATTGCCCACATTGACCACGGCAAATCCACCTTGGCAGACCGTTTGCTGGAGGCGTGTGAGGCGGTAGACAAGCGAGAAATGGAGAACCAGATCCTGGACTCCATGGACCTGGAGCGGGAGCGGGGTATTACCATTAAGGCCACCGCTGTCCAGCTGACTTACCGGGCAGATGACGGGGAAACCTATGCCCTGAATCTCATCGACACCCCGGGTCATGTGGACTTTAACTATGAGGTCTCCCGGTCGCTTGCTGCCTGCGAAGGCGCGGTGCTGGTGGTAGATGCCTCCCAGGGCGTGGAGGCACAGACTTTGGCCAACACCTTCCTTGCCACCGATGCGGGTCTGGAGGTGCTGCCGGTGATCAACAAGATCGACCTGCCCTCTGCAAGACCCATGGAGGTCAAACAGGAGATCGAGGATATCATCTGCGTCCCTGCGGAGGATGCCCCGGAGATCTCCGCCAAAAACGGTATCAACATCCATTCTGTGCTGGAAATGATCGTAAAGGATGTGCCCGCCCCCAAGGGAGACCGAAATGCCCCCCTGCAGGCGCTGATCTTTGACAGCGTGTACGATTCCTACCGGGGCGTTATCGTCTATGTCCGGATCAAGGAGGGCACAGTCCGGGCAGGTATGGATATTAAAATGATGGCCACCGGCGCAATCTATAAGGTAGTGGAGGTAGGCACTATGAACCCCAGGGGCCTGACTCCTCAAGAGGCTCTGGGCGCCGGTGAGGTAGGCTACATTACCGCCTCCATCAAGACCGTTGCCGATACTCAGGTGGGTGATACCGTCACCACCGTGGAGGAGGGCGCTTCTGAGCCTCTGCCCGGTTACCGGCCTGTGCAGCCCATGGTCTTCTCCGGTGTGTACCCGGCAGACGGCGCCAAATATCAGGATCTGCGGGAGGCGCTGGAAAAGCTGAAGCTCAATGACGCTTCCTTTGTCTACGAGCTGGAAAGCTCCATCGCCCTGGGTTTCGGTTTCCGCTGCGGTTTTTTGGGCCTGCTGCACATGGAGATCATTCAGGAGCGGCTGGAGCGGGAGTACAATCTGGACCTGATCACCACCGCCCCCAACGTCAGCTACCGGGTCACCAAGCTGGACGGCACGGTGCTGATGGTGGATAATCCCTTGGACTATCCCGATCCTATGGAGATCCAGCTGGCAGAAGAACCCTTTGTGAAGGTCAATCTCATGGCCCCCCAGGAATATGTGGGTAACATCATGGACCTGGCCACCAACCGCCGGGGCGAATTTAAGGACATGGTCTACCTGGATGCCAACCGGGTGGAGCTACACTACCACATGCCCC
>JAZNRW010000030.1:0-2252 GCA_045590835.1 Faecousia sp.
TCAGAAATAACCGTCACCTGAATCCCTGAGGGTTTTCCGGGTACCACCTTGGAATCCACCTGAACGAACGATGTTTTCTCTGCCGTTTCTCCGTTCACGGTAACCTCCACAGGAAGGGTAGCCGTGCTATTGAGAGTGGAAAGCTCAGTTTCTGCATCCGGGGCACAATATAAAAGAACATTTTCGCCTAATGTGCGGTCGAAATTTGTATCTTCCCAACGGGCAATTTCCTCGCCGTTGATCTTTACATACAGTATACGGCAGAAGGTAGAAACATATTTTCCGTTTTTCTCAATAATCTGATCCTTTACGCCGAATTCCACAGTGAAGCTATCCGCATATGCATAGGCACTTACAACTTCCCATGTATCCATACTGTGTGCAAGGAATACCTGTCCGGATCTTGGACGCATCCAAAGCTGCCAGCCAGATTCCTCGATCTCCCAGAACTGCTCCGGGTTGACCTTACCGATTGCCAGTTTTAGTTCGGAAGCATCCGATCCGGGACTCATGTGCAAGCGGACCGCATAGTTGCTCTCTGCCTTGATCGTACCCAGGCAGGATACAGAATCTCCCTTGGCAGTACGGCCTGCAAAGCCGCTGATATCGTAATAATCATACACTGTGGGAGCTAACTCGCGCATAGCTACACCATGGCTTGTCAGGGATACCAACTTGCATTCGTCTACATCATTAGAAATGTATACATATAATTTTTTGCCAAGATTTCGGTTGAAATCCGTATCCTGATAGGATAACACTTCTTCACCGTTGATCTTCACGAAGATCTTACGGCAGTAAACTCCCTGATTTACGCCATCAATATATTCCTCTACATTTACAGAACCAATTTCGATTATATATTCTCCACCGCTAAATTCATATTCCGTCATAGTTTGGAGACTGTCCGTACCGTGGAACAGCTTCACCTGATTGAACGCAGGAAGAAGGGATACCTGCCAGCCGGATTTCTCCGCATCCCATATACCGTTGATTTTAGAAAGGCCAAACTTGATCTCCGTCATATTGGCAGGCAGTGTTACCTTTGTTTGAATGGCGATATTTGTGCTGCTGCAAGCATCGCCGATCCAGGTCTGATCGCCGGGCTTTAACGGAAATTCAGAAACGCCCATTTTCAGTTCAGAAATATCCTGAATGATGTACTTCTGCTCACGCAGATCCCGGAGATATTCGCCTATCTCCCAATTGCCGTCACCAAGATAAACAAAGCTTTGTTTCTCAAAACGTACCGCGTGATCGGTATTTCCAAACACACCGTCTATGGTAAGGACATCTCCCAACGCAACAGGAGAAACCGAAGCAAGATTCAGGAAGTAAAGATTTTCTGTTTTCTTAATGATAACGACATCGATTTTCTCACCGTTAAAATAAATGCCGCCTTCTGATGCACCATATTTGCAGCTATCTGCCGCCAAATCATGGGGAAGCTGATCTGCAGGACTTACTGTAAACCAAATACAATTATCACAAGAACCCAGATGGTTTCGGCTGTCATCCCCTATCGTCACAGTTTCACTAGCTTCCGGTATCTGTACGGGAGGTTGTGCGGATACAGAACCATCGGCATATGTATAGATCGTTGCATCTGCTGTAACCTTATATTCACCAAAGAAACTGTTTTTTTCAATCACCACCGTGTGTTTCCCTAACCCGGAAACACCGCAGTTTTCGTTCAACAGCATCAGATATCTACCGTTAACCATGGCAATATCTACCGTCTTGCTTTCGTTATCCAAAAGAACATTCAAACTACCAACCTGAGGTTTTTCACCGGAAATATCATCGGTCAGCCAAATAAGATAACGGTTTTGATCTCCCTGCCATGCGCCAGGGTCAGCTGTATCCAATCCCAAAGCAACTGTTTTTTCTGCCGGTGTGGGAGCAGTCGTATTGACACTTCCATCTTCGTGAGTATAGAAAACCGCATCATTTGCGACGGTGTACTCACCCATTGCCTGACCTGCAGTAATCTGAATAGTATGCTCGCCCAATGCGGAAATGCCGCAGTCTGCATTCAAAATCAGCGCGTAACGACCGCCAATCAAAGCGGTAGCTACATTTTGCGTTACACCGTCAATGAGAAGCTGCACCGTACCCAGCTCGCTCTTATCACCGGAAATATCATCGGTCAACCAAACCAAATAACGGTTCAAATCGCCCTGCCATGCACCGGGATCATTTTCATCCAATGCAAAGTTGTTGCTAACAGGTGCTGTATAAATATCCCAGGC
>JAZNRW010000031.1:0-16698 GCA_045590835.1 Faecousia sp.
CTGACGGCATAATTTCATACCGCCCGATGGCAGATGATTGTCCGGTACGATATAAACTGATTTGGTGATGTTAAATTGCCATTTCCAAGAAAACAGCGCAGGGTGTTTCAGGGCAAGTGAGCTGCAGGCCGTCTTTACAGGTTTGCAGATGTACAGAAGTCTTTGAAGGATAAGCAATTTTGGCATCGGTAATATTTTCGGGAATGGGGATAAAAATGTTTTCATCGCCTTTCAAATTCCAAACTGCCAGATAGATTTTGTTCTCATTTTTCAGACCTGCACAGACTACTTTATCGCCGAAATTGGTAAAGCCCATGGGGAAGTAAGGGAGTGCTGTTTTCTTCATCTCGGACAGGCTGTTGTAATAGGCAACGCCCTCTCGAATCAGATCCATCTGGCGCTCGTCCAAATAGTACAGACGGCTGGCAAGGTGCATTCTGCCTAAGAAACTATTGATCATGTTGATGGTGATCCGTTCATCAGATACACCCTCGCCTTGCTCGCATTCGATGGTAACAGGATAGCTCCAAACAGCGGCCTGCTCCGGCAAAACGGCAGACAAAATATTGCCTGCAATGTAGGGGTAGAGCAAGTAGTCTGTCTGGTCAGAAGTGGATACCAAGCTGTATGCAGAAAGAGTTTTGTAGTCCATCCGCATACCGCCGGAGCTGCAGCCTTCAAAGACAACACCGGGATATTTTGCAATCATTTCCCGGATCCAATCAAGGAATGCGTTGGCAGCCTCTTCCAAGCCTGCACCGGGATTTTCGGCATTCAGGTCTGTACCAACACCACAATCCTGATTGTAGTCGCACTTAATGTACTCTGCGCCATAATCTTCTACCATACGGCGAATAGTTTCAGTCATATATTCCCGAACCTTGGGATTGCGGTAGTCAAGGAAATGGCGGTTCATAACCGCAAGACGCTTGCCATGACGTTGGAAGAAACAGTTGTCATCGTAGTAGTCCAGCATTTCCTGACATTGAATACCGATGATCTCCGGTTCAATCCACAAACCCGGTTTCATACCCAAACTACGAATATAGTCCGTTGTTTTCCGTACGCCCTCAGGGAATCTTGCCTTGCTTTCGTTCCAATGACCTACAAAAGGATAGACCTTATCGCCGTCTTCCTCGTTATGCCAGCCACAGTCGATCACATAGTATTCCACGCCTGTGTTAGCAACAACAGGGGCATATTTAGCAGTGTTTTCTGCTGTGGGACTATCCCAGGACAGGTGCATATATTCGTTGAAAATCGTGGGCAGTTTTTCGTCTGCGGGGCTGACACCGGCAATGTGACGGCGGTATTTTGTCATATTGCCGATTACATCATTTAAGCTGTTTCCAAAGGCCAATGCAGCATAGGGTGTGGTATAACTTTCGCCTGGTTGCAAGGTCTTAAACCAGCCGCCAAAGGGGTAATTTGGACCGCCCAAATAGAGATAATACTTGTCCAATGTGTCAGAAATTTCGTAGTACCAAGAGCTGTTGCTCTCTAATTGGAACATCAAAAAATTTCCATTTTTTCTGTCCTCTAAAATGCCCATGGGAAGCATTTCTTTTGTGGACCAGCTACCGATATTGCAGCCGCAAACACGCTGTTGAGATTCCGTTCTTCCACCGCACAATCCTAATTCCCTGAAGTTCCGGGTACGGGGTTGACATTCGGCGTGATGGCTCTGCAAAAAGTCCGTAAAGTGCATATTGTCAGGATCGTTTTTGTCGCCGATGCCGGACACGCAAAAGGCAGATACTTCTTCCAAAACGATGGGTGCATTAGTAATATTCGTCACAACTGTGTGTACGCGAATGGCATTGGTATCGTCATAGGTTTCAAACACTGTTTTGCAGCGAACATTGGGACTTTCCTGAACCACAGTCATAGTGTTTTCGGAAATTGTGTGGTTCTTATAGGATAATTTTCCGGCTTCTGAAGAACGCATCATTTTGGCACCCATATGGGTATCTTTGTTCTCACCGGCAATTTGAACTTGCACAAAACCTGAATTTAAATCACAAAAAAATCCCAGTTTTTCTAATGTAATTGCAGAGTTTTCTGGAGAAAAAACTATATTTTTAAATTTTAGCATAATGAACACCTCCTGCTTTTTTAAAAAAAAGATACACGAAAAATCTAGATTTTGCAATATATTTTTTGAAATTGTCAGACACAGATTGCAGTATTGACAAAAAAATCTTTATCGTGTACTAATAAAAAAGTATCCAATATGAGGAGGGGTTCATATGAAGAAATACTTAGCGGATGCACAGTGGATATGGTGTAACAATTCCCCCGAGAACGATGAATATGGAGAATTTGTTGACAGCTTTTTCTACCAATCCGGAAAGGCTATTTTACAAATCTCTGCCGATAGCAATTATGCAGCCTATATTAACGGTCAGCTTGCGGCTTGGGGACAGTATGCGGATTTTCCTTACGATAAGGTTTACGATGAAGTGGATGTAACAGCGTTTTGCCGAGAAGGTGAAAACAGACTGGCTGTGATCGTTTGGTACTACGGTGCGGAGTTTACTTCTGTTTACTATCCCGGAAAGGCCGGCCTTCTGTATGCTTTGGTCAATGACGAAATTGTTCTTTGTCAAAGCGGCAGCCACACATTGGCCCGTATGAGCAAGGCTTATATGAATCATCGCTGCTGTATTATGTCCGGTCAGTTAGGTTATGGCTACGGATATGATGCGACAAAAGAAGATAATTGGATTACAGGTAATTTAAACGATTTTTCTGCAGCTACATTGGTTGCTCAAAATTTACCCCTGCGTATCCGGCCTTGCGATAAGCTGACCTTGATGCCGGAGGTAGAGGGTGTTTTCTGCAAACAGCTATCCCAAACAGAAGTGCTTTATGATTTGGGCAAAGAGCAGGTTGGTTTGTTAAGTTTTATTTTACATTCACCGTGTGAGCAAAACATTACCGTTGCGTTTGGTGAACATATTGCGGACGGTCAGGTGCGTCAAATTATCGGAGATCGTAATTTCTGTATGGAGTACCGTGCAACTGTAGGAGAAAATGTTTTTTTCAATCTCTTCCGCAGATTCGGCTGCCGCTATTTGCAAGTTCGTTCTGAATTCCCCATAGAGATTCAAAAAATGGCTATTGCCCCTACAATGTATCTTGTGGGAGATAAGAAAAGACCGTCATTAACCAAACTGCAAAACCGAATTTATGATATTTGCGAGGAAACGCTGCGTTTATGTATGCACGAGCATTATGAGGACTGCCCTTGGCGTGAACAGGCAATGTATGCCATGGATAGCCGCAATCAGATGCTATGCGGCTACTATGCTTTTGGCGAGTACGCTTTTCCCAGAGCTTGTTTAGAATTGATCTCCAAGGATAACCGGGCAGACGGTCTTTTGTCCATCTGTTATCCTATGAAAGCAAATCTGGTTATTCCCTCGTTTTCACTTCACTACATAACTGCCTGCCGGGAATACCTTCAGCACAGTGGTGATAAGGAATTTTTGCAGGAGATCTATCCAAAACTGAAATCCATTTTAGAGACCTTTACAAACCGTATAGTGAATGGGCTGTTTATGAGCTTCGTAGGAGAGGGCTACTGGAATTTCTATGAATGGAAAGATGCCTTGGTAAACTGGGGCACACCCATTTCTGACTGTGACCTGTTGGCAAACACACTGCTTTCTATTGCACTGCAAAATATGGCATATATCGCAGATGCTTTGGCTATTCAGAACGATTACAGCCGGCAAGCAGCCAAACTAAACGCCCGAATTTTTGAGATATTTTGGAATGATGGGAAAGGTGTGTTTTATAATTACACCAATCACGATTCTTACAGTCAGTTAGGAAACAGCCTTGCTGTTTTGTGCGGTGCGATATCTGGTGACCAAGCGGCTTTGCTTTGTGAAAAGATATTAAACGACCCTGAAATGACCTCTGTATCCCTTTCTATGCGGTGCTTTCTGAATGATGCGCTCTTGAAAATTAACAAGGAGAAATACGCACCAATCATTTTGGAGCAGATCGAAAAGCTTTATATTCCAATGCTGGAGTTTGGCAGCACCACCGTTTGGGAAACAGAGATCGGTGAAAGTGATTTCGAAAATGCAGCCAGCCTTTGCCACGGCTGGAGTGCTATGCCCATATACTACTACCACACACTGCTCTCTGGTGAGCAGGCTTGAAAGGAGTTGCCCTGAATGAAAAGACTTAAATATATATCCTTGTTCTGCTGTGTTTGTTTGCTGATATCGATTTTTTCCGGTTGTGGTGTCAACGAAAATAACACACCCACAGAACCTGCTATCTCAATCGTATTGAAAGAGAACGTTCCTGCGGCATCTGTAGGCGTCGCTTATGACTTATCTGCGTTGATTGTAGAAGAAGATGGCGTGGAATATAGCTATGTTGCCTGTTATACAGATCCCGAAACCGGCAAAACCGAGGAATTGAAGGTGAGAAGGGGAAAAGTCACACCGAAAGCAGAGGCGGACATTTCTGTGACTGTAACTGCCGCTCGTGGAGAAGAAAGTTCCTCTATCCAGTTGGTAGTACCCATTCGTGTTTCTGCGGACATTATGGACAAACTGTTAGCTTCTGACGGCATTGCGGGTCAAGCCGATACCGGCGTAACAAAAGCGGTTATAAAAGATTCTGCATTTCTCCAAGGGGAAACTTCTACTTCGGCGATATCGGTGAAATTTTCCAATCCGGGCAACGGCGGAGCCAGTATTTTAAACTTAAGTCATTACGCTTTGCAGGCGTACTATACTGCTCAGGTATGGCGTAATGCTGCTGTTACATTCTGGGTCTATAACCCAATGGCAGAAGATGTTCAGTTTAAGTTATATAGCTACAACTCTCAAAACGAGCAGACCCTGCAATGGGACAGTGAAAAAAACACACAGGTGCAAACCGCGCAAGCAGGGGAGTGGACGCAAATTGCATTCTCTCTGTATGATATGGGAATTACACAGCCAATTGTTGACTCCGAGCATCATTCCGGCGTTCCTTCTCTGCAGGTGTTAGCCCACTACGATGGCAGTGAATCTTGCAGCATTTATATTGACAGTGTGGATGTGGTTCACGCAGATAGCGTAGAAACACTGAATACCGGTTATCAGGAAACTGCAGTTCCCAGCGGTGATTTTTTTGACCTGCTGAAAACCTGCAAAGTTTATACCAAAGATCCTATTGCAAAGCTGACAGCCAGCAGTAAGGGAAATGGCAGCTCGGATGCCTATTGCTTCGGCGCATCCGAGGTAGCAGGATATCCCTCCTTCTATGTGGACTTTCCCAAGGTCACAGATATCAGCGGCTTTGATTATTTAAAATTTGATGTTTTCGCAGAAAACTGTTTCCATGGGTATCTGTTGCAGTTCACTATCTGGACGAAAACGGGGAAATTCAAAAGCATGGCACGGCATACGATTTTTCACGGGATCAGTGGCGTACGCTCTATGTGAATTTGGACTATCTGCACTACGCTGATCTGACCCAGGTAGTAGGCATCAGCTTTATGGTGAATATGGATTCCAAATTTGTGAACGGTGCGTTCAACTGCGTCTATTTTGACAATATCTCCTTGTATGATTATCCCATAGATGAACCGCAGGCATCACCGGCGGCCAAGGAGGATAACGATATTATCAGCGGGCCTTTCTTTACGACCAATGCCAAGCCAAACACCAGCGGTGTGTGCAAGGTAGCCGAAGACGAAACAGGCGAATCCCGAAGCGACAGTATGCTGATGTTCTGGACCAATAATGCTTGCGGTTATCCTAATGTCTATGCAACATTTATGTTCAATGGGGAGCAGGACTGGTCTGAATATTCTGTGTTGGCTTTTGATACCCACCAATCCAACGGACACTACTGGATGTGCTTTGAGATTTTCTATCTTGATGAATTCGGTAAACAGCAGACCTTGATTTGGTACAACGACAGCATTTTTAACCATTGGCTTACCACCAATGCGCCGCTGAATTGGTTTAGAGCAGAAGATGGCAGCGCACCGACTGTGGAGGATTTACAGCATGTGGTGGGATTCCGAATCTCAGCAGATATGGCTGTCCAAGTTACCGACGAAGTTGCAATGATATTCTTTGATAATTTTGAATTAACATAAAGCAAAAAAATCCGACAGTTTGTTTGATTGTCGGATTTTTTTGCTTATCGGCTGGCGAAATTATAAGACAGCAATTCTTTTTCCCGATGCTCCCTGCGGCACTGGGAAGGAGAAAAGCCGAAATGCTCTGTGAAGATGCGGTTAAAGGTTCGGACAGAGGAAAAGCCGGATTGCAAAGCTATGTCGATAATGGGCGTTTTGGTGTAAACCAGCAATCGGATGGCTTCGTTAAGCCGCAGACCGTTGATGTAAGTTGGGAAGGAGGTTTGCAGAACATTGCTGAAGGTGCGGCTGATATGATATCTGCCAACACCAAGAGCTTGGGCAATTTGTTCTGTGGTAATAGGCTCAAGATAATGCTCTTGACAGTATGCTAAGATTTTTTGCTCAATGCGAAGAGACTGATTGCTCGTAACAGTGGGGATGTTGTCAACAATGATGGAAATAATGGTAGAAAGCAGTAAAACAAAGCTGTCCATCGACATGCTTTTGCCGTATTCCACGGCGTGTTGGATCATAGGCCAAATAAAACTTTTTTTCTCCGGATCACTCCAAAGAGGGGATTGCAGCACGGTTGAGGAAAGTTGGGATACAGATCCGATTAGAAGATGGGGATCAACGATCAGCAGAAGACTGTTGCACCGGGAGGTTTGTTTGGGGTAACTGTGAATTGTATTTGGGGATACGAGAAACACACTTCCTGCCGGAATGTTGTAAGTAGTACCGTTAAGAATGGCGTTGTTAGAACCTTCCAGCATAAAGATGATTTCCAGTTCCTTGTGGAAATGGGGGTGGTAGTAATGCTCAGAGTGATGCCGCAACTTGATCTGTTTGTGTAGTTCGCTTGAAAATTCTTGCATTTTTACACCTCGATGTCACAAAATGGTCGTTATATATCACTATCTGGCGAGAATTATATCACAATCGAGGCTATAATGCAAGTGATAAGCGTGATAATGGGTAGACAACGCTAAAAAACAGTTAGTGAAATTCCATAATATACCAGAAGAAGTTTGCGAATGATTTAGATATAATGACTTGGCAAAAGGCTTAACTGTATGAAGTAATCCCTTCCGGAAAAGCAACTGGGTAAGTATAAAAGCAAAAAATGAGGAGGAAATCACAATGAAAAACTCTTTGCAAAAGGTATTGTCTTTTGCATTGGCGTTGGTAATGGTGTTGGGACTGATTCCCGTAACCGCTATTGCTGACGAAGTGCAGCAGGCAAATGTCGCTGCTTTGTCCGATTCTATGGATGGACTGAGCATCGCATATCCCTACAACACAGAAACGGTACAGCAGACGGGAACACCCGCCAGCCGTTTCGATGCATTGACCTTTGAAAGTGCCAGAAACGAGGTAGAATCTGCACAGATGATTCTAAGCCCCGATTTCGATGTTACCTCTTTTGAGCTGACTATGGGCAGCTTGAAAAATGAGAAGGGTAACATCATTCCTTCCTGGGCCTTTGAGGTTTACATCCAGCACTATGTGACCGTATCCGGTAGCGGAAACGCGCCTTACTGGTCTGACACATTTCAGATGTACAACCCCACATACAGTAAGACCGGTTATGACGGTGCTTATCCGGATGCCCTGATTCCCCAGGATGCAGCCATTACCGCCGGCGAGAATAAGATCTCAGCAGGCAAGAACGGCGGTATTTGGGTGAACTTGAATGTGCAAAATGCTGCCCCCGGTACTTACACCGGTACTGCGACTCTGAATGTTAACGGCACCGATTTGAATATTCCGGTTTCCGTACATATCTACGATGTATCTCTGGCTGACCAGGTTCACACCAAGTCTTCTGTGGGCATTTGGTGGGATATGGTGGAAAATGGTGAAGGCTATATCGATCGCAACTTGGCAGATACTTATTTTGACTATTTGGTCAGCAAGCGGATTATGCCTTTTGATGCATGGAGCTTGACAAGATGGGATGAAGCATTTGCTGACTATGCTGCCAACTATCTGGCAGTATCTCCTGAAATATCGAGCTATAGTCTGTTCTATGCTAAAAATGCCCAGGGTTCTTTAGACATTGATATTTTAAGAACGACGCTTACCACACTGATCAATAAAAACATTTCTCTGGCACAGTCCGGCAGCAATGTCGATCTGTTTGCTAAGGCTTATCTATACTTTGGATCGATTTGCGATGAACCCCGGGATGATGCAGAGTATAGAGCAATCAACAATATTACAGCTCAGCTGGATAACCTGAAGGCAGAGCTGGCACCCATGCTGGATGCTTATCCAAGCTTGAAGGCCAGCTTTATGAACCTAAAGCATTTGGTCACCGGCCCCAATCCTACCGATAAGACCTATGCAGATAAAGTAACTGGCTCGTTGTGGAATAAAGAGACCTTTATTGACGACGATTACGGCAGCACATCTCTCACCGGCGATAGCTATATCTATGCGCCTCAGTATCAGTGGCTGAATACAGAAAGTCAGAGAGCATTGTATGCAGAGGAAGAAGAGCTTTGGTGGTATGGCTGTTGTCATCCCATTAGCCCCTATCCTGCATATCATATCAATACCTCCCTGGTGTCTGCCCGTGTGGAAAGCTGGATGCGGTATGACTACGGTATCGACGGCTTTGTTTACTCCAGTGTGAATATCTGGGGTGAATATACTGACAATGGTATCAAGTCCTTTGATTACTGGAATGGTTATGTGAATAACGGTACTCCCGGTGACCAGATTTTGGTGCTGCCCGGTTCTGATTACGGTGTGTACGGCCCGATCGGCACCATCCGGATCGAAAACATCCGTGAGGGCAACGAGGATTACGAATATCTGTGGATGCTGGAAAACGAGTACGGCATTTCTGATATCTCTGCCTATACTGCCAATTTGTATAGCGGTGTGATCGCTGATACCGATGCTTCCATCCACTATAACAACCGTAAGGCTTTGCTTTCCAAGCTGGAGGAGCTGAGCATTGCGGCAAACGGTGCAACTGAGATCGCTCCCGGCAATGAAGGCTTTGTTCGCGGTCAAGAGATCAAACCCAGCACCAATCTGACTATTGAACTGGGCAATACGGAAGAAGTGGCAACCCTGAGCTTTGATTACAAAGTTACCAGCGGTACATTCAATATTTCTCTTAACCCCGATTGGGATAATGCCTTCGGTTACTTTGCATTTGATGCAAACGGCAAGGCAGATGCTTATGAAGGTGTGTCTGTTGAGAAGCTGGACGACGGCTACTACCATGTGACCTTCCAGCTTTCCAAGCTGACTAAGTATAATGGCAATCCTTCCAAAAACCTGAGCTTCCTGTATGTACGTGGTGCTTGGACCGATGCAACCGGCTATATTGACAATGTACAGTATGTTCTGGCTAAGGACTATGTAGAAGTCTACCGTGGTCGGGAGATCACACCTTCTACCAGTTTGACTTTGGAATTGGGCAATACAGAAGAACTGTCCTCCCTGAGCTTTGACTACAAGGTTTTAAGCGGTACCTTCAACATTTCCCTGAATCCTGATTGGGATAACGCCTTCGGTTACTTTGCCTTTGATGCAAACGGCAATGTGGATCCCTATGACGGCGTGACCTTGGAAACTTTGGAGGATGGCTATATCCGTGTTACCTTCGATTTGGCAGCGCTGACAAAGTATAGCGGCAACCCTGGCAAGGCACTGAGCTTCCTGTATATCCGTGGCAGCTGGACAGATGCTACCGGCTACATCGACAACATCAAGTATGTTGTGGCAGAGAAGCCTGTCGAGCCTGAAAACCGCGGTCAGGAAATTATTTCCCGTACTGACCTGACGATTGCTCTGACCAATACCGAGGAAGTTACCACCCTGAGCTTTGACTATAAGCTGACCGGCGGCACCTTTAATATTTCTTTGAACCCCGACTGGGATAACTACTTCGGCTACTTCGCATTTGATACCAATGGTAATCTGGATCCCTACGACGGCGTTACCTTGCAAACCTTGGAGGATGGCTATACCCGCGTCACCTTCGACCTGGCAGCCTTGACAAAGTATAGTGGCAGTCCCAGTAAGGTTCTTACCTTCCTGTACCTCCGGGGTGCCTGGAGCGATGCCACCGGCTACATTGACAATGTGCAGTTGAATGCAGGAGAAGAGCCGGAGCAGCCCACCGAGCCTGAAATTGTTACCCGTGGTCAGGAAATCGCCCCCAGTACGGATTTGACTATTGAGTTGGGCAATACAGAAGAAATCTCTACCTTGAGCTTTGATTACAAAGTCACAAGCGGTACATTTAACATTTCTCTGAACCCCGATTGGGATAATTCCTTCGGCTACTTCGCGTTTGATGCCAACGGCAATGTGGATCCCTATGACGGCGTAACTGTGGAGGATCTGGAAGATGGTTACAAGCGTGTGACCTTCGATCTGAAGGCATTGACCAAAACAAATGGCGCACCTAGCAAGGTGCTGAGTTTCTTATACATCCGTGGCGGCTGGACCGATGCTACCGGCTACATTGATAATGTTACCTTCACCTTACAAAAGGAAAATGAGCCTGGCTCCGGACGGGTGATGATTGCAGCTGACGTCCACGTTTCTGCAGATGATACTCACACCCAGGAGCAACTGAAGAAAACACTGACCTACGCCAAGAATAACGGTGTGGATCTGCTGATTTTCAATGGCGATACAGTTAACGTGGGCAACGAAGCTGACTATGCAGCACTGGACAGTGTCTTTACAGAAGTATTTGGCAGCCCTGAGCAGGTAACCATGAAGTTTATCTTCAATATGGGCAACCACGAGTTCTATCCCACCAGTGCCTGCGCCCATGAGGAGACAGACTATGCTCTGCAGTTTAGCCTCTTTGCGCAGTTTGCATCTAAGTGGTCTGACTTTACCGCAGAGCAGGGAAGTATTTATCTGACACAGGTAAATGGTATCAGCTACATTGTGGCTGCACCTTCCGATGACTGGACCTATGAGGAGAACGGCAAGACCGTGTATTGTGCGGCACTTGGCGGCTATCACGATAATGATATTGCCCTGATCGACAGCTTGATCGCTGAGGCAACCGCCAATAATCCCGGTGAGCCTGTATATCTGCTGTCCCACCATCCTTGGGGCGAGACTTATGGCGGCGACTCCTACGGTATGCCCGAAAGCAAGGTTGTAACTGCTATGAGAGCAGTTATGGAGAAGTATCCTCACTTGGTGAATGTAACTTCCCATACGCACTTCTCCTCGGTTCACGAAAGAAGCTTTGCCCAGGATAAGTGGACTACCATCAATACCGGTATGCACACCTACGGTAAGTATGTGGATATCGAAACCGATGTAAACGGCACAGCTTTGGACTATGTAAACATTGATGGCCGCCGTTATACCAGCACGGATGCGGAGGGTAAGGCACTTCATGGCACGACCCACTTTGTTTGGGACATTAACTATGGTGGGGATAGTTTTACAGCCACAATTTTCAATATGGCAACGGAAGCTACCTATTCCTATGTAAGCTATACCGTACCCTATGGCATCACTGCTGAAAATAAGAGCGAAAAGTTTGCTTACGAGTTGGCTGATCGTACAGCTCCCACACTCACCTGGAGTGCAGAGGATGTTCTGACAGTAGAGCTGGTCAAAAACGGTTCTGCTAACTCTCTGCAGCTTACCTTCAACGATACAGACCAGTTCTATGCAACAGAAGGCTACCGTATCAAAGTGGTCAACACTGCTACCGGTGAGACCTTGAAGACTGTCCTTTGGGCATCCCGTTTCTGGGCTGCTCAGGAAAAGAAAGATTCCTATGAGATCACCGTGGACGGCGTAACCCAGTGCAGCGAATACAAGGTCACTGTGGAAGCCATCGACTTCTACGGTAACTATTCTGCTGCAAAGCTGGAAGCTACAGTGCAGTCTTCCGGTACGGTAGAGACCGAAACGGGTCTGTTGCTGCAAAAGTGCAACGGAACCAATGCAGACTGCTCAGCGCGTGATTATTCCAGAATTTATTTCGGCACTACTCCCTTTACTTCCAGCAGCGATACCTTGACTCTGGTAGTAAAAACGGATTGCACCAGTATTAAACTGCGTGCTGTATCCAATGTTTCCGATGACTGGGAGGGTTCTGCTGTTTCCAAGGATTTAGAGGATCTGGGTGACGGCTGGAAAACTGCCACATGGACATTGTCTGAGCTCATTGGCAGCAACGATATTACAACCATGAATGGCTTTAGAATCGATAGCTTGGTTGATGGTATGGATATTTTAATGAAGGATATCCTGATCAATAACCAAACAGATTGGGTTGGTGAGTTCCAGTCCAATTATCACGGCGTTGTAACTCAGCAGCAGATCGAAGTGAAGACTGAGGAAGAAGTATTTCGCGGTCAGCAGATCGTTTCCCGCACCGATTTGACCATTGAATTTGGCAATGCGGAGGAACTGGCAACCCTGAGCTTTGATTATAAACTGAGCAGCGGTACTTTCAACATCTCCCTGAACCCCGATTGGGATAACGCCTTTGGTTACTTTGCCTTTGATGCAAACGGCAACGTTGATCCCTATGACGGTGTAACTTTGGAAACTTTGGAGGATGGTTATACCCGTGTCACCTTCGATTTGAACGCCCTGACCAAGTATACCGGTAGCCCCAGCAAGGTGCTGACCTTCCTGTACCTCCGTGGTGCCTGGAGTGATGCTACTGGCTATATCGATAACGTTCAGTTTACTGTGGCCGGACAGCCGGAAGAGCCTGCCTACCGTGGTCAGGAGATCAATCCCAGCACAAGCCTGACTATTGAGCTGGGCAATACGGAAGAACTCTCCACCCTGAGCTTTGATTACAAGGTTCTCGGTGGCACATTCAACATCTCCCTAAATCCCGATTGGGATAACGCCTTCGGTTACTTTGCATTTGATGCTAACGGTAATGTGGATGCCTATGACGGCGTGACTGTGGAAACTTTGGAGGATGGCTACTACCGTGTCACCTTTGATCTGAACGCTTTGACGAAGTACAGCGGAAATCCTGCTAAGACTCTGAGCTTCCTCTACATCCGTGGTGCCTGGACAGATGCCACCGGCTATATCGACAATGTACAGTATACCGTGTATGAGGCACCCTCCGAGCCGGAAACCAACCGTGGTCAGGAGATTACCCCCAGCACCAGCCTGACCATCGAGCTTGACAATGTCGATACTCTTGCATCATTGAGTTTTGACTATAAGGTCACAAACGGTACTTTCAATATCTCTCTGAACCCCGACTGGGATAACTATTTTGGTTACTTTGCATTTGATGCTAACGGTAATGTGGATGCCTATGACGGCGTGACTGTGGAAACTTTGGAGGATGGCTACTACCGTGTCACCTTCGATATGAACGCCCTGACTAAGTACAGCGGTAATCCCGGTAAGGCACTGAGCTTCCTGTATATCCGTGGTGCCTGGACAGATGCTACCGGTTATATCGATAACATTCAGTTTACTGTTGCCGGCCAGCCTGAAGTTCCTGAAAACCGCGGTCAGGAATTTAGCGCAAATACCGATTTGACCATCGACCTGGCTACCACCGGCGTGCTGGGTACTTTGTCCTTTGATTATAAGATCACCTCCGGTGAAGCCTTCAATATTGCCCTGATGCCCAACTGGGACAGCTACTATGGCTACTTTGCATTTACCGCAGAGGGTAGTGTAGATCCCTACAACGGCGTTACAACAGAGGTTCTTGAGGATGGCTATATCCGCGTTACATTTGATATGGATGCCTTGACTAAGGTAAGCGGAACACCCTCTAAGTTCATTGACTTTATCTACATCCGTGGAAATTGGACAACAGCCAATGGTTATATTGATAACATCCAGTGGACAGTAGGCTGCGACCATAACTATGAAACGGTATCCAAAGAGCCTTCCTTTACAGAGGTTGGCGGTAATGTTCATACCTGTTCCAAGTGTGGCAACAGCTACGTAACAGAAGAAATCCCTGCATACACCTTCCAAGTCATCCAGTGGAACATTGCTCTTGCTGATGATATCCGCGCTAATTTCTATTTGGATATCGATAGCCGCCTTGAGAATGCCTTTGTTACTGTTTTGGTGGACGGCTATGGTTACAAGTACGCTTTGAGCGAACTGGCTACCACAGATAAAGGCTATTTCATTGTTTCTGCCAATGCAGCTGCTGCACAGATGACCGATAATATCAGCCTCGCTGTTTCTTCCGGCGATTTGTCCAGCGAAGAAAAGACCTATACCATCCGTCAGTATGCTGAGTATATCCTCACCGGCAACTATGAGGATAATACTAAGCTCCTTGTTCAAAGAATGCTGAACTACGGCGCAGCAGCTCAGAGCTATTTCGCATATAACACGGGTAATATGGCAAACATCGGCTACGAAATGACCGATGTCCCAACCATTCCTGAGGCGGAGGCCGGAAGTGTTGCCAGCGGTGATGTTGTGGGTATTGACTACTACGGCGCATCCTTGCTCTATGAATCCAAAGTAGGTGTTCGTTTCTACTATACCGTTACTGGCAGAATTGAAGACTATACCTTTACCGATTCTATGGGAAATACCTATGAGCCTGTAGCCAAGGGCGGACGGTACTATGTTGAGGTTATGAATATTAACCCCGACCAGTATGACGATGTGATTGAAATGCTGGTTACCGATGGTACCACTACACAATCTGTCAGCTACAGTCCTATGCGATACATCAGCCGAAAGTTCTATGGCTCTGATAATGCGGATCTGGTAAATCTGGTTGCCCGGATGTATCAGTACCATAAGGCAGCTGAAACCTATCTCGGCGGTGCAGAAAGCGTTGATGTTTCTTATAGCTTTACCGGAAACGAGGCAAATCGTGCCGGCTATGCTGAAGGTGTTGTGACGATTTCCAATGCCAAGGCAGGGGAGACCTACGAACTCTACTGGGCAAACAGCACCGGAAAGCTTACCGGTTACAGAGCCTTAGGCTCTGCAACCCTGGCAGAGGGTCAGTCCAATGTCAGCTTTGCAATTGCTGAAAATGTGATGATCCCCGCCGGTGCAGACCGCCTGATCGTGTGCGCCAGCGGCTCTGAGGAGGCATCAGGCACATATTCCCTGGGCGAAAAGGTTAGTGCCGCCCAACTGGAGAGCAAATTCGCTGTGATCTCCGATGTCCATACCAACTATACCCAGGGTGAGCAGTATCTGCTCAGCGCCCTGAAGCGGTTTGAGGCAGAGCGTGTTTCCTATGTGATCATCACCGGCGATATTGGTGAAAGTGACTCCGACTATGCAAAGTATGTTTCTGCTGTGGAAAAGAGCAATTTCAGCGGCCTTATCTTTGCCTCCATCGGCAACCACGATCAGACCGACACCGGCAGAAAGAACTTTAAGACCTATGCTATCTATGACGGCACTGCCAAGACCTGGGTGGGCATTGACAATGCACCTGCCTACTTTGCAGGCAGCTATGCAGGCAGCCTGAATGTTGCGGTGGAGCTGGCAGGGGAGAACCTGGCTTACTATGTGGTCACCATCGGTGAAAATGCTTACATCTTTATGGATCAGGAGCTGATCTCCACCGGCAATACCCCCAGTCAGGATAACTTCTCCAAGGAACAGCTGAACTTTGTGGAGGATAAGCTGTATCAGTATTCTGCAACCCATAATCTGTTTATTATTGAACACGCTCCTATTGAGCAGCTGAAGATCGGCGATAAGTTTGATCCCGGCTACGGCGGTGCGATCCAGCTTAGCGCAGCATATCCCAACAACCAGCGTTTTGTGGAGCTGCTGATGGAGTACACCGAGGCTATTTGGCTGTCCGGTCATACCCACGTGCAGTACGATACCGGCATTATGTATGTGGATAAGTACTATGATGCCAGCGAAAACCTGACTGATACCGCCATTGCCCACGCTGTTCATGTTTCCTCCCTGGCACAGCCCCGTTGGTACGAGGGCAGCAGTATGAAGATGCCCAATGACTATTCCGCCGCATCCCAGGGCTATGTTTGCTATCAGTATGCAGATGATATCGTCTTTGAGGCTCGTGTCTTTAAGAACTATACCCCCGACAGCATCAATCTGGATACCAGCCTGTTTGTGAACGAAACAGAATCCATCTATAGCTGGGCAATTCCTCTGGAAACCCTGACCCACGACGCACCCTCCTATGATGAAGAAGATGGTGGGGAAGAAGTTACCTTGATCGATTATGCTGTTGCAGAAAATGGCTACAAGCGTGCCGGCAGCCCCACATGGGAGGATACCGACGATGGCTTGAAGGTTACATTTGCAGCCGCATCCGATCGCTTTGAGATCAAGACCGGCGATCAGACCGAGGCATTTACCAATGGTTATCTGGTGCAGTTCAAGATCAAGACAGACCTGACCTCCTTCGATTTGGGCGGCAGTAACTATAGCGGCGGCAGAAAGACTTATATTCAGGTAAGTCTTGCAGCCTCCGGCGATCTGTATACCGTATCCGATCTGGGCGACGGCTGGAAACTGGTGACCATTCCTATGTCCAATCTGGGTCATAGCAGCATTATCACAGAATTTGCAATTCGTTTCTACAATACCAATGCAGCTGGTACTTTCTACCTGAAGGAGCTGTATATTGC
>JAZNRW010000032.1:0-13095 GCA_045590835.1 Faecousia sp.
AGTGGTTTTAGGAAATTAGAAGGGGGCGGCTGCGTTGGCAGCCGCCCCCTTTATTGGGAGTTATGGGAAATTATAGAGAATTACAGGGGATTATTGTTCATCTTCTTCGTCCTTCTTCTTGCGGGAGGGCAGCAGGGCCAGCAGGGAGATACCGAAGCCTGCGGCACCGATGGTGGTCATCGTTCCCATACCCAGCAGGTTGGTCATATCGCCGGTCTTGGGATTATCCACATGGGTATTGACCACGGTGAAGTTGTAACCATCCTGACGGACGGACTTGGTATAGCCGCTGGGAACGGAAGGCTCATCCACGGTCCACAGGGCTTCATCGGTCAGATTCTCCCAGGTATAGCGCCAGTTATTCGCTGCGCTGAGGGTTACGGTTTCGTAGCTCTCGCCGTTGCGGTACAAGGTGATGCTTACGGAGGTGGGATGCGTCACGCCTGCGCCGTACCAAACCTTGTTGACGGAAATCTCTACAGGGTTGGGAGTCCGGGTGTTGGTGATGGTCCATTGGGTACTGTTGTTGACTACGGACTTTTCGTATCCGTCGGGAACTTCAGTTTCATCTACACGCCAAGTGTATTCGTCGGTTAAGTTCTCCCAGACATAACGCCAGCTGTTTTTCGCATTCAGCGTGACGGTTTCAAATGCTTCTCCGTCCCGGTACAATGTGACATCCAGGGATTGGGGACGGGCGTGGTAGCCGCCGTCCTTCCAGATCTTTTCTACACCCACCGTCAGAGGCTTGATGACGGTGTTTTCAATGGCGTAGGTGTAGTCGATTTGGTTTTCCGTGGTGCCGGTAAGGCCGGAAATGCGGATGTGCATCTGCAGTTGGGTGACCGCATCAGCAGTACCGGGGTTCAGAACCACAGGCTTTTCCTGGGCGGTGACCACATAGATTTTATCGTTGCTGTGGTAGCGGACGGGGGTAGTGGTTTCCTCCAGATAGTAGGTACCGGCTTTGTCGATGGGCAGCGCCAGACGGCCGTTTTCGTCGCTGAATACCTCTTCGCCCACTTTTTCGGTGCGCGCTTCATCCGCATAGAGGGTAAAGCCTGCGCCGGGGATGACATAGGTGTTGTCGTCGGCATCTACCTTCACCAGGGACAGCGGCTCGTTGTGGGTGGAATAGGCATAGGTGTTGGTGACGGTGATGGCAGTTTCCTCTGCCCAGATCTTGCCCTTGCCTCCATCGGTGATGTGGGCGGTGAAGGCGGCATCGGAGGTGTCCTCAGTCAGAGTATAGGTAGTGCCCCAGGGGATGTTATCCAGAGTGCAGCTTTCCCCAGCCTTCAGTGTGAAAATCTTGTCGAAGGCGTTGTCGCTGCAGTCCAAGGTGAAGGTGTATTCTGCATTGGCGTACAGACCTTCGGGATCAACGACTTCCTTATGGATGGTCAAAGAGCCGGTTTTGCGAAGGTTCTGCACGGTCAGAACGCCGCCTTCAAAGGTGCCGGGGCTGACATTGCCCACGATCCAATCCCAGAAGCCCTCGAAGATATTCTTATTCTCGTTGAGAGTCCAGCGAATCTGTCCGTCGTTCTCCCGGACGGTTACGGTCCAGGTGTTGTCGATGGGCTCATAGCCTTCGGGAGCTTTGGTCTCGGAGAGGACATAGGTTCCGTCGGTGATTTGGCCATTCTGGATAGAGCCGTACAGCAGGTCGAAGGTCAAGATGCCGTCGGCACCGGTGGTGAAGGATGCGGAGGAGAGGACGGTCTTGCCGTCGGAGTCCAGCTGATTGAGTGTAAAGACTGCACCGGCCAGAGGCTGGCCGTTTTCTCCTACCTTCTTGACGGTGAGGGAAGTGGGCACTTCAAAAACTTCTTCATTGCGGGTGTAGATGTTGGTGATCTGTGTAGTACCGGCAAAGACTGTGCCTTCTGCGGTCTGTCCGGGAGAGGCTTCTTTGAGAACCACGGTAGCCTTGTCGTCGGTTTTGATGCCATCTACCTCATAGGCGGTGATCAGCTTGTAACCGGGGGCATCGGCATTTTGCTCGATGATGGTGTACTGTCCAAGGGGGAGGTCATTCAGCGTGGCGGTCCAGCTGCCTGCCTTGGTCAGCATTACGGTTCGGGCATAGCCGTTGGTGCCGGAGACATAGAAGGTAACGGAGGTCAAATCGTTGGGAGCGCCCAGCATCTGCTTGGTGAGGGTGATCTGACCCTTGACGGGGGTGTTCACCACGGTCAGACTGTCGCTGGTCTTGGAAAATTCCGGGGCTTCGACCCAGCCGTTGCTGCCCTTGACGGAAATCTTAGGCTCGTAGGATACTGTGCCGTCGTTGCCTGCAACAGCCTGGATGTCCACGCGGTAAACGGTAGCGCTGAGGTAATGACCGTCGGGGGCTTTGGTTTCCCGCAGGTAGTAGGTCATGATGCCGTCGGCATCGTCCGCGGGGACGGTGTAGCCGCTGAACCAGGCAATACCGTTGGCACCGGTGACGGCAGAGGTGGTGATGCTGGGATCTGTGACCTTAACGGTACAGGCTTCGTCGCTGAAAAGCTGGAAAGCAGCGCCGCTCAGGTGAAGACCGCTGGGATCGATCTTGTAGATCTCAAAACCGGCAGATTCCCACTTGTGGTAGGTGTTGGTGATGGTCAGAGCCAGCTGTGTGCTGTCGGCAGCGATTTGGAATACGCCGGAGGTGATGCCGTTATATTCTTCTGTTTCCAGCGTGCCGTAGCTTACTTTCTCCTTATCCCAGGTATAGCCGTGAACGGAGGCCAGATTTTCATGGATCAGGTATTCGCCCAGGGGAAGCTGGTTCAGAAGGACTGTCCAATCGTTTTCGCTGTTCAGAATCAGCGTGTATTCTTCGCCCAGGTCGGTGATCTGGCCGCTGGCATTGCGGGTGACAGGACCGTGGATGGTAACGGTGACTTCCAGCAGCTGCTGATCGGCCTCAGACAGACCGGTGGCGGCTTTGGTCACGGAGATTTCACCCAAAATGGGGCGGTTAAAGATGTTCAGACTGAAATTCAAATCGCTGTCTGTGCTCTGGATGGGTTCAGCGATAGAGCCAGCGGGGATGGCAATATCCAGTGTGTAGGTGGTGACTGTGACGAACCGGTTGTTGCGCAGCTCCTCGGTTTGGGCGGGAGTCAGAGTCAGTGTATAGACCGTACTGTCCAGCAGGTAGCCGTCGGGGGCAGCTGTTTCCTTCAGGTAGAAGATCTGTTCACCCTGAGCGTCGGCAAGAAGTGCTGCAAAGTCGATTTCACGGATACCGCCGTCGCCGGTGGTATAGGTGGCAACCGGCTGGGTGCAGCTGCTGTCACGGTAGAGGGTAAATACAGCACCTGCTTGCAAAAGACCGGTGTCGGTAGCCCGCTTGACCAGGGTCAGCACGGGGTATTCGGTCACGGGTGTGCCGATGTTTTTGGTGTAGGTATTGGTGTAGGTCACAGTGCCCAGATTGTAAGGTGCCTGTGCAGGATCGTATTCTTCCGCGATGGCAACGGTTGCCCGGTCGCCGTTTTTGCCGGTCAAGGTCAGATTGCTGCCGGAAACGGTGATGTCAACGGCTCTGGTGTAGCCGGGAATGTCGGCCTGATGCTCTGTGAATACGAAGGGAGTTTCGTACTGATATACATCGATACGGTAGCCGCCTTCTGCCACAGAACCGGGATAATCCACAACCACCAGGGAAACGCCGTCGCCGTCCTTGTCGATGCCAGGATCAATACTGATGTACATTTCACCGATGTTGCGCAGGTAGTTGTTCACATACGCGGCATCACCGCTGGCAACTACCACATCTTTATGCAGCAGCAGGTAGGCTTCAGCGGCGGAGAGTTTGGAGACGGTCCAATAGCCGTTGATCCAGGTGTCGGCGTTCATGAGGACAGCTTTGTTGTTTCCGGCAACGGCGTCGCCGTCGTCGAGAGCTGTGTAGCCGGCTGCGGCGGGATCCACATTGAAGACGCTGGAATGGCTGTAGGTATCCCAGCCGTGGAAGGTGTAAAGCAGGCCATTTTCGTAATCGTGGTAAGAAGTGCCCTGCACATAGTTGGTATCGTAGCTATAGTCAGAACCAATCTTCAGGCCCGTCACGGAAGCGGGCAGGCCGTTGGAGCCCAAACCGGCGGGAAGGTCTTCGCTGACTGTACCGCTCAGATCATAAACGCGCCATTGATAGGTGACGGATACATCCTTGCGTTCGTTCTGAATTGCCACATGGTTCATAACCGTGTAAGGGCCGGAAGGCTCTAAGCTATACTGCACAGTGCCGTTAGGCGCGATGCAGATATACAGGGCATCGGAATTTTTGCTTGTGGTGGTATTGCCCCGGGAGTCTGTCAGCGCAATTCCGTCCATCTGCCAGGCAGAGCTGCTGTTCTCCGTCAGCTTGTAGTAGCCGAAGGAGATCTCAGAGCCGCCGGTGATCTGAGCTTCTTTCTGACCTGCGGGAATGGAAGCGGTCAGGGTCATGGGGGCAAAGGCGGTATCTACAGCATGTGCAGAGCTGGGCGGGGAGGTCAGATTGCTTTGAAGCATCTTCTGCAGAGTGAACCGGAAGGTGGTCTCTGCAGCGGCGGCTTCGGGGATGGCCTTGAAGACCTTCATTTCACCGGGCTGGATCTTTTCTACCAGCAGGCCGTCGATATGGATATGGTCGCCCTGGAAGCTGCTTTGGTTGCAGCGAAGTCCCCAGCTGCTGCTGGCGTTGTTGCGGCACATAACGGAGACCCATTTGATCTCATAGTCTGTATCGTAGTAGGTCGTGCCGTTGATTCGGACACTGCCGAAGTCCTTAAAGGTGGTGGCGTTGTAGCCTGCCGGCCAGGATGCCACATACTGGGTGACGATGCTTTCGTCATAGACATTTCGGATGCCCTGCTGGGTGAAGATCTGATCCCAGGCATCCAGGCTTTGAATGTTATCGATGGCGTAGGATTCCGGCCACCAGGAAAGGGACTTATCGGGGCCGTAATAATTGATATAGCTGCCGTTGGGGTTGGTGATGTTGCCGGGGGAGGCCAGGAAATAGTGGATCACCAGAGGCTCGTCACTGGCTCTGCCGGTGGGAGCTTTCTTGGGAGGTACGGTCTCCTCGGGAACGGATATCTCGGCGGGTTCTTCGGTTACCACCGCCGGCGGGACAGCTTCTGCATCGGCAGCAAAAACTGAATGGGGGATCACGGAAAATACCATGACAAATACCAACAGCATACTCAGTAATCTTTTCATATAGCAGTTCCTCCTTTTGAAAATGCTGTTATTTTAAAATGCCTATCAAAACATACCGGGCATCGCTGTACTCGTAGGTGCATGTGGAAAGGGTTATCACCCGATCCCCCGGAGCGGGGGTGACAGCGCCGGTAAAGGTGGACTGGGATATGGCGTTTTCCAGCCATTGGGAAAATTCCCCGTCCGATGCAAATTCCAGTTTCCAGGCATCGCTGTTTAAGTCAGTCACATACCCGGCAACGAATTGTATTTTGTAGTTGGCCTCCGGGGTTATGAGTAGGCCGGTGGGGTGCAGATCGTAGAAATCCTGGGATTTATATTGATTAATCTGGTTAAACATAGTGCCGTTTTTCATATTGTGGCCATACAGGACGGTATTTCTGCCGGATAAGTCCCGCCGGTTGCGGTAGTCCATAAAAATACTGCCTGCGCTGTTGCTATCGCCGTTAAACATATGATTTATATAGTAGCTGTTGTCCGTACCCTGCACCACGGGGTAGTTGATGTCGGTGCCTTCGATACAGATCCAACCGACCACATCAGGATTGATCGCCTGCAGACTTTCGAAATCCACAACGGGCCAAAGGGTGTCATCCGGTTGGAGGTCGGCGATACTTTTCGGCTGCTCCGGAGCAACGGGAGACGGCTGGGGATGCACATATTGGGTCAGCTCGGTATAGGCTTGCTTGCCGGCTTGGTAGCTTTGATAATCTCGCAACAGGCCAGAACCGTAATAAAGAAAAATACCGGCAAAGAGAATACAAAGCAGGATCAAGGGAATCTTTCGTTTCATCCTGCGCCTCCTTTCGGGTCGTTTTATTCCCGTCTTCGTTCCGGGCAAAGACATCGCCCGATTTTCTCCCGGCCGCCGTCATAGTGGCTGCAGTCACCGCACCATTCCTCCGGGTGCAGGTGAAGCCGGGGCATATAATGCTGACAGGGGGCTTGCATATAGGCGGTTACGGGGGTCCCGCGGTGGGTGTAAACCGGGGAGGCAACCATATCCGGGAAAATGGGCAGCGGTTCGACCCGGCCCCGTTCATCCTCCGCGTGGTAGCCATACCGTATTTCAAAAGAAAGGTCATCGACGGTGTAGATGTTGTACAGATCACCTTCGCTGGGAAGTGTGGGATCACGCATTATGGTCAGTTCCCCCTTTTGAATAAAAATTTCCTCTATACTTTCTCGCGCTTGCTTGAGAATAGTATAGAGGAAATTTATGGAGAAAACATCCCGTCCGGCTATGGCAAAAAGTGGGGATATTTTCAAATATACAATGCAAGATCCATACGCCTTTCTGCGCCGATCTTGTCCCGAGCGGAGTCCAGAAGGGAACGCACGGTGTGGGTCGATAGGGAGAGCTGCTTGGCAATCTCCTGGTTTGTCAGACCGAAGGCGGCAAGCCGGGCCACCTCCCGCTCTCTCACTGTCAGAGATTCCTGAACAGCCCGATCCAGCACCGCATTGTGCAGCTTGGTCCAGCCAGCATGGAGCTGCTTGTGCAAGGCCTTGACTTTTTTCAATGCATGAGGATCTATCATAGCAAGCCGGTCATCCAAAAACAGGCCCAGCTGCCGCCGGTGTTCTACCAGCGGGCCGTAAAGCCCATCGGCAAGACACAGCCGGATAGCCTTGTCAAGATGGGCTGCGGCACGGATATCGTCTCCTGCCTGACGGTAAGCTATGGCAATCAGCAGCCGTAGATAGATTTCTGCCATAATGATCTTGTCAGCAACCATTTGGGAGATCATAGGCTCCATAACATACGGGAGCATCTTCATTGGCCCCATGCGCCCCATATCATCCATTTTTACATTGCCCAGAGCACATTCCTGGGCGTAAATCAGCAGGTGCTTGATATAATAGACCCGGGCAGCGGGATGGGAATCTGGGGGCAGATTATCAAAGCAGCCCCGGGTAAACCAGTCGGGGAATTGATTGGTATCTCGGATGGCGCTGTCTGTGGAGGCCAAAGCCAGCGACACGATATCCCGGTCCATTTGTGTGTTACAGGGCGCATCATAAAAATGCTTGTGGGCTTCGTTCCAAAGCTTGATATCGCCTTTCCACATAGCAACCAAAGCCAGCAGCATACCGCCAGCCAGCACAGCATAATAGCCGCTGCGGCTGTTCAAAAACTCCCGGGCGTGGCGATAGACTTCGTCGATTTGACCGCGACTGTAGAGAATCTCTGCCATCAGCAGAGCCTGGGTCTCAGGGTAGTCAGCCAGCGCTTTCACGCAATCATCGGCAGTTCCCGGCGCGTTGTACAGATTGGTCATAGAAAGAATGGGCGTTTTCCGCAGCAGCGGCATATGCCAGGGAGTCACTTCCTCTGCGGATTTGCGCCTGCCGTCGGCAGGACGCTGGGCGTCCGCAGGGATCATCCAGTCCCTCCCCAAACGCTGAACACCGGGAATCAGATTCAGACGACACAGGTCCTGCACCCGCCGCCGGGACATATTCCATTTTTCAGCCATTTCGGATACCGTGATATATTGCATACGGTTCACTTCCTGCTTTCAGCGCCATGGCGCTGTTTGTGTTTGCTCTTATTATACAGCGCTATGGCGCTGAATGCAAGAAGAAGCGACGAGATTTGAAGGGAAAAATAAAAAAGAAAAGGAATGGCCTATTTGACGGCCTGTGGTTCCTTTACAATCTAAGGGCGGGGTGCTGACTGGCACCCCGCCCCTAAGCTTATGCAAATAGAGCAGCAACGATAGAAATGGCACAAAGTACCATATAAATGATCATACCTACATTCAGATAAGCTGTTTTGATGGCCTTTCCCCTGGGTAACTGGGCGTCGCCCTCCTGCCATTGGGCCTTCTTGCGCCGGATGAGCAGCAGTACCAAACCGAAAATGGACATACCCATCAGCAGGTTGGAATACAGCATCATCAGCAGGTAGCCGGGCAGTATGGACATTATCGTCTGCACCAATTCCTCGGTAGGCAGATTGGGATCCAGATTTGCCATAGCTTCCAGATCCACATGGGTCAAGAACCAGGGCGCAATCACAGAACCCAGAAAGTTCACAAAGGCATGGAGAATGACCGGGTAGCGCAGCCGTCCGGTGCGGGTGTAGATGTAAGCAAAAATCAGACCCAGGGCAAAGGCGTAGAAGAACTGGAACAGATTTCCGTGCAGTAGGGCAAAGACAAAGGCTGACAGCAAGACTGCGGTCTTTTCTCCGTACTGCCGGGTCCGGTCGATGATCTGCTTGCGGCAGACGAATTCTTCCAGCAGGGGAGCCAGAATCACCATCACCAGGATTTTCACAGGGTTGGTATCCATAGCGTAGTTCATCAGCGCGTTCTGGGCCTGTCCGCCGGATAGGAGCATGGACAGGAGGTTGCCGATCAGATTGCCGGCATACATCAGACACAGGCTCATGGGAATGAAGGCCAGAAGCTGCCGGAAGGAGAGCTTGTTGTCCTCAGGCTTTTGGGCGGGGATGGTGCGCAGAATCAGAAGGCCTACAGGGATAGCTACCAGATACAGGGGTGCAAAGGATCCGATCCACATACCCCAGGACGAGGAAACAAACCAGTTTTCCGGTCCCCAAATGGCCTTGGGAATGAGAACATATAAAAGCTGTAACACGGTGGCGATCACCAAAATGGCGCTCATAGCAAAACCAATCCGGGAAAACGCCTTTCTTGCCGGCTTGCAGTCGTATGTCGTTTCGTTCATAAAGTTTCCTCCTTGCAGAATCTATGTATAGCCGCATTATACCATCAATGCAGACGAAGTTCAATAGTCAAAATGCGTTTTTTACAGACAAACCGGTTGCACTTTGCAGGTGTATGTGGTATGATAATCGCAAATCTATCAGAAGGGGGAAATAAGATGATTTCCTGCAAAAACAACATTATGCTGGCACAAGCGCGTCAGGCCCGTTTCCAGCCAAAGCTGATCTTCCAGATCCTTCTGTTCGTGGCGGTATTTATGGTGGGCAACGCCATTTTGTCTATGATTCTGACCGGTCCGATCATGGTCGGCATTTTCACAGATCCGCAGCTGCTTGAGGCGATTGCTGCCGGGGATGCGGTGGAAGCGACCTCCCTGGCTATGTCCATCATGGAAAAGCCCTGGATCATGCTGCTCAATTTGTTTGGCACTGTGGCAACCACCCTTGTTTGCTTCCTCTATTGCCGCAAGATCGAGAAGCGCTCCTGGGCCTCCATGGGTTTCCGGAAGACAGGCTGGCTCGGACGCTATCTGAAGGGCTATGCTATCGGCACAGGTATGCTGCTGCTGTGCGCGCTGATCGCCTGGCTTATTGGTGATCTGGATTTTGCCTTCTCCGAGAAGATCCCCGTGTTCTATATTTTGGCCTTTTTTGTGGGCTTTTTGCTCCAGGGGATGTCCGAAGAAGTGGTTGTCCGGGGATATTTTATGGTTTCTTTGAGCAACCGCTGCCATGTGGCAGTGGCTGTGGGCATCAGCTCCGTGGTGTTTGCGATGCTGCATCTGGGCAATCCCGGTATCAGTCTGCTGGCACTGCTGAATCTGACGCTGTTTGGCGTATTTATGGCAGTGTATGTGCTGCGTACCGATGATCTCTGGGGCGCTTGCGCCATTCACAGCGCGTGGAATTTTGCCCAGGGCAATCTGGTGGGCATTCAGGTCAGCGGCACGGGCAATCTGCCTACGGTGGCAATGATGCAGCCCCAGGGCGAGTTCGCGCTGTTCCACGGCGGCGATTTCGGTCTGGAGGGCGGCCTGATCGTCACATTCGTGACCTTGGCAGCCATTGCCTTGACCCTTTTCCTGCCCCAAAAGGCAAAGAAAGAGGATGCTCAAGAGCTTCCCGGCTGAAAACATACATATCAAAAGCCGCAGTAACTGACCGGTTACTGCGGCTCTGCGTATCAAAAAGCCTCCCTTGTCATTATAAGGAGCACCGCGACGCGGGAATTTTTTAGTAAGATGTTACGAATTTGCCGAAAACTAGAGATTTATTAAAACATCAACTGCGAGTTTGCCACACCATTGTGAGCACTGGTTCGCAATGACAATAAAGCTTAACTTAATGGCATTGCCCAACCGGGACGGGCTTTACTTTTGCGAAAAAGCGACTAAAAGCAGTATAAGTAGGGGTAAGAACGACCAAAAGTATCTTATGACCTACAACGGTAAATCTCTTTTTGAAGAGCAGAGGGCAGTTCTTCTCGAATAGTAATCCCAATAACAGATAAAGGATTATTCCAACTCTCTAAGGTGTCGTCAGAAACTGTAGTTATGTAATATGTACCTTCATTTTTCAAATAACCAACATCGATCCACATTCCGTCACACCATCGAATTTCAAGCATATCTTCACCGTCGTTAATAATAGGCACAAGTGTGCCTGCACACAAATCGAGAGATGAAAAAGGTATAACCCAATCGTTATGCTGCATTTGACCACCTTCTTTTATCGGTATTTTATCATAAAATGTTACATTTTTCAATGGTATATCGCTGACGCGATATGATATACGGCTTACGTCATATGATATACTTGCTACGCAAGCACGATATAATATCCGTTCCTTCATATGCCGAAGGCATATATCATCGCTCTCAGAGCGATATCATATAGAAGATATATCACCCGTTCCGACAGGAACGGATATCATTGAAAAAAGTGACCTGTTTTGATACGAAATGCACACCCCTCGGATAAATCGTTAAAAGGGATGCCTTTCGTTAAAAGATGCACTGTGGGCAACGCTGAAGACAGCCGTGGCGCTGCGTGAGGAGGATGCGGCAAAACTTCTCAGCTTTGTGGAAAGCGGTAATTGGGTGGAAACACCAGAAATGCCGGATCACAACAATGACTGCGCCATTAACCTGGGCGGCAGACTGCTCTACTATTGCTCTGAAAACGGCACATTCATCGAGTACGACCTTTCCAAAGTGACAACCTACTCCCACCCGGCACCGTCCGGCGGGCGGTACTGGACGCTGACCATGGCCGAGCGGCTTTTCTTAAATAATATCCTGTGCGAGTATATTGATTTGATGTACGGAATCACGGATGTTGCTGCACCGGATGCGTGACACATAACTATACAATGCAAAAGCGCAGTTTCCAATGGACCGGGAGCTGCGCTTTTCTTTTTGAGGTACTTGCAAAAGTACGCTATAATATTTTTGAAATCCATAAAACCAACCGCTCTTTTTTACGGGATATATAGTGAAGGCGCCTACACAACAAATAATCGGGAAGGAGGTGCGCCTATGAAGGATGCCGAGATCGTTGACCTGTATTGGGAACGAAACGAGGTGGCAATTCAACAGACTCAGCAGAAGTACGGAGCATATCTGTCGAAGGTCGCTTACAATATCCTTTCGGATCTTGAGGACAGCAGGGAATGCGTGAACGATACATATCTGAAGGCATGGAACTCCATGCCACCCAACAGGCCCAGTGTCCTCTCTACATATCTGGGCAAAATCGCCCGACAGCTCTCCATTGATATGTTCAGAAAGAAAAACAGCGCCAAGCGCTATGCTTCTGAGTATGCAGTTTCGCTGGATGAGCTGGGAGACAGTTTCTCCGATGGCAACACGCCGGAGCAGGCTTATGATGCCAAGCTACTGGATGCTGCTATCAATCGCTTTCTGCGCTCACTTCCCGATGATGCACGCAATACCTTCATTGGCAGGTACTATTTCTTCGATTCGCTGAAAGATGTGGCCGGGTATTGCGGTATGAGCGAGGCCAAGGCCAAGAGTATGCTTTACCGCACCCGTCAAAGTCTGAAAGCGTATCTCGTAAAGGAGGGTTTTGATTTATGAGCAAAGATAGAGTGGTCGATTCTCTTGGTAGAATCGATGACGATATGATTCAGGGCGTAGAGGCTCTGCGCAAAAAGAAGAAGCGTCCCGCATGGACGAAATGGGGTGCGATGGCAGCGTGTTTCTGTCTGCTTGTTGCGGCAATGGTTGCAGCCCCCAATCTGTTTCCGGGGACTACACCAACTCCACCGGATAACAACGATTTTCCTGTTCATGACAGTTCTGTTCAGACCGATCCTAATCAGTCCGAGGGTCATCAGAATACAGAAGACTTGCGGACTCCGTGGACGATCCATTACAATGAAGTTTCTTCGATGATTGCGGCAAACCGGGCATTCATCAAAGGTTCTTTTACCGAACCCTTGAATGATGAGGAGTTGGCAGCTCTGATTCCGAGCGCAGATTTGACCTGTTCCGGATATGCAAGATTTGACGACAAGGGAAACCTGCTGGATATTGAAATGCAGACAGAAACGACTCTGCCGGAAAGCCCGGTCAACATTGGTCTGGCGGATTACTTTTTCGGTTTTGATTATGTGCTGTTCGGAACTGAGGTGGTGTCGGTTTGCAACGGAGTGGATTACAGAGTCTATCAGTATCAGTTTGGCGATAAGGTCGAATTGTCAGCATATACGATCATCAACGATATCTATTTCGCTTTTGCTATGGATGTCCCGATGGAAAATCTGGAGCAGGCTAAGGAAGAGTTCCACCATGTACTGGAATGCTTTGCCTACTATGAAGAGGGCAAGCCCGACCTCTCCATCATTGTTCCGGAAGAGATCCCCGAACTGACGGAGCAGATGTTCGATACGCTGGCGGAAGCACAGTCCGAGCCGGACTTTGGTCGGTATATGCCGTCTGAACTTCCTACCGGGTTTAGCGATGCAATTATTCGCCGTTTCGAGTTCCAGAACTCCAACTATCTCAGTGGTATGTGGTCACGAGGAATGGATGATCTGACATGGGTGATTGAGCCTTACAGCGAGGATGACGCGCATCGGCTCACCAGTGTGGACGATAAGAAAAACTACGACCTCTCGCTCTATCCCATCCCCCGAGCAGACTCCGTACCGGACGAGCTGCGGGAGATTGTGG
>JAZNRW010000033.1:0-13597 GCA_045590835.1 Faecousia sp.
TGCGGATGTGGTGGAAACCGACGAAAACGGCAAGACCGCCATTTATGCAGTAGCTCTGGGACTGGACGGCTTCCACGGCATCTCCCCCATGGGCGACGGCGTGGTGCAGTCCTACCTGCCCGATCTGAACGCACCCGGTGCAGTGAAGACCGGCGAGGTAGAGCTGGTGGCCGGCGTTGCGCTGAAGAACACCCTGAAGGCTGCTGTGCTGAAGGGCATCGCCATCTCCGCTTGATAAGGGAGGCACTGCCTTTTGGTAGATTACACATTTTACAAAGATACTTACCTGGGCAGTGCCATTCCGGAAGCCGCATTTGCCGGAATGGCGTCCCGCGCCCAGGAGCAGCTAAGCCGGATGAAACGGGTATTCCGCGTGGAATCCTCCGGAGAGCAGGCGGAAAGTATGGCCGTGTGCGCCATGGCAGAGGCTCTGTACGCCCACAGAAACAGGGGTCTTGCCTCTGCCAGCGTGGGCAGTGTGCGGGTGCAGTACGACTCCGGCTCTGCTAAACTGCAGCAGCTGCTGCGGGAACGGGCATCCATCTATCTGGATATCTATCGGGGGGTAGAGGTATGACCGGTCCTGCTGACTACCGATTTTGCACCCAAGTGGTGACGGTGTACCGAAAGACCCAGACAGGTATTCACCGGCAAGAGATTTCTAATGTTTTCCTGCAGATGCAGGAAAACACCGGATTCTCCGAAACAGGACACCGGCAGGAGCGCAAGTTCCTGCTGGTGCAGCCAGGCGATCAGCAGCTGGTGTTTGCAGGAGACCGGGTCTATGCAGGCATCGGCCCAGTGGTATCGGAAGAGCAGTGGCCGTCCTTTCTGCCGGAGCAGGTGGAAGATTTGGCGGTGGCAGAATTCGCCACCGCCTACTTTTGGGAGGGTCAGTTCTGTCACGCCGAGGCCGGCAGAAAGTAAGGTGAACTATGACAATACTGGAACGCGTGCGGCATTGGCTGCACACTTATCCCGGTTGGGAGGACACCCTGACGGTGGATATGCTGCCGGCAGGACCGGGCCATATGGGTCTGTTTCCCGCCGGCATTGAGGAACTGAGCCGAACGGAGGATATTTTAGGCAACCGGCAGGTGGAGTGCCGTCTGGGTTTTACCCTGCGCCGGCAGACAGCAGCAACAGAGGACAATGCGTCCTATGCCGCCTGGCTGCTGGATTTTCAGGAATGGGTCCGGCAGCAAAGTCAGGCAGGTCTTATCCCCCAGCTGGGCGATGTACCTGCCAGGGAGCAGATGTGGGCGGAAAAAGGACGCCTGCAGAAAATCTCCTCCACAGGAATCGGCACCTATACGGTGAATCTGATGGCAACTTTTATAAAATTATATGAGGTGAATTAACTATGGCAAAAATTGAACGCAAATATTTGGTCCATTATATCAACGCCGCCGAGCCTGCTGCAGAAGCAGCTTATGAGCGGTTGGGTAAGGATCTGGAGGAGTACAGCCCCGAGCTGTCCGCTCAGGTGGAGAGCAAAAAGAATATTCTGGGCGAGACCTCTATTTTGATCTCCGGTTATGAGAAGACCGCTGCGGTGGAGCCTTTCTATGCAGAAGACGGCTCTGCCCTGTTCCAGCGGCTGCAGAACATTCTGGACAACGGTCTTGTGCTGGATGACCTGAAGACCGATGTGGTGGATGTAAAACTGTGGGAGACCGCTGAGGGCGGCGCTTACCCTGCGGTGAAGGAGGAGGCCTTTATTGAGGTCACCAGCTACGGCGGCGACACCACCGGCTATCAGATCCCCTTCACCCTGCATTTTACCGGCAACAAGGTTCGGGGCACCTTCAATGTGTCCACAAAGACCTTTACTCCGGAAGACTAAACCATAGGGGGAGGGCTTCCCTCCCCCACGACATGAAAGGAGCTTGACTATGGAGAAGATTCAGTTTGATAGCGGTGTAAAGTCCTACCGGCTCAACGGCGGCAGCCTGCTGCGGTTCAATCCCGGCGATCCCAATGTATACGCCCGCTTTCTGGAGGCGGCAGACAAGTTTGCCAAGGTGGAGCAGGAGATGACCGAACAGGCACGGCAGATTGAAGGTAATGACGGCGCCGCCGTGGTACAGCTGCTGCAGGAGGCGGACAAGCAGATGAAGCAAATCCTGAGCTGGGTGTTCGGTCAGGAAAATGACTTTGACAAAATCTTAGGCGGTATCAACCTGCTGGCAGTAGCCGAAAACGGCGAGCGGGTGGTGACCAATCTGCTGTCTGCCCTGCAGCCGATCCTGGTGGACGGCGCGGAGCGCTGCGCTAAAGAAAAAACGGATGCGGCGGTGGCAAAGGCCAAAGCTCGCCGGGATGCAGTATGCTAAAAGGTTGGGATCTGCCCACCAGGGCGCAGATCAGCGGCAGAGAATACAACCTGCATTGTGACTACCGGGATATTCTGGAGATTTTCTCCTACTTTCAAGACCCGGATCTTCCCGAACATCTCCGTTGGCGGATCGCGTTGGCGCTATTTTACGAGGAGGAGATTCCGGAGGAGCACCGGCAGGAGGCTATGGCGTATCTGACAAAATTCCTCAATGGTGGAGAGGATACGCCCCAGACTCCCGCACCCAGACTTTTGGACTGGCAGCAGGATGCCCAGGTGATCGTGGCGGACATCAACAAGGTGGCAGGTCAAGAGATCCGGAGCCTGCCCTTTGTCCATTGGTGGACATTCCTGTCCTGGTTTCACGCCATTGGCGAGGGGCAGCTGAGTACCCTTATTTCCCTGCGGCAAAAGCTGCAAAAAGGCAAAAAGTTGGAGGACTGGGAGAAGGCATACTACCGGGAGAACAAGCACCGAGTAGATCTGAAAAAGCGCTTTAGCACCGAGGAACTGGCTCAACGGGAAAAGCTGCAGGCTATGCTGGGAAAATAAAAGATCCCAAGGTTACCGGGTAAGGCAACCTTGGGATGCATATTTTGTATATCAGGAGAAGTTCAGGGTGATGGGATCGGTATCAACCGCATCCATCCAGGTTTCTGCGTCGAAGATATGGAAGGACAGTTCCACCTCTGTGATCTCGGTGATCGCATTTTCTTCCAGATCTGCGTCCATAAAAGTAATTGTACTAATGGAATGCTTGCCAGCGCCAACCTCCTGAGAGAACAGAGGATCTATCATGAAGCCGTTTACGGAGCACTCCCGGGTCTGCACGCACAGAGCGGCGTCGCTGCTATTGTAAAGGTAAACAACCAAGCCGTCGCCCAAAATGGAGCTGTCCGGGGAAAGGCCCTTCACTACGATTTTCATGCCATTGGCGTCATAGGCAAGGGTACCGGAGTCGTCATAGGTATAAGTATAGGTAGCTGCAGCGGAGGTTTGCAGCTTTACGGCCTTATCCTCCATATAGTCGCTCCAGTCATCGGTATGGAATACCCGGAAAGAGAACTCCATATCGGCAATGGTCTCTATGTTGCACAGGTCCAGATCGCTTTGCATAAAGGTCAGGGAGTCGTTTGCCTTCTTGCCTGCTGCCACATCCACAGACATCATGGTTCCCACCATGTAGCCGTTGACGGAAGTGTTGGTGGACTGGAAGGTAAGGTTCTGATCGGTGTTGTTTTCGATCAGAAGCTTCAGTTCGGCGCCGAACAGGCTATCTGTTTCCAGAGATTTGGCGGTGATCTTAATGCCGTTTTCGTCCAGAAGAACTGTCTCTTCAATGGTAGCATCTTGCGAAGGTGCCGGTGTATCCGGCTGGGATTGGGTCTCGTCCTGAGGTGCATTGGTATCTGCATTGGTGTCAGCATTGGGCGGGATGATATTGTCCTCCACACCAGCGCAGGCAACCAAAGAGCAAGTCAGAATCAAAATGAGAATCAGGGAGAGTAATTTTTTCATAACCTTAAGTCCTTTCTGTCAAAGATGAGATGATTATAGCGGAACGGTTGTAGAAAGTCAAGCCGACAGAGGCGCTAAACCTGTCATAGGCCCAGAAGCTGTGCTTTTTTCGCAGCAAATTCTTCTTCTGTTAGCACCCCGGAATCGTAAAGCTGCTTCAGCGCCTGCAGCTGTGCTGTGTTCAACGCAGGCGCGGCAGGCGTTGCGGTAGCGTCGGTGCGGGTCTGCCAATTGGCCAAAGCCTCCTCCATGACAGCCCTGAGTTGCTGCGCCAGTTCCCGGCTGCAGGTGGTAACGATCATATCCGTAACGCCTGTGATCCGCAAGCATCCGTATAGATTGCCGTACTTACTGTCAATGGATTGGACATTGTACAACGGTATCTCCTTGGTCATGCCGCGACCCAGTACTTGATTCACAAAGAAAACACGCCGGTCCGTCACCACAATGACGCCACTGAGCATACCCTTCGTCAGCGCGTCGGTATTCAATTCGCCCCGGACCGGATTGGTGTATACGTTGCTGATCTGCGCCCACAAAACTGTTTCTGTGGGAGAAAGCATTTGCTGGGCGGCTTTTATAGAGCCTTTGGAAAAGAATGCAAGAGTTTTGCTGCGGGTCACAGCTTCTGAAACAGTCATAAAAACGCTCCTTCGTTTGCGTGTATATCCAAATTATACCTTATGAAACAGATAATTACAACAATGAAATATGGAAAGGAGTGAGGGTTTGGTCAATTATGAAAATACAATTATAGAGTTGGAAGTAGATGCGCAACAGTTTCACCAATCTGTTCAACAGGCGGAAGGTAGCCTTGGCGGACTAAAAAGAACGGTCACTGGTTTGAAAAAGGCCCTTTGCGATGCGTTTGACCTGTCCAGTTACTTAGGTGAGGCGGTGAAAAGCACAGGGCTTTTGGACAAGCAGCTGCTGGTGCTGCGGCTGAGTCTGGGGAAATTGAAAAGCGCCATTGGACAGGCTGTTGCGCCCATCGCAGCGGTGCTGCTGCCGGTGGTGCAACAGGCGATCTATGCCTTGACACAGCTTGCCAAGAATGTGGGGAGTGTGATCAGCGCACTGTTCGGTGGCTCCAGGGCTGCAAAGGCAATGGCAAATTCCCAGAAGGAGTTGGCAAGCTCTTCCGGAAAGGCAAGCCGTTCTTTGGCATCTTTTGATGAAGTGGAGCGGCTGGAAAGTACCGGCGGAGCAGGCACCTCCGATGTGGAAACTGTCACGATGCCCCAGGTGCAGGATACCCTTTCACCCCAGCTGCAAGCTGTAGTGGATAAGATCAACAGCCTGATTGAGCCTCTGCGGCACATTGATCTGTCCGCTGCCACAGCAGCTTTCTCCGGGTTAAAAGAGGCGCTGGCCCCGTTCACCCCGCAACTGTTTGCAGGCCTGGAGTGGGCATATCACAATCTGTTTGTTCCTTTAGCGGCGTGGACGGTGGAGGATCTGCTGCCTGCTTTTTTAGAACTGCTGGCAGCTGCACTGGGTGTGCTCAATGAGGTGCTCATCGCCCTGCAGCCATTGGGTACATGGCTGTGGGAAAATTTCCTGCTACCTGTTGCCCAATGGACAGGCGAAACGATCATCCAAGCGCTGCAGTGGCTTACTGAGAAACTCCACGGCGTCAGTCAATGGATCAGCGAAAATCAGCCCTTGGTGCAATCAATCGCCAAGGTGATCCTGGTTGTAGCTGCTGCCATTGGATTGGTCAACGGGGCTGTAAGTCTTTGGAATGTAGTCAGCTCCGTCGGTGCGGCGGTTACAGGTGTATTCGGTGGAGCTATGGCATTTTTAACAAGCCCTATCAGTCTTGCAGTAGCAGCAATCGCGGCTCTAATCGCTATTGTGGTGCTGCTAGTAAAAAATTGGGATACGGTAAAGACTGCGGCAGTCAATGTTTGGGAGAAAATCCGGCAGACTTTCGCTTCAGTAGCCACTTGGTTTCAGGAAAAGGTTCTTGACCCCCTGATCGGTGGTTTCAAAAACATGGTGAACGGCATTATCGGATTCCTCAATAGACTGATTGCAGGAATTGTGGACGGCGTCAATGGTGTCATTGGTCTTCTGAATAAGCTGAAGTTTGATATTCCCGATTGGATCCCCGGTATTGGTGGAAAAACCTTCGGTTTCAATATGAAACTTTTAAACACCCCACAGATCCCCTATTTGGCGCAGGGCGCGGTGCTGCCTGCCAACCGGCCTTTCCTGGCGGTGGTGGGCGATCAAAAACACGGCACCAATGTGGAAGCGCCCCTGGATGTGATCAAGCAGGCACTGGCTGAGGTTCTGGGCAGTCAGGGCAATGATGTGATCAACATCAACTTTACCGGGGAGCTTGCCCAGCTGGCCCGGATCCTGCAGCCGGAGATCACCCGGGAATCCAGCCGGGCCGGCAGAACCTTAATGAAGGGAGTTGTTTTCTGATGTGTGTGTTTACCATGGACGGCATCGCCTATCAGGTGGATGTGACCAATCTGGTTTGCAAATTCTCTGTTCTGGACACAGAGCAGACCGGCAGAACCCAGGACGGCAAACTGTACCGGGAGCCCATCGGCACGTTTTATAACTATTCCATGACGGTATCCCGGAAAAGCAATCACCGGGCAGACTTTGATGCCTTTTGGGAGGCCATCTCGCAGCCGGTTGCAAGTCATGTCTGCACCTTCCCCTATGGGCAGCAGACCCTGTCCCAGCGGATGTATGTAACCTCCGGCGAAAAGGCTCTGCGGCTTTTGACCCCGGAGTTTGCTGACTGGGGCGAAGTGACCGTCAACTTCATTGCTACAGAACCGCAGGTGATGCCATGAGTCTGTCTGTCACATATTTCGATGTTCCGGTGGGCGCGCAGGAGACTATGCAGGTCAGCACCACCGGCGGCCAGCCCTTTGCCAGCGACGGTCTGCTGGTAAAGGGCCATCCGGATATTCCCTATGCAACACTGGAGGGCAACTGGCTGCTGGATAAAACCAGAGCGCTGCTTCCGGATACGGCGGAGGACTTCTGGTGGAGTGAGGGTCCGTCGGATGGGGATGGGTATTTCGCCGAGCCTCCGGTTCTGGAGGTTGGTTTCCCGGCGCTGTATACCGCTACGGGTTTTACCTTTACCTTCTGGCCTTCCACCAATCAGTGGTGCAGTGAAGTGCAGCTGGCTTGGTACAATGGAGAAACCCTTCTGGAGGCGCTGACCGCATATCCCAATTCTCCCAATTGGACGCTCAATCATATGGTAGAGAGCTTTGACAAGCTGCGCATTACCTTGGTGCGTACCAGCAAGCCTTTGCAGTATGCCAAACTTCGGCATCTGCAGATCGGTCGTGTGGTGCAGTTTCAGCAGGATGAGATCTCCTCTGTGAACATCCTCAACGAGGCGGATAACACCCTGACTACCCTGTCTGTGGACACCATGACCATAAACATCTACGACCGGACAGGTCGGGAGTTGGCGCCCCAGGAGAATCAGCGGATCGAGCTGTATCGGGACGGCACGCTTCTGGCCACCCAATACATCAAGGACAGCAAAAGAAGCACCAACCAAAAGTACGAATTCCGCTGCCAGTCCGCCATCGGTCTGTTGGCGGATACTTTTTTGGGCGGCATCTACAACAGCATGCCTCTTTTGTTGCTGCTGCAACAGATCCTCCCCGGGCGGGAGTTTATGCTGCACAGTTCCTTTCAAGACATCACTGTCACCGGTTATTTGGGGGTCTGCACCCAGCGGGAGGCCCTCCAGCAAGTGGCTTTTGCCGTCGGCGCTTTGGTGAAGACCCAAGGCAGCAGCGTCATCGAACTTCTCCCTTTACCGGAAACAGTAAGCAGTACCTTCTCTTCCGGACAGATCTTCTCCAATGCGGAGGTATCCACCCGGCCAAGATATGCCAAGGTCTGTGTGGCATCCCATACCTATACGCCCCTTTCTGATCCCCAGACCCTGATCGACGGAGAGACCCTGTCCGGTACGGATATGCTGGTAACATTTACTGAGCCCTACCATTCCTATTCCATTGCCGGCGGCACCATCACAGAACAAGGCGCCAATTATGTGGTCATCACCGCCGATGGGCCTGTCACCCTAACAGGACTCCCCTACCGGCACACCTGCATCACCCACACCAAACAAGACCGGGCAGCCACCGGCACGGAGGTAAATAATGTGTTGCGTGTGGAGGATGCTACCCTGGTGCATAGCGGGAATGTAGCCGCTGTGCTGGACAGGCTCTATTCTGTCCTGCAGCTACGGCAGACGCTGACCCAGCACGTGGTGATCCAGGGGCAACAGGTAGGGGATCTGGTGGTTTCCCAGAATCCTTGGGGCAAGGTGACTCAGGGGTATATTGTGTCTATGGACAATCAACTCAGCCCCACAGGACAGACCGCGCAGATAAAAATCAACGGTATTGCATGCAATACCACTGTGCATGCAGAATCAGGAGGTGCTGCCTTTGCCTAATCAACTTGCGCTTATAACAGACAGAACACAAGAAGATGTTCTTCTGCAAAACAGCAAGGGCACCTACGGTGCCGCAGACCTAAATCGGGTGGAATCCGCTGTGAAGGAGCTATCGGAGCTGGCAACCCAACTGGGTGTTCAGCTTTCTTTGGTTACCAAAACCGATTGGATCCTCAGCGGATACCCTTCAGCAAATACACCCACGGAAAGCCAAATGCAGCGATACCTGGACAATATCAGGGCACTGTGCGACGCCGTTGAGGTCCAATACAGCCTTCCTGCATCTATGGGCGGCCTTGGATACCGGGAGGCCAATGATATAGAATCCTCCCTCCTGTTGGCAGAGCGTCGGATCAGGCGGATCATCAGCTGTTTTCGGTTCAGTGGAGAACTATATTCAGGAGATGATGTTTTATGAAAGATCGCGTGCCGGGCGCGCCCGGACAATATACCGCCTCTGTAACGGCAGGGGAATTTGCCAAGCTGCAGAGCGGTAATCCTTTTTCCATCACCTTAGCCCGAAATGATCAGCCCTTGGTGGAAGGTACGCCTTACAGTAAGGCCTCGGTTCTTCCGGATGAAGTTGCCGCCGCCTTGTGTCCCGGGGTGGAGGATCCCACTCCTGCAGACGCGTTTAAAGCGCTTGTATGCAGGACAAAAGCAAAAGCCGGTTTTATTTATCCCTTGGCATCGGAAACCGTGCCTGAGGGTTTCTTGCTCTGTGACGGCGCTGCATACAGCAGAACCCAGTACGCAGAGCTGTTTGAGGCAATCGGAACCACCTACGGCGCCGGTGACGGAAGTACCACCTTCAATGTGCCGAATCTGTCCACGAGAGTTCCTGTGGGCACAGGTGATGGCTATGACCTTGGCGCAACAGGCGGCGAGGAGACGCACCAGCTGACCGTAGAAGAAATGCCAAGTCATAAGCACGGTTTTTCTGTTAGTACCACCGACGGCTATGGTAGCACCCCAGCGCAGGTAGCCGAGGGCGATGGTAAAAACTGGAGCAGTGGATATAATGGCGAGACAAATAGTACCGGCGGCGGTCAACCCCACAACAATATGCAGCCCTACACGGTGGTCAATTACATTATTGCTACCGGCAAGGGCGACGATGTTGGCTATGTGGTGGCCGGCACGGCAAGTGGTGGCGGTGATTCTACTGTCTTAAACGAACATATTGCAGATAAGAACAACCCCCACGATGTGACTTGTGCGCAGATTGGTGCAGTTACACAAGAACAGTTACAAAGTGCCTTGGAGAATGTGGTTGATGATGTAATTGCAGCTCTGCCTGTATATGATGGGAGTGTGGTTTGATGGTGAATCACAAAATTAACATTACCAAAAACTCCACGACTACCCTTGCCACCGCAGGCAAGTACTGCGACAGAAACATTGATGTGATTGCCGATGTGCCTACCTACGAAACAGAACTGGAAGAACAAAAAGCAATTACGGACGACATTCTGGACAAAAGTATCACAGAGTTTACAAGTGATACGCTCACCAGAGTTGGGGCAAACGGGTTTTATTATTGCGAATCACTACACACATTTAATTGCCCACAAGTTAACACGGTTAATGCGTATGCTTTTAGAGGATGCGCCGCCTTGCAAAAACTAGAGTTCCCACTTCTTGCAGATATATTTGGCAACGCTTTTGCTGGTTGTTCAAACTTGGACACTTTGATTCTTGGATTAAATAGTGTTTGCAAATTGAAAGCAACAAATGCGTTTCTAGACACGCCTATCGCAAATGGCACAGGCTATATTTATGTTCCCGACGATTTGGTGGAACGCTATAAAACCACAACAAACTGGTCTACCTTTGCAGACCAAATCAAGCCTATCAGCGAATTGGAGGAATAACCGATGATAAAAACAGAGTTATTAAAGGATGGCACATTGATTCGGCACTATTCCGATAATGGCATGAAACTGCTCCAGGTGGAAACAGGCATTGTGTATGATGAGGCAATCGACATTGTTCCTTGTCTGTACACCTATGAGGAAGCCAATAAGAGGATAGAAGTAGAGGAGGAATAAGCTATGGCAAAGAGAGTATTTTTATCGCCCTCCGATCACGGAGTAGGGCAAAATAAATGTCTGCACACCGACTGCTATGAGGACAAACACACACGACCGATCGCGGAGGTGTGCGCTAAGTACCTGAAAAACAGCGGTATCCAGGTGATGATCGGCGCGGCGGATCAGAGCCTTACCAAGCGGTGCCAGGATTCTGACGATTTCGGCGCGGATCTTCACGTTCCGATCCACACCAATGCCTGGGAACCAGACACCCGGTATTTGATGTTCATGTTCTATGCAGACAGCGCCAAATATCGCAGGGTGTTCAACGCCGTTGCGCCGGAGCTGGAGGCGGTATACCCGGGCAACGAAAAATCCGTATTTAAGGTCCGCACCGACCTTGCGGAAATTGTCAGACCCAGAGCCTTAACGGTGTACTGCGAGCTGGGTTTCCATACCAACCAAAGGGACTGCGACGAGTTTATTCATAACCCGGAGGTGGTAGGCAAGGCGCTGGCAAAGGGTATCTGCAAGTGCCTGGGTGAGACCTTCCGTGAGGCTGAGCCGGAAACCAAGGCAGAGGACACATATTCTCTGGAGCAGTTTATCCGGGAGGTGCAGGCAGCCACCGGCTCTGAGGTGGACGGCATTGCAGGCCCGGAAACCATCGGAAACACCGTGACGGTCTCTGCCAACGTAAACCGCACACATCCGGTGGTGGAGGCGGTACAGAAGCGGCTGGCTGCCCTTGGTTACACCCAGGTTGGCGAAGCGGACGGTATGACCGGCCCGAAATTCGAGGCAGCGGTGATTGCTTTTCAGGAAGACAACGGCTGCTGGGTAGACGGCGAGATCACAGCCGGAAATAGAACCTGGAAGAAACTGCTGGGTATGGCATAAGGGGGACTACATATGAGTGAGGCCGTTATTGTGGCTCTGATTACAGGTGGTCTTTCATTGGCTGGTGTTGTTGTTACCTGTCTTGCCACATCTAAAAAAAGCGAAACTGCAATGAAGGTATCACAAGCAGTTACTGATACTAAGATTGATGAGCTGACCAGAGAGGTTAGGCTGCATAACGGTTTCGCTCAGCGTATGCCGGTAGTAGAGGAGCAGATCAAGGTGATCAATCACAGATTAATGGATTTGGAAAAGAAAGAGGCATAAAATGATAGAGCATTTTTTGAAAAGGTTAGCAGATCTGGTTAAAGTAAAGACCCTTGTCACAATGGTGGTAGCCGGTGTTTTTGCGGTATTGGCTCTGCGGGGGAGCATCCACCCGGACAATGTGATGATCGTGGTATCCATGGTGGTGTCCTTCTACTTTGGAACCCAACACGAAAAAGCCGGCAATACCGGTAATTAAACGATCCCCCCGGCGCAAATGCGCCGGGGGATTTTTATTATTCTTTCAACAGTTCTGCCATACGGCAGATGAATGCTTTGTTAGTGGGGCAAGGAATGTCGCCGCTGGGGTTCGGCGTGAAATACTTGGCCCAGACGATCCGGTTTCGACGTTTCCATGCATCCTCGATCGCCTTGCGGATGGAGTGCTCCACTGATCGGCCATCCTTACACCCCACCTGCCGGGCAATGGTCGGGTACAGTTCTTTGCTCAATCGCACCTGGGGATCTTCGGCAAATACTGGAACACCGATGCAAAGCTGCTGATAGCCATCCAAATGGGTAGCAAAACCCAGAATATGCAGAAAAATGGCGGTCTGCTGGGCTGGGGTGGGTTTTTCTCTGGTAACGGTGGACACCATATCCATCAGCCGCACCCGCAGGGCCTGCACCGTGGGCATGATCATGGTGTACTGAACCCCCAGAGTGGTGGCGGTTTGTTCCGTATACGCATTCATATAGGGCGAAATACCCAGGATCACCTCAGGACGGTGGGCACTCTGCTGCAGTACCGTCAGGCCGTCCTTGAACGGCAGCATGAAATTGAGGATCAGCACCTCCGGTTGGAAGGACTGCAGCAGCTCCAAGGCGGTTTCTCCGTCATGGCAGATCTGCAGCTCAAACTCGTTACAGAAGATCTCTTCCAATGCATCGGAAAAGGGTTCGGACGCTTCCGCAATCAGCAGTTTATGCATTTGGCCACCCCTTCCTGTTTGATATATACAGAATATCACAGTATACGGGGATTGGCAAGGTGTACCGCTATCACAAATTTCGACATTTTTCGAGTTTTACCCCAGCAAAAAGGACCAACCCGGAAGGGTTGGTCCTTTTATTGGTATGTAGGATCAGATGGACAGGCCAGCCTTCTCCAGGATCACAGGCACGTTCTTCTCCGCGCCGATGGCCATGATGTGGACACCGTCGCCCAGGCCCTGGGCCTTGATTTCGGCGATCATCTCAGCAGCCATTTCGATACCCAGCTTCATGGGCAGGCCCTTGACGCCCTTTTCCTTGCCCTCTGCAGCAGCAGCGGCCAGGCGGTCGATCATATGCTGAGGCACATCGATACCGGGGACGTTCTCGTTCATGTACTTGGCCATACCGGCAGCCTTCAGGGGGATAATACCGGCCATGATGTGGCACTTGATGCCGGCCTTGTCAACAGCCTCCAGGAAGCGCTTATAGGTATCCAGATCGAAGATGCCCTGGGTCTGGACATACTTAGCGCCGGCTTCTACCTTCTGACGCAGCTTGTTGATCTGCAGGAACAGGGGCTCGTAAACGGGAGTGACGGAAGCGCCCTTGTAGAACTTGGGAGTAGCGGATTTGTCGGTGATCTCACCGGATTCCTTGTCCACAACGTTGCCGGACAGAGGATTGCCGCCACAGTCACGGCCGGATTCTTCCATAGCGCTGAGCATCTTCAGAATGCCGACGGAGTCCAGATCGTAAACAGGCTTGGCGTCCTTGCAGTCGCCGCCGGCGCAGACAGGATGGTCGCCGGTGAGGGCCAGCATGGTGTCGATGCCGAAAGCAGCGGCAGCCAGAGCGTCGCCCATCAGGGCCATACGGTTACGGTCACGGCCGGTCATCTGCAGGATGGGCTCCACGCCGGCCTGCTTCAGCTTGATGCACAGGCCCAGGCCGGTGGCCTTCAGGCTGGCAGACTGCATATCGGTGACATTGACACCGTGGACCTTGCCGCGCAGCAGCACGGCAGCTTCCATCTGCTCGGTAAAATCATAGCCCTTGGGGGGCGCCATTTCGGCGGTTACGCCAAACTTGCCGGATTCCAGCGCGTCTTTCAACATGCTCATAACTTACTTCCCCTTTCTCAGGCTG